>JARXAF010000052.1 GCA_029865985.1 Verrucomicrobiota bacterium
GGATCGGCTTTAAAACCGTGTTTTGACTTTTCTGATAATCCCGGTCACTGCTGGAACTAGAATCAGTTATGCCAACCTACGAATACGTTTGTTTGAAATGCCAAGCGGAGTTCGACGTTTCTCAAAGGATGAGCGATGAGCCGCTGACGCAATGCCCCAAAGAGGTTTGCCCAGGAAAGAAGTGGGGCAAGGGTAAGGTAAAGCGCGGTGTGGGCGGAGGTGCAGGACTTCTGTTCAAAGGTTCTGGATTCTATATCACCGATTATCGCAGCTCGGGCTACAAATCGTCTGCAGCCAGCGATTCCGGATCTTCGAGTGGTTCTAAACCGGCTCCGACTCCCAAGCCGTCCGCATCGTGAGCATGGTGCTTTGATCCAGTTTTCTATGCGGAACGTTTTGAAAATCTTCCGTTGGGCTTGGATCTTGTTTTTCTTCTGCGGTGGCTTGCACTCTCAGGTTGAGTCTCGCAATCGACGCCCTTCCAGCGTCCCGACTCGAAGTCGTTCCGGTCAGTTCATTGTTCTTGGGGAGTCCTCGATCAAAGAGGATCTATCGCGGAATTCCGTTCTGGTTCCTGGCGGTCCTCAGCGCACCGTTTCGTTGACACCCCTAAGGCCCATGGATTCGCAGGGTATTGCGAACCTGACCCCGGCGCTCCTTTCTGTTTCCTGTGAGCGTATCAAGGGGGAGTTGTTGCGCGTCCTCAAAATTGAAGACCGCTTCAACGGTTCCATTGTTGTACGAATCCTTCCGGAGGTTTCGAGGCTGCCTCCGGCCAGAATCTTTGCGACTCAGTATGCCGATGGTTGGCGGTACACTTTGGAATTTCAGGAGCGCGTGCATTGGACACTCTTGGTCCGAACGACGGTCGAGGCACTACTTTTGGAAATAGCTAACCGAGGAAACCCCAATCAGCTGAATCCCATCCCGCTCTGGTTGTCTGAGGGAATCACGACGCTGTTGATTGGCGAGTCGAGTCGGGAATTGGTGCCGCAGATGAATCGAGAGTTCAAGGATCTCAGTCGGTCCATGGATCCCTTGGTGGCGATTGCCGCCAAGACATCTGGACGATCGCCGCTGGGATTCGATGTGATGGCATTTCCCTCCGATTCCCTGACGAGCAACACGAATCAATTCCAGTTGTTTCAGGGTTCGTCAGCGTTGTTGGTTCATCACCTCCGATTGTTGGGGCGAGGCGGTGGCTCCTTGGGTTCCCTAGTTTTTTCTTTCAACCAATCGTTGAACTGGCAAACAGGATTTTTGAAGACCTACCAGGCCGAATTTCAAAGCCTGCTGGAGGTGGAGAAGTGGTGGGCGGTGCAGGCTTCGGCGTTTTATGTGCAGAATGCGTCTCGAGAAATCTCCACGGAGACGATTGACCGGTTCCTGCGATCCATCCTTCAGGAGAATGTGGAGGTGGCCCGTTCGACCAATTCTCCGGTCGGTCGGCGACTTCTCCGACTTTCGGATACCATCGAGCAATGGCCATTTGCCGCCCAATTGCCGGTCCTGGAGCGAAAGATGACGCAACTGCGGCACCTTTCTGTCTTGGGTTCCCGATATTTCTCGCGTCGGAATTCTGCCGCTGTGGATCCTGAATTGCGGACCCGTTTTGATCAGGTGCGCCGTCTCATGGATGTTTTGGATCCGTATCTTCGGGAGCGAAGCAATTCAGGGAATCTTGTCAAAAGAGGCGATGTGGATCCGCGGATTCGGGTTCTGGTCCAAGTCACCACCGAGCGTTTGCGGCTCATGGAGCAGGAGATTCTTGGCAGCCCTTGATGGTCGATTTCTCAGAGCCTGTCTGAAAATGGGGAGGGGCCTAGGTAGTCGATCGGCCGCTGGCCGGTGAAGTCTTCGTTGGATCCTTCCTGCGATGCGTCACCGTGAACTTTGTTGGGATGATTTCCAAATCAGGTTTGATTGTTGGATCTGAATCCGGTCGGATTTAACCAATGAGCACCTTCGGTTTATGCGCCGCGATGGCATTGGCGCTGGTGGGGCCAGTTCTGGCACAAGCACCCGCAGCCACCAATTCATGGCTTCCGCCAGAAGCTTCCTTCAAAAAGGTGATTCTCGATGAGGACGCCTTGGTGGATGGAGCCCGTAAAGACACCATTGTCGACCCCATGGAGTTGACGGTCGCCGCAGACGGGCGCGTGTTTTGGGTGGAGCGTGCGGGAATCGTCAAGGTCTGGAAGCCGGATACAAAAACGACCGTCGTCGCTGCCAAACTGCCGACCTTCACAGGCTTGGAAGACGGCGCTCTTGGAATCACCTTGGATCCGGGCTTCTCCAAGAATCATTGGATTTATGTGAACCGTTCCCTGCCTGAGACCACCACCAATTCCCAGGGCAAGGTAGGCATCATTCGGGTGTCTCGTTTCACCGTGAAGGGCGATCAACTCGATCTGGGCTCGGAGACGCCCATCATTGATGTCGAGACCCAACGTGAACAATGCTGCCATGTGGGTGGCTCCTTGACCTTCGATTCAGCGGGCAACTTGTACATGTCGATTGGTGACAACACCAACCCCTTCGACTCCGACGGCTTCTCTCCACATGATGAGCGTTCAGGACGTTATCCTTGGGATGGCCAACGCTCGGCAGCCAACGCCAATTCCCTCGTTGGAAAGGTGCTTCGCATCAAGCCGCGCCCTCAAGGCGGGTACGACATTCCCGCTGGCAACCTCTTCAAGCCCGGCACCGCAGGCACACGGCCTGAGGTCTACGTGATGGGTAACCGCAATCCGTTCCGCGTCTCCGTGGATCGCAAGACGGGTTATCTGTATTGGGGAGAAGTGGGTCCCGATTCCGGGCATGCGGATGCCAAGCGTGGCTCCGCCGGTTTCGACGAAGTGAACCAGGCCCGAAAGCCGGGGTTCTTTGGTTGGCCGATGTTCGTCGGTGACAACCGTCCTTACACCAAGGTGAATTTCGTTGATCGCCAGCGTGCCACTGATACCCGGCAGGCCTACGATCAAGTTCGCAAGCAGATCGACGAATTGAAGAAAAAGGGCCAGACCGAAAATTTGCCTGCGCTGCCTGCCAAACCGGATGCTTGGGATCCCTCGGGAATGGTTTTTGATCCGGAGCATCCCAAGAACACCTCTCCCAACAATACCGGCATTCAAGATCTGCCGCCGGCCCAACCCGCCTTCATCTATTACCCAGCCTCGCCTTCGGCCCGATTCCCTGCCGTGGGATCGGGAGGCCGGACCGCCATGGCCGGACCGGTGTATTACTACGATCCCAAGAACAAATCACCGCATCGCTTGCCCAAGGAGTTCGATCACACCTTGTTCATCTATGAGTGGTCCCGCAATTGGATCATCGCCGTGAAACTCGATGCCAACGACAACATCGCCAAGACAGCCGATGGCAAGTGGATGATGGAGCGCTTCATGCCAGCGAGCACCTTCAAGCGTCCCATGGATCTGGAGTTGGGAGCTGATGGATGCCTGTATCTGATCGAGTACGGAAAAGATTGGGGTAACAACTCGGATACCAAGATCGTTCGGATCGAGTACCACGGCGCCAGTGGTTCCTAGGTCTGATGTCTTCTGCACAGACCCATTCGTTCGACTTCATCGTCTTGGGAAGCGGTGTTGCCGGCCTGACCTACGCCCTCAAGGTGGCCACTCGTGGGAGGGTGGCCATCATCACCAAGAAAAACCGCGCCGATTCCAACACGAATTGGGCGCAAGGTGGCATCGCGTCGGTCACCAGCCGCGAAGACAGCTTTGAGTTGCACGTCCAAGACACCCTCGAGGCGGGAGCGGGTCTGTGTCGGGAATCGGCGGTCCGCACCATCGTGGAAGAAGGTCCCGAACGCATCGCGGAGTTGATGCGCATCGGGGCTCAGTTCAGTGAGCGGGATATTCCTGGGGGTGGCGGTCGACGCGAGTTGGATCTGACCAAGGAAGGCGGGCATTCCAAACGCCGTATCCTTCACGCGGCCGATGCCACCGGTCGCGAGATCGAGAGGGCTCTTTTGGCGGCGGTGGCAGCGAATCCCGCGATCACCGTTTTTGAGAACCATCTGGCGATCGACCTCATCACTACGGCCAAACTAGGGATGCCGGGACCGAATCGCTGTGCTGGGGTTTATGTGTTGAGCAACCCGGAAGGGCGGGTGGATGTCTTCGAGTCTCCCACGGTGCTGCTCGCGACAGGGGGATGCGGCAAGGTGTATTTGTACACCACCAACCCGGACATCGCGACCGGCGACGGGGTGGCGATGTCTTATCGGGCGGGCGTGCCGATCCTGAACATGGAGTTCATCCAGTTCCACCCCACCTGCTTGTTTCATCCCCAGGCCAAGTCGTTTCTCATCTCAGAGGCCGTTCGTGGTGAAGGGGGCATCCTTCGCACTCCAGGGGGGGAACGTTTCATGCAGCGGTACGATGCTCGTTTGGAACTGGCTCCACGCGACATCGTGGCCCGGGCGATCGATTCCGAGATGAAGCGAACCGGTGCTGACTGTGTCTATCTGGACATCACGCACCGATCCCGCGATTTCATCCTCAGCCATTTCCCGACTATTTACGCAAGATGCCTCGAGTTCGGCATCGACATGACCAAGGACTGGATCCCGGTCGTTCCTGCCGCGCATTATCAGTGTGGCGGGGTCGCAACCGATCTGGATGGCCAGACCGCCCTGCCGGGATTGCTGGCCGTCGGGGAGGTGGCTTGCACCGGTTTGCATGGCGCCAATCGTTTGGCGAGCAATTCCCTGTTGGAAGCCTTGGTGGTATCGCATCGGGCAGCCATGCGCGTCTTGTCGCTGCCAGTCGTTGAAAGAGTCTGTTCGATTCCACCTTGGCAGACAGGGCAGGCGACCGATCCAGACGAGATGGTGGTCGTCTCCCACAATTGGGACGAGATTCGACGCTTGATGTGGGATTATGTCGGGATCGTCCGCACCACCAAACGCCTTCGCAGGGCTCAGAAGCGCTTGGCAAACCTCCAAGAGGAGATCCGCGAGTACTACTGGAATTTCATTGTCACGGCCGATTTGCTGGAGTTGAGGAATCTGGCCACCGTGGCCGAGATCATCGTGTCCAGCGCTTTGCAACGTCCAGAAAGTCGAGGTCTTCATTGCAATCGGGACTATCCCGAGCCGGACTCACGATGGACTCAAGTGGACACCTTGGTTTGTCGGGAGGGGTGATTCCTCAAGTTGTGAGGGAACTGATCCGATAGTCTCCCTGACATTCCGGCCTTGGGCTGGAAACAGTCTGCCCCGCCTCACATGTCCGATATATCGGTCCATACGCGGGTGAACCAAGCCTGGTTCACTTCGCTCGTTGCCATCATCAGTATCTCTGTCTTGGGGCTGATTTTGGAACTGGCCATGGGATCCAAGCCCATCGATCTGTTCAGTAAGGTCAGTCGAGCTCGCAACGGTGCCGAACAAATACGTTTGGAGTTGGTTGGTCTGGGAAAGATTCTCTCGGATAATCCCGATTCTTATTCGACGGACTTGCCGAAGCGATTGACCGGTGTCAAGGACTCGATGACGAACGGTTTGCAGCAATTGAGGCAATCCGGTCTCAAGGGCGAAAATCAGGAAGCGTTCGACCAGTTGGACAGTTACTACAGCAAACGGTTTCTTCCGGATTTCACCAATTTTCAACGGCAGATTGGTGAACAGGATCGCTCAATGATCTACGCGCGATTGAGGGTTTCCAGGAGTGAGTTGGAGTCACGATTGGGGATTTTGGAACGATCCCTGGAGAAGTTCTCGACCGGCCACTTTCAGGAACTGGTACAAATCAAACTGCTGGCGGGTGTCGGAGGGTGTGTGTTGGGTCTTTTCACTCTTGGTTTGCTCTGGTTTCAGGTTCGAGGTCTTCACAAGGCCGTTGATGTGGCAATACAGGAGGCGACACCGGTGTCGGCAGCCGATGCCAAGATGGCTGAGAACATTGCAAAATACGCTTCCCGCATTCGCGAGTTGGAAGGCTCTAACAAGACGCTTCGGTCCGAAGTGGATAAGTTGGCGCCGCTTGCAGATGAGGTGGTCACCTTGCGACAGCAGGTGTCGTCCAGCCCTTGGGAGACTTGGCTCACTGCAATCCATTCGCGCGCTCGGTCCACTTTGGGCAAAGGCGGGCAGTTGGGCATCGTTTTGGAACTGCGACCGGCCGAAATCCAGGAGTTGGAGCCTGCGCTTCGTGAGCACACCGAATTCATCCGGATTGAGGCTCCTTCCGACGCTGAAAAACCCGTGGAATCCCGCCACACGGTGTTGATTGTCGATGATGATATTTTGAACCGTAATCGGCTGCAGTCTTGCATTTCTGGACTCAACTTGGACGTGGTGGAGGCCGGTTCCACGGCAGAGGCCTGGAAGTTAATCGATGGCGGATTGGTGGTTCGATTGTGTCTTGTCGGGACCCGGGACGAGAGCGGTTCTGGCTCAGATTTTGCGAAACAGGTGAAAGCGGACCCGCGTTTTCAGGATCTGGAAATCATCCTCTGCACTCCGATGATGGATACCGGGGCATTGACCGAGAGGTTGGAAACACTGGCGGCCAGCAAGACACCGTTGGAAGAGGCTCAGGAAAAATCCGGTCTCAACAGTCATGCCTATGGCAAGATGCTCAAGGCGGTCAATACCGAGACCAAGGAAACGCTGACGTTTGCTCGGACCGCCCTGTCACATGGTCAACGCAATGCCGCCTGGACCCGCATTACTGCCTTGAAGGAGACGGCCGGCAGCGTCGGAGACAAGGGGTTCAACAATGCTATCGCATCTGTTGAGAAGGAAATGGATCGAGGCGATGTGTTTTTCATCACTGCCGAATTGGAACGGTTGGAGCGGGAGAATCAGCGACTGAGCAAATTGGCAGAACAACTTTTGACCTCGGCTCCCAAGACGATGAGTGCGGAAGAGACCGGCTCCGGTGGCGGGGCATCGTCGTAACGATTCCATGGCATCGTGCCGGTGGAGCCTGGTTTTCAGGTGCGCCGGCGATGCTGCGGCTTTCAGGGGTTCAGGGGTTCAGGGGGCTGCAGGGCCAGCACGGGTTTCATCTTCGCGGGTGAGTGTCAGGAAAGCGGACTCGAGGGACCCGGATGTTTGGGATTGGCTTCGCAGTTCTGCTGCGGTGCCGCAGGCGATCACCCGGCCTCGATGGAAGACGCCAATCCGATCGGCCATTTCTTCGGCAACGCTGACTTGATGGGTGCTGAGAAAGACGGTCATGCCTTGTGTCGCCCGCTCCCGGAGGATGTCTTTGACGACCCGCGCATGATGGGGGTCCAGGCCCACCATGGGTTCATCAATGATGAAGACCTCTGGGTGGTGCAGCAGAGCGCTGGCGATGGCGATTCGCTGCCGTGTGCCGTGGCTGAGGGATTCAATGGGTTGGTCCAGCCAGTCTTCCAGATTGAATCGGGGCACCAGTTCGTCGCAGCCCGCGCGGATTTTATCGTCGGGCAACTGGAACAGTCGGCCAGTGAACCTTAAAAACTCCGCGGGTGTCAGTTTCTCGTAGAGAAAGGGGAAGTCGGGGACGTAGCTCAGGCGGGATCGGGCTTCCAACGGGTTTTCCTGAATGTCGAACCCAGCGATCCGGGCTCTACCTGCTGTGGGGCGAATGAGTCCGACCATCATCTTGATGGTGGTGGTTTTCCCTGCCGCGTTGGGGCCCAGGACGGCAAAGAACTCGCCGCGTGGGATTTTCAGGCTGATCCCGTCGACGGCTCGCAGGGATCCGAAGTCTTTGGTCAGGCCTTCCAGTTCGATCATGGGTGGGGTCCTTGGTTAGGGGCCAACGATGGCATCATTGACCAGTTGCAAGCGGTCCGGCAGTTGAATCTTTAGCAACTCCCCCGCACGACTGATGAAGGCGCTGGCCTTGAGTTGTCCGGGCAATCGGGCCGTTAAACGGTAGACGCGGATTCGGCTTCGTCCCATTTGCATCCAATCGGACCGCGCCTCGATGGCGACTGCCTGGGTCAGGTTTTCGGGATGGGTGAGGGCGTTTTCGGGAATCAGGCCGGAAGGCAAGGCCGTGAGGTAAGGGGCCAGCATGAGTTGCAGCGCAGCACGGTTGCGCGTCTCGAAGGTTTGCTCGAAGCGCCGCCGCCCTTCCTCGTAAGTCATGCGGATCCGGTCGGATCCGGCTTCTGCCTCAACTTCCCAACTCTTGGGACGTTGATCGACCCGGATGTTGACCTTCTCCCAAAGATTGGAAGGTGAGAATTCCACATTCCCCAGAACCATCAGCCGGTCGACGGGAGTGCCGCTGCCAAAGAACCGGGCAGAAATTCGCAGATGATGCCCAGTTGGTGCCGAGACCATGCCTTCGATTGCGGCTGCTGAGGTGTTGTTCGAATGGCTGCGGCTGGCTTCGACAATGGACGGGTGCCACTCCAGCGAACCAATGGTTTTGCCCTGATGACGAATGCTCAGTACGCTCGAATCCGGTGAATCGAGCATCTTCTGCCAGATGAGTGTCGGCGGCAGATCGGAACCCGAGGCGAAGCGGTCTCCCCATTCGGCTTGCCAAAGAAGCCCATTCATCAACACCCAGAAGAGGGCGGAGGCAATGAGGGCGATCCGGGAAGCCATGGTTCTGAAGGGGTATCCCTGTTTTCAGGGAACCCGTATCTCGACACCCGGCTTGAGCTTGCGGGTGTCTACGCCGGGATTGGCAGCCTGAAGCTGCTGCAAAGTGATTCCCTGAACCTTGGCGATCTTGGCCAAGGTGTCTCCCGATTTCAGCGTGTAGGTCTTGGGAGGGGACGGCTTGCGGGGTTCGCCCGCTCGGGCCACCGGTCGGGTCGGGGCATCTGTCGTCTTGGGGACAGTGCCGGGGGTGCGTGTCGGCGGCGCGATGGCGCCGTTGGTGGGACTGGCCACCAGCAGTGCGGGCGGAGTCATGCGGGCCGAGGCGTGATAGAGTTGGTTGCTCAAAGACAACACCGACTTGCGCAGGTCGTCGTTTTCCCGGCGCATCTGCTCCAGTTGGCCTTGGGTCTGGATCTTGCCGATGGTGTCGGCATGCAGTTCTGCCAGACGCAGGCCTGTGGCACGGATGAGCTGGTTGACGATCAGGTCATTGGTCTTGCCGGAAAGGCTGATGTAACGCCGCAAATGGTAATAGGCGAAGCCGTACTCCGGAAGCTTGGCAGAGTCGGAATGAATGATGCCCAGACCCAAGTGGGCGTCGGCGTTGCGCGGGTTGACGTCAAGGGCCCGTTGGTAATATTCGACGGCCTTGGGGTATTGGTTCATCCGCTGGTAGGCCTCGGCCTGGCGGTAGTTGTTTTCTTCCTTGGGATCCGCCTTGCCGCTCACCCATGGCCGCTCGTCGCAGCCCACCCAACCCATGCAGGCAAGCAACAGACCTCCGCAGATGTTCCAGAAGCGATGAGACATGTACCCGTGTAGGCTGTCCGCGTCGCCGGCAAGCGTCAACGAGCTGGAATACTGCTGTGGTGATTCTGAATCAACTGAGGGTCCCGAGTTCCTTTTTCCAACGGGCCAATTGGCGTGCCACTTGACGAACCCCGGGAGCACCCGGGATTTCGCGCCGTTTCATCGCCTGTTCCAGATTGTAAAGCTCCAGCACATCGGCTGAGAAGCGGGGCTCGATGGCTTGGTATTCGGCGAGCGTGAGCTGGTCGATCCGTCGGTTCGCTTTCTCGGCGAAGGCCACCACGGCACCGACCGCATGATGGGCCTTTCGGAACGGCATTCCCTTCTTGACCAGATAGTCGGCCAAGTCGGTGGCCAAGAGCAGGGGATCCTTGGCGGCAGCGGTGCAGGACGGAGCGTTGACAGTGGTGTGATCGAGCATCGCCGCGGTGAGGCGCACGCAGGAGCGGATGGTATCGGCGGTGTCGAAGAGTCGTTCCTTGTCCTCCTGGAGGTCGCGGTTGTAGGTCATCGGTAGCCCCTTCAGGAGCACCAGCAGCGAAACGAGGTTGCCGATGACCCGACCTGACTTGCCACGGGTGAGCTCGGCAATGTCAGGGTTCTTCTTCTGGGGCATCAACGAGGAGCCTGTCGTGTAGGCGTCAGCAATGCGGATGAAGCTGAACTCCGAGGAGGCCCACAGAATCAAATCCTCCGACAGTCGGCTGAGATGGACGGCGATCAGTGCCGCGGCCGCGCTGAATTCGATGAGGAAGTCCCGGTCGGAGACGGCATCCATGGAGTTTTGCGTGATGCGGGGTTTGCCCTTGGCATCGGTGAAACCGAGCAGCGAGGCCACGAACTCCCGATCGAGAGGCAGAGTGCTCCCGGCAATGGCTCCGGCTCCCAGCGGGCAAACATTCAAGCGCCCGAAGGCGTCCGCCAGGCGTCCGGTGTCGCGGTCGAACATCTCGACGTAGGCGAGGCAATGGTGAGCAAAGAAGACAGGTTGGGCGCGCTGGAGATGCGTGTAGCCGGGAATGATCACCTCGGAATGACGTGCACCCAACTTCACCAAGGATCGTTGGAGCGCGCGCAGTTCGCCCAGGAGTTCTTCGATCTCGTCACGCAGCCACAGGCGCACGTCGAGAGCGACTTGATCGTTCCGGGAACGCGCCGTGTGCAGCTTGGCTGCAGCCGGCACGCGTGCGGTCAGTTCGGCCTCGATGTTCATGTGGACGTCCTCCAGATCCTCCTTCCACTGGAATTGGCCCGCTTCGATCTCCATTCCAATGGCCTTGAGGCCGGCGATGATGTCTTTGCACTCTTTGGAGGAGAGCACTCCGATCTTCTGCAACATGGTTGCATGAGCCATCGAGCCGACCAGGTCATGAGACCACAGTCGCCAATCGAAGGAGACCGACTGGGAGAACTGGGCGACCTCTTGGCTGGGGCCATCCGAGAAGCGGCCGGAACGGGAGACGACGTTGGAGGGAGACGGGCGCGATTTCTTCATGTCAGACGCTGGAACTGAGCTTCGCAAGGGCTGGGGCGAAGTCACGCGGTAAGAAATCCAGGTTGTTGCACCTGGAGAAATCGGGGAAGAGAAAGACCGCCCGTTCTGAGCCGGAACGATTCAGTTGGGAGGAAAGTGATGGCATTGCGGAAGAAGGCGCGGCCAGCACCACCGATCCAATTGATTCGTTCCAGCTCAGCGTTCCGGAGAGTTCGGAGAGACGCTGCGTGGACTGGCCGTCGATGGGTCGGCCTGCCATTCACCGGACCCGAGGTAGGGCTTGAGCCGTCCCTTGAGTGTTTCCCGGGCCCGATGGATCAGGGACTTGGTGGCCTGCAATGAAGTGCCGAGAACCGAGGCGATCTCCTCGTAGCTTAATTCGCCGTCGCGACAGAGGGCCAGCGCGGTCCGCTGCTTTTCTGGCAACGCGGCCAAAGCCTCTTCGACGAGATGGAACAATTCACTCCGTGTGACCTCGGCATCGGCGGAGGGTTGTCTGCGGTCTTCGATTTGCCTCAGGGGGTGGTCTTCATCATCCGGCCGCGGTTCGTCGAGAGAATCGGCCGGATGTCGCACGCGTCGACGGATCTCATTGAGGCAAAGGTTGCGTGCGATGGTGAAGAGGAAGGTGGAAAACCGGGCCGTTGGTTGATAGCGGCCTGCGGTTTTCCATAGTTGAACGAAGGTGGCTTGAGCCAGGTCTTCGGCCTCATCCGGGTCTGGCAGGGTACGGTAAATGAAGCCGATGACCGGATGCTTCCAACGCTCCACCAACTCGGTGAAGGAGTCCCGATCACCCCGCTTGACGCGCAGCATCAGCAGGGTGTCGGGATCCTGACCGGGGTCGGTGGGTTGGTCGGGCATGGGTTTCGCAGCCACTCTTGAAAATTGGCCGGGCAATAAAGTGCCCCGGTGGGTCGCAGGAGTGGGCGGGTGCGCGGATGCGCTATTTGAGCGGAGCCTTGCCCTGAGCTTCGACGAAGGCCTTGGCTTTGGCGACGAAGTCGTTGGGGTTCTTGGCGAAATCGCCGCTGTCGGTCTCGATGGCCAGACGGCCCGTATAGCCGCTCTGATGCAGTTCAGCGAAGAGGCCCTTGTAGTTGGCCTGTCCCTCACCGATGTGGGTGTCGAAAGACACGTCGTCGCCCTGGGTTTTCTCCACACGCTTGTCCTTGAGGTGGAGGTCGAACACCCGGCCATTGTATTCCCGATACACCTTCGCCGCATCGAAACCGGCACTGGTGACCCAGCCGACATCCATGCAAACGCCGATGCGCGAGTCACGATGTTGGATGACTTGCTTCACGACGGCTGGGTTGCCGTAGAGGCTCTTGAGACCGTGGTTGTGGACAGCGACCTTGACGTCGTACTCCTTGGCCAATTCCTCCAAATTGTCCCAAATGCGGAAATCACCTGGCTCTACGATGATGAGCCGGATGCCCATGAACTTGGCGAAATCGAAGAGGCGGCGGTTCTTCTCCTTGTCGGTCGAGGTGCCCGCGACACCAAAGGTATAGGCGCGCAAACCAGCCGCATCGAGGGCCGCCTTCTTCTTGGCCCACTCTTCCTTGGAGGCATTGGGGTCGATGTGGTTGCCGATGACCTGCAAGTCCTTGATGCCATGCTTCACCGCAAACTCGATGGTCTGCTCGAAGTTGAGGTTGCGTAGGGTCCAGGTCTGGATGGCCAGTTGGTCAACCAGATGGCCGGCCTGGGCGGAGAGCACGGCTGCTGCCAATGCCAAGGGTAGGAGAAGTCTCTTCATGGATTCGGAGGTGGATCAAAGCAGTCTGTGACCCCGGATTCAAACGGGAAGCCGTGCCAAAAAACCTTCAGCGACGAATCAGCCCCAAATCTGGCGGTCGAGGGAGCGGTACTGGATGGCTTCGGATACGTGTTCGAGTGTCACGGGTTCACTGCCTGCCAGATCGGCGATGGTTCGCGCGACCTTTAGCACCCGGTGATAGGCGCGGGCCGAGAGATTGAGATCGGTGAGGGCATGCTTGAGGAGCGATTGGGTGTGGGTGTCGAGTGGGATGAATTGTTGGATTTCACGGGGGCCGAAGCGGGCATTGCAGGAGATGGCTTTGCCGGCCAGTCGCTGTCTCTGGAGCTTGCGTGCTGCCTCCACGCGTTTTCGGATTTGCTGGCTGGAGTCGCCGGGTCGGGCCCGGTCGAGGTCGGTGAACCGGACTGGGGGGACCTCGACATGCAGGTCAATCCGGTCCAGCAGGGGACCGGAAATGCGTCCGAGATACGACTGGATCTCACGGGGGCCGGAGCGTGATTCGGCCGGCATCTTGCCGTCGGGCGTGGGGTTCATGGCTGCTACCAGCATAAATTGGGCGGGAAATGTCACGGTGCCCGCAGCACGGCTGATGGTGACTTTTCCTTCTTCAAGGGGTTGCCGGAGCGTTTCGAGGACGGTGCGCTTGAACTCGGGCAACTCGTCGAGGAAGAGCACTCCGTGGTGGGCCAAGGAGATCTCGCCCGGAGTGGGGTGGGTGTTGCCGCCGAGCAATCCTGCATCGCTGGCGGTATGGTGCGGGGAACGGAAGGGGCGGCGGGTGATCAGCGCCTGTCCTGGTGCCAGTTGTCCCACCACGCTGTGGATCTGGGTGGCTTCGAGAGCCTCGGCCAGGGTTAGTGGCGGCAAGATGGTGGCCAAGCGTCGGGCCAGCATGGACTTGCCCGTTCCTGGTGGGCCGATGAGCAGGAGATTATGTCCCCCGGCAGCGGCCACCTCGAGGGCACGTTTCACCGATTCCTGACCACGGACCTCGTTCATGTCCATGGACTCGCCGTCGACTCCGAGGAAGAGCGCTTCGGTGTCGATGGCCCGGGGATGGATGACGATCTCTCCGGCGAGGAATTGAGCGGCCTCCTGGAGGCTTCGGATGGGGATGACATCCAGACCGTTGACCACGCCCGCCTCGGCGGCGTTTTCCGCGGGCAGCAAGATGCCTCGGCAGCCTTCAGCCCGGGCCCGAAGCGCCAAGGCCAGGGCGCCCTTGACCGCTCGCACGGCTCCGGTCAGGGCCAATTCTCCCACCATGGCGAAAGCAGTGAGATCCCGCGGGGTGAGTTGCTTGCTGGCGGCGAGAATTCCCACGGCAATGGGTAGATCAAAACTCGGCCCCTCCTTTCGGACATCTGCCGGAGCCAAATTGATGGTGGTCCGTCCCGGCGGAAAACGGAATCCGCTGTGGAGAATGGCTGTCCCGACGCGGTCCCGGGATTCTCGCACCGCCGCATCGGGCAAGCCCACGAGGACGATTTGCTGGGGGCCGGTGCCGGAGTCGACTTCGACTTCCACAGGGAAAGCGTCGATACCTTGAATGGATGCGGATCGGATTTGAGCAAGCATGGGGCGGTGTGAGGCCTGAGCTGAAGCCGGTGACAAAGAACGATTCGCCGTAAGCCTCTCAGACCTTTCAAAACACCTGGGAGAAATTCATGGGTGATGCATCCAGGGCTCCAAAGAGAGACGGCTGCGGTGGGAGGGGGCGTTCCAGTCTACCCGTGTCGGCTCTGAGTCTTGGGGTTCTGATGGCGCAACACGTTTCGTCCCGAGCCTGTGATGTAGGCTCCGGTGTTAATTCTTTATCAGGTTCGATTTGCCCGTTGCGGGTGCTGTGCAGGAGGCTTAGAAAGAAAATGTCGCCGGCTTGCCGGTGGCAGGGCGGACAACGGAGAACCAACATCTCGTCCGCCCGTTCCGGGTCGGGGGCACTTGTTTCAGCAGGGTTCTCCACCCTCGCCTCCTTGGTGTGTCCGGCCCGGAACTCCTTCCTTTCTCTGTTCACCAGAAACGAAACAGGCGACCCGTTTCCGGGTCGCCTGTCGGGACAAAAATCAGCAAGAACCGTGAGCGACGGCTTGATCCGATAGAACCGTGTCTCGGTCGGGGTTACCGTCAGGGGGGACGTGGCTGGTGCTCCGACATCGGTCCATGGTCCGCTCAAGGAGCCTGCCTGCTGCAGTGTTCCTCGTTCCCAGAGGAGCTGAATATTGGATCCCGAGGTGTTGATGAGGATCTTGGAATTGCCCAAGGGCGGCTGGTCTTCGAAACTCTGTCCGTCGAGTCCGGCCGTGTAGAGGCTGGCCGCTTCCAGCGGGGTCAGTGCGCGGCGCCAAACGCCGAGATCGTCGATCTCTCCGGAGCCTGTTTCTTGGTACAATCCGGTGGGATCTTGGCCGATCGTTGCCGGCAAGCCTGTACCGATGTCGGTTGCCGCGGCCGTTGAGGTTCCCGAGATCCGAAGCTTCCGTCGTATCCTGGGGGGTGCCCATCCGCTTGGATCCGATGCTTACCGGCGATGACGAAGAACGCAGTCCCTGCGGTCGTCCGGGAGAGCTATCGGAAAGTTCACCGTTGATATAGATGCGGTGCTCTGGCGAGGAGGGGTCCGACGCTGCCATCGGCCGAATTCAAGGTGTTGTTGCCACGCGTGAAGAGCCGGTATTTGCCCGAGGCGATGTCGATGGTCATCGGAACAGGCGCTGGAAAGCGTCCGGGCGGACCTGAGCCAGTTTGACGACGAATAAGGCCGATAAGGCGATGACTACAACGATGAGTCCGAGCGCAACGGCTCGGAGCGCTTTGACCCGCTGCTGAAAGTTTTGTTTTTCCAGCTCCCGTTGGGTTTGCCAGAGGGCCATTTCCCGTTTGACCTGCAAATCGCTTTGAATGGGGTCTGGGCTTTGGTAGCTCCACCATCCTTCCTCGCGCTGAACGAAGGACGGCACCTCTTGGGGGAATTGGGATTCAGGGACCGATTGGTAGCCGCTGATGCGCCAATACTCGGCGTCTTCACGGGTCCAGATACGGGAGATGCCCTGATTGCGGGAAAGGATCCGCAGCCGCTTCCAGAGGGCGGCGCGGCAGGCGTCGGGGTCGACGGTCAGAAGCCCGCTGGCAGACAAGGCCTCGCTATGCAGGAGTGCTTGGTCGCCCTCGACCAGAAGCCCGATGGCATGGAGGATGTGTCCTTCCGGATCGGTCACCACATGGAATTCCGTCAGGAATTTGCCCAGTTCCAACGCGGGCAAGCCGGCTTCTACCCAGAGACTTTCAAGCTCGCCAAGGTCCTCAATCGTGGCTCGACGGGATTCCAGAGAAACGTGGGCCATGGCGCTAGGATAGGCCGTTGAGGCTGGCTTTCAACGGGCAGTGGGAACGATCAGTTGAAGACGATTCCCAGGCGCAAATAGGTCGGGACATCCAAATCGACCCCCTTGTGCCGGTTCCGTTCGGTGTTGTCGAAGCGACCGCGCTGCGCGATGTCGAAATTCATCAACATCTGGGAGTCGGGCCTGCGGCGGGAGGGTTTGTTGCGCTGTCCGTTGAGGATGCGCTGCCGCTGTTCCATGTTCAGTTCTGGTGGCGGCGGGATGAGTCGGGAGTCGGTGGTGCTGCGGGTCTCCGGTTCCCGATTGAAATCTTCACCATTAAATGCTGCGGGCCCAGGGCGCGAAGTTCCGGCGTCGGTCTTGTTGGAGACTGGGACGGTATCGTTCCGTGCAAAGCCGGATCCCACCAAGGGGTTTGGAGCAGAGGCGGCGGGTCGCGTGGTGATGGCCGTGACATGGAGGTGTCCGGTCAGGGCAGGATCGATGGATGCACCGACGATGAATTCGGCGGTGGGACAGCGCCCCTGCAGGGCCTCGATCAAACGCTCTACTTCGCCGATTTGAAGGTCGTCGCCTCCGGCTACGCTGATCAGCACCTCTTTGGCTGAGGCCAAGGCCGATCCGGTGTCGAGGAACGGGTGGGTCAGCAGTTGCTCGGCGGCCGCATGGGCCCGGTTCTCACCGGTGGCCTGCACCGCGGCGAAGGCACTCTCCGAATGACGGCCTCGGAGCAGGCGTTCGATGTGGGCAAAGTCCAATGGGATGAGGCCGGGTGCATCGAGCAGTCGCCACAGTCCCTGAAGCGTTTGGGCCAGCAGCTCATTGGCGAACTGGTACAACTCGTGGGGGTGGGTGCGATCGTCGTGCATCCGTCGGACCCGCTGATTGGAGATGGCCAGGACCGCATCGGCAGAAACCCGCAGGCGTTCGAGGGATTCCTGAGCATACAGGAGCCGGCGACGCTCGAAGTCAAAGGGAGTCGTGGCGATCACCAGGACGAGTGCGCCGGATTCGCGCGCCGCTCGCGCAATGACCGGGGCGGCTCCGGAGCCGGTCCCGCCGCCAAGGCCGGTGATGACGAAGACCAGTCGGGCCCCCTGGGCGAATTCGCGGATGGAGGACAAGTCGGCCTCGGCGCTGAGTCGGCCGATGTCGGGGTCGCCACCAGCGCCCAAGCCGTGGCTTACGGTCAGCCCCAAGGTGATCTTGCGGTCGATTGGTGAAGTGCGCAGGGATTCCGGACTGGTGTCCGCATGGGCGCCTTCCAGAAGGCTTCCGGATCGGGCGCGCAGGCCGCTGAGGATTTGGGCACCCGCGTGGCCGACGGCAATGAAGCGGATCGAGGCATCGTTCATGGAGTGGGGTGGCGAAAGGTTAGCGGAGGAAGGGCAAGACGTCCCGAATGCTGAAGCGGGTGCGAGGTCGGTTGCGCAAGCGCATGCCGCCGTAGCGGGCGATGCCAATGGCCGTGGCGAACTCCGGATGGTTCAGTGTGGCGGTATTGCCGGTGATGTTCCGGCAGGTCGCCCGGGTGACGGGTAGGCGGAAGATGCGCTGAGCGAGCACATCAATGCCGGGAATGTGGGAACAACCTCCCGAGAGGAAAACCCCGGCCCGTGCCTCGTCGAGCAGGCAGTTCTCTGCGCAGCGTTCGGCGATCAATTCAAAGAGCTCCTGCAGTCGCACCGACATGATGCGGTGGAGGTGCTCGAGCCCCACCTCGCGTTGGGAGAGACCGACATCGCTATCGCCCAGAGGCACCGATTGGCCTTGGCAGCCTGAGGCGACGACGGCGCTGCCGTGCTCAATCTTGAGTTTCTC
This sequence comes from Verrucomicrobiota bacterium, assembly GCA_029865985.1. Taxonomy (GTDB): domain Bacteria; phylum Verrucomicrobiota; class Verrucomicrobiia; order Limisphaerales; family UBA9464; genus SXXZ01. The sequence continues at coordinate 17,844 of JARXAF010000052.1, forward strand.
GGCCAGACCAATGTTGATCTTCAGTCCGAGTGCGATGTCGTTGCTCACATGGTCGCCGCCTATGGCAAACACTCCGGATTGACGGATGGCTTGTCCTTGCTGGAAGACGAATTCAGTGGCTCCACCGCCGATGTCGATGACCAGTGCGCCGTTCTCTTTGTCTTCGGGTGTCAACACTGCCTGAGCATTGGCGAGGCCATTGAAAACAGGCTGATTGACTTCAATGGAGAGCGATTGGACCAACCGCATCGAACTTTGGATCCGTAGCGAATTGCCGTGGATGACATGCACGTGTGCCTCGACTTTGCGGCCCAGCATTCCGGCCGGATTGTCGGAGACTTCGACGCCATCCACGCAAATGCGCTGGCGGATCGTGTGCAAGATGGTGTGTTCGGCGGGCAGGGTGATGGCCTTGGCGTTGTTGGCGGCATCCGCCACATCTTGTGGAGTGACGAGCCGGTCGTCGGAGGCCACCGGGTGCATGCCCGTGTTGTTGAAGCCCTCGATGTGGCGACCGGTGATTCCCAAAAACAAATTGCGGACCGTGACCTGGGCCTGCTCTTCCGCATTGCCCAGCGCTGCGCGGACATCTTCCTGCGCCTTGGCGGGATCCACGATCTCGCCTTTGCGCACCCCGTGGGATTTCGCCTGACCGATACCCAGCAGGGTGAACTCGCCGCGCTCGTTCTCCTCGCCGATGGCAGCGCAAATCTTCGAGGTTCCGATCTCGAGTCCGACCAGGATGGGGGAGTTCTTAGGCATGGGATCGTCGGGGGATGCGTTTGGGCTTGGGTCGGGAAATGCGTTCCGGGGCTTCGGTGGGGGGTGTGACCGGAGGCCCGTCGTTCCAGCGGATGGGGGAATTTTGTGAGACGCTCAAATCCAAGCTTTGGATCGTTCGCGATTCTTTGAGGTCCTGCAGTTGGCGTAAGATGTCGCTCCATCGCTGGAGTTGGGTTCCGTAGTCACGGGCCGCGAAGGTGACTTCTCCGGAGGCGTCGGTCGTGACCACCAGCACACCGGGCTCGGAAATGGAAACCGAGCGAATGTCCGGCAGGGAACCCGGTGCTGCCGATTCGTAGGTCTTGATGAATTCGAGGGCTCGCAAGGTGTCGGCCTGGGCAGTCGGTCGCTGCGCATGGTAGCCCACCAGAATCGGGAGGGCCGATTCGGCAGCCACGGCCTCGGCAGGCGCGCTGGAAGGTTCAAGCGGCAGGAGGAGGTGCCCGTTTTCATCGAGCAAATACCGGGCCTGAAGTCCGTTTTGGGACAACGGTTCGACAGCGACGATGGGGAGCCGCTCCCGAATGCGTATCAACAGGCTGCCCGGGAATTCCACCATGATGCGAGCTGATGCGATGCGCGGATGATGCTGAAGGCGGTCGCGCAATTGGGGGAGATCCACCGACAGAATGTTCCGCCCCAACCGCACGCCGGCCAATCGCCTGACCTCATCCGGGGAGAGTACTCCATCGACTTCGACAATGACCTCCCGAATCGCCAGCGCCGGGATCCGGCTGATCCAGTTTTCCCGAAGCCACCACCCGCCTACAGCCACCGATGCCACGAGAACCAGAGTCACCAAGGATCGAATGATCCAACGCCGAAGCCACGGATGCGCGGACTCGGAGGTCTCGGCCGAAAGCTTCGCCTGAAGCGTTGTGCTACCCCCCTTCGTTCGTCTTCGGTTTTCGTTGGTTCGGCCGAACATGGGTTATTGTCGGGTTGGTTGCCGGCGGAGTGCCAATTGCACCATCCGCTCGCAGAGTTGCGGGAAGGGAATGCCGGCGGCAGCTGCGGCCTTGGGCAGCAGGCTGGTCTCGGTCATGCCCGGAAGCGTGTTGACCTCGAGGACCACCGGGGATCCATCGGGCTGAACCATCACATCAACCCGGGCGTAGTCCCGACCACCGACTGCGTGGAAAGCAGCGAGGGCCGCTTGCTGGATTTGCGCGGTGACAGCCGCTTCCAAATCGGCCGGACAGAAATACTCGGTTCGTCCGGCGATGTACTTGTTGGCGTAGTCGTAGGAACCGGATTTGGGACGCACTTCCACCACCGGAAGCGGTGATCCATCGAGGATGCCCACAGTGGTTTCGCGTCCGACGATGCGTTCTTCCATCAGCACCTCGCCACCGTGGCCCAGCGATTCGGCCAGTGCGCTGGGGAAGTCCTCGATGCGGTCCACAAACTGGAGCCCCACACTGGATCCTTGTCGGGTGGGCTTGAGGACGACCGGCGGTTTCCACCCGTTGGGCCAGGGAGCGGAGGCATCGATGAAGCGCTCAAAACGCGCCGAGGGAACACCGGCTTTGAGGCAGCGCCGCTTGGTGAGGATCTTGTCGAAGGCGTAGAGTGAGGCGGAGACTCCGCAACCGGTGTACGGGAGACCCAGTTCTTCGAGTTCAGACTGCACGGTGCCGTCTTCTCCGTAGGTGCCATGGAGTGCGAGGAAGACGACCTGGGTGCCCGCAGGGATTTGGAGGTCACCCGGGATGGGATCCACCTCGTCCACCTGATGGCCGAGAGAGCGCAAGGCTTGTGCGACGGCCGCCCCGGAGCGGAGGGAGACTTCCCGTTCTGCCGAGGGTCCGCCACGCAAGACGGTGATGTGGAGCGAGGTGGTCATGCGTCTTCTCCAACAATTTCGACTTCGGTCTCCAGTTCGATACCGCGCAATTCCCGCGCTCGGGTGCGGACTTGTTCAATCAGCTCCAAGATGTCCGAAGCTCGCGCCTTCCCCAGATTGACGAAGAAGTTGGCGTGGACATCGCTGACCATTGCATCCCCCACGCGGGCTCCCTTGAGACCTAATTCATCGAGCAGGCGACCCGCCGGCAGGGTGGGTTGGGGGTTCTTGAAGGTGCAACCGGCGCTGGGTTGGTTGGGTTGGCTGGTCCAGCGCTTGTTGGAGAACTGGTCCATCTTGCTGCGGATGACGTCGGCATCGTCGGGGCGTCCTCGCAAGACCGCTCCCAAGGCAATGTGGGTCCGAAGCAACGGACAGGCCCGGTACTCCACGGGCACCTCGTGCGCCGCCAACGTCAGGATCTGGCCCGAGCGGCTCATGCAGCGCAATTCTTCCAGAGAGTCGAAGGTCCAGGCTCCCATGGCTCCGGCATTCATGCGCAGTGCGCCACCCAGGGAGCCCGGGATGCCCTCGAAGAATTCGACACCACCAAGCCCGGTGCGACGGGCTTCATGGGCGATGTTCTTGAGTCGGGCGCCCGCGCCGGCGGTGATCCGATCGCCTTGAATTTCAATACGCGAGAAGTGGGGGTTGGCCAGCGATACGACGATTCCACGAATGCCACCGTCGCGGACCAAGAGGTTGGAGCCGCGACCCAGCAAGAACACCGGGATGCCACGCAAGTGGGCGATCTCGAGGGTGGTGGCCAAGGCGTTGTCGGAACTCGGTTCGATGAAGAGGTCGGCCGGTCCGCCCACTCGCAGCGTGGTGCGTCGAGCCAGCGGTTCGTCGCGTCGGATCAGTGTTTCAGGCGGCAACACGATTTCCAGATCGCGGAAGGCGTTGGAAATGTCTTCGGCATGCGCGGCCGCGGCCTCAATGGTCGGATCGACCGGTTCCTGACTGAGTCGGAGAGGGGTGTTCATGCAGCCTCCTTGAAGGGGATCCAACGATGTGCCGTGGGCAGGGTACGCGAGCTGGCAACCCTGCGAATGGCTTGGGTGAACGGTTGGCGAAGTTGTTCGAGAATGCTCTCGGCGATGGCGGAGGCCGCATCCGGTCGGTCGGCCTGTTTCAAGGCTTGCTGCATGGAGTTCCGGAGTGCCGAGTCTTGAAGCAGGGACAGGACCGCCGATTGAAGCCGGAGCGGATCCGGATTGGATTGCTGCAGCAAGAGCGCGGCCCCGGATCGCGCCAAGGCATCGGCATTGTGGAACTGGTGGTTGTCCTGAGCCGTCGGCAGGGGGATGAGGATCGAAGGGAGTTGCAACGCTGCCAATTCGGCCAAGGACGAGGCTCCGGCACGGCTGATCACTGCGTCGGCAGCGGCCAAGGCGAGGTGCATTTCCTGGAGGAAGGGGCGCACCACCGAACGTCGACCGAGCGGGTGGTGTGCGGCCTGAACCGTCGCATGGTCTGGGGTGCCTGAAAGGTGGATGAACTGGAGATCGGGCGCTGCGGCGGCCAGACCTGACAGTGCGGTGCACACCCATTGGTTGAGCCCCCGAGCACCCTGGCTGCCGCCGGTGATGAGGAGCACGGGCTTGGCCGGGTCGAGCCCCAGACAAACCTTGGCCGCCTGAGAATCCCGATGGTGACGCAACTGGGCGATGGTGTCCCGGACCGGCGTTCCGGTGCAGGTGACGCGGGCGCGACCCAAACGGGCGACCGTCTCGTCAAATCCAGTGAAGGCTTCCTGTGTCCAGCGAGCCATCAATCGATTGGCCCGGCCGGGGATGGTATTGGATTCGTGGAGGAAGGTGGCCGCACCCAGGTGGCGTCCGGCCAGCATGGGGGGCGCAGCCGTGAAACCACCCATTCCCAAAATGGCATCCGGCGGACGAAGGGCGATGGACCGATCGGTGAACAAGCGTCTCGCGGCCTGCCAGGCGCGGCCGAAACCCAGCAGGAAGGCACCGTAGTTGCGCCCTTGCAGTCCAACGGCCGGCAGAGTGGCCGTTTGGATGCCCGTCAGACCCTGTACCGCCGCCTGATCCACTTCTTTGGGGGAAATGAGAAGTGTCACCCGCGCACCCCGTGCTCCCAATTCCCGTCCGACGGCCAGACCCGGAAACAGATGGCCTCCAGTGCCACCGCAGGCGATGGCGACGTGGGTGCTGGAGCCGGGAAGGTGTTTCATTGTGCGGGCAGTGATTCCAGTTCCGAGGTCTCGAACGGATTGCGGCCGCTGCGTCGAGGAACATCGGATGTTTCCGGGGCGCGGCGAGCAATCGAAAGGAGGAGACCCACCAAGGCCAGCATGCTGACGGCGCTGGAGCCCCCTCGGCTCACGAACGGCAGAGGCATGCCTTTGTTGATTATCGAGTTGGTGACCACCGCGATGTTGATCATCGCTTGGCAGGCAATGAGGAAGCCAATACCGCCGGCCAGCAGGCGACCTTCGACGTCGGCTGCGCGGGAAGCGATCCGCACCGAGCAAAGCATGACGACGACGAAAGAGATGAGCACACCCAAGGTGAAGAACAGTCCCAGTTCTTCTCCGATGACCGGGAGGATGAAGTCGGTATGCTGTTCCGGAATGGTGAGCTTGATGACTCCCGATCCGAGGCCGACTCCTTCCAATCCCCCCTCTCGCAGTGCCGCCAGCGACTTGAGTGCCTGGGAACCTGTCGTTTGAGGGAAGAGTTCGGGATGCAGGAACGCATCCATCCGGTCCCGGACCAT
>JARXAF010000183.1 GCA_029865985.1 Verrucomicrobiota bacterium
CCGAGTCCCGCTCCGCTGGCGGCGGGAAAGATAGGGGCCTTCGCTCGCAGAGAACTGTGAAATCAAATGCAGTCTCCTCGGTGCCTCGGTGGTAAATTGTGGGATCTAGGAATTGGTCGGGCATGGGGCTCGAGGCTACGGATTGCCTCTACTCAACCACCCGGAATAGGCGTGCGTTGGAATCGATAGGTACCGTGGTCGACGAGCCATTGAACACGCGGGTGAGGAGGGTCCAGGTTCCCGGTCCCAGAGCCGGCCGACTCTGGATCGCCAAGCCGTTGGCAAATGACGAGGCCTCGCAGTTCAGCATCAACCGGAGTCGTTCGGCGCCCGAATCGAACTCCGCTCGGAGTTGGATAGAAGTGTCACCGACATTGAGGGGTTGGCCGGGATTGGGATTAAAGAAGACGCGGCTTGCCCAGCCGCCCGCGGCAAAGGAGGGGCGCCCGTTAATGACCGGATTGGTGAGCTCCATCCATCCGTAGTGGATTCCGCGTCTTCCCTGGAAACGGAGGCCTACCAGACCGACGGTCGAAGCGCCGTTGCTCCAATGGGTGTCCGATCCCACAACCGTTCCTGCGGCCAAGACGGAGGAGACAGCGTTCGTAGGATGCCGTGTCCTGTCCGCCTCCAAGGACGCAATGACTCCGAAACCGAATGGAGACGGAACGCCCTGAGTGGATAGGCGGAAGTCCACAGAGCTGTCCGCATCCAGGTCGAGGTAGGGTGGGGTGGCGAATGCCTGGAATCCCGAGAGGAAGCCGGTCAGTACCAATGCCCTCATCCTGATGGCGCGGGGTCGCCAAGGGGGCGCTTTTTGGATCAGCCTCATGGATTTCCAAGTTGAAACTGAGGTGCAGGCGAGTCAATTCCGGGCTGGCACGACAAGCCGGCATGCATTGTGAAATGGGAGCGGGGTTGTGGTCTTGAATTCAAATTGCGAGGGGCTCGACGTTTTCTGACGGGTAGAAGGCCTCCCGTTGACAAGCCCTGGGGTACTTGCTGCGATCGCAGTTACCGTCTCATGAAAACTTCCCAGACTCTCCGATCCGGCCGCTGCCTGGCTCTGGCCCTCAGTCTCTTCGCCTGCGCGGGTCAGGCCGATTTGTTCAAGCTGGAGCCCGGATTCGTGTCGCTTGTTCCCGGCAAGGATTTGACCGGCTGGAAGTACAAGCCGTCCGAGAATTTCGATGGCAAGGTCGAGGCCAGTGATGGTCGCTACACGGCCAAGGACGGGCAAATCGTGGTCAATGACTACAATGCCGCCAAGGGACCTCACTTGCGCCAGTTGTGGACCCAGCGGGAGTTTCCGAAGGACTTCATCCTTCGCCTCGAATTTCGCGCGGCGGTGAATGCCGACAGCGGCATCTTCTTGCGTGGCCCGCAGTTGCAGTGCCGCGATTACCTCGTGGCCGGCCCGTACAAGGCTCTCAAGAAGTACAAACCGCAGGACTGGAATCAAATCGAGGTGGTGGTGAAGGACAATGTCGCCCATTGCACCTGCAATGGCGAAGTTCTGGAAGCCGCGCTCAAGTTGCCCGAGACCGGACCCATTGGTTTGGAAGCGGATCGGGGTCAGATGGAATACCGTCGGATCCGGGTCCAGGAATTGACCTCGAAGTAGTCGCCGGACTGTCTTTCGGGTCATTGGGAATGGACCCAAGCGGAGTCCCGCCGGGCCGAATCGATCGGATCGGACGATTCGATGGCGTGCGCCTTTCCCTGTTTCCTCCAGCATCGCCTCAGCGCAAGCTCGCCCGGTGACGCGACGGTCCCTCCTAGGTCGTCTGGCGCGGCAGTTGCCGCCCGGAGAATTGGTTTTCACTCCCGAAGCCTTGGCGGCCCATGCGGGCGACAAGTGGTTTGCCTCCCACCTGCCCGAGGCGGTGGCCCTGCCGGCTTCGGTGGAGTCGGTGTCGCGAATCCTGGCCTTTGCCTCGAAACACCAAATTCCCGTGACCCCGCGCGGGGCGGGACATGGCTATGTTGGCGGGTGTGTTCCGGTGCAGGGCGGCATTGCTCTTTCTGTGGCAGGAATGAATCGGGTCCTCGAAATCAGTGCGGCGGATTTCGTGGCGGTGGTGCAACCCGGCGTGGTGACCGCATCGCTGCAGGAGGCCGTGGAGCGTCAGGGGCTTTACTATCCGCCGGATCCGGCCAGTCGGGCTGACTGCTCGATCGGTGGCAACATCGCCACCAATGCCGGTGGGCCGCGCTGCCTCAAGTACGGGGTGACCCGGGATTACGTGATGGCACTCCAAGTGGTGTTGGCCGATGGAACGGTGACCCGACTCGGTGGTCGAACCCACAAGAACAAGACGGGCTTCGATTTGCACCGCCTCTTCGTCGGTAGTGAAGGGATGCTTGGTGTGGTCACCGAAGCGACCTTGAAACTGCTACCGCTCCCGGCGTATCGGGCCTGTGTGGGGGTGGGATTCCACGACATGAAGACGGCCGCCCGGGCCATTCGAGCGCTCTTTGCTGCCCGATTCCTCCCGAGCGCCTTGGAATTGGCCGATGGCTTCACGGTGGATGCAGCCCGGCGTCGGACCGGGTCCAAACTCCTGAAAGGCGCGGGCGCTTTGATGATTGTCGAGTTGGATGGCCGCGAACGGGCCGTCCGATCCGAGATCGCTGAACTCAGCCGACTGCTCTCGGAATTCCAGCCCACCTTTGTCCAACGGGGTCTGGGGCCGGAGGGGTGTGAGCGTTTCTGGAAGCTGCGCCGGGAGTTCAGTTACTCGCTGCGGGACACGGGATTGACCAAGCTCAATGAGGATGTCGTGGTGCCGCGGGGATCGCTGGAAGCCTTGTTCCAACTCGGTGCCTCTCTCCAGAAAAAGCACGGCATCCAGGTGGCCTGCTTCGGACATGCTGGTGATGGAAATATCCACGTGAACTTGATGCTCGATGAATCCGTTCCGGCGCAGCGGGCGGCGAGCGACCAAGCCCTCGACGAGTTGTTTCAGGGCATCGTCGCCCTGGGTGGCAGCATCACCGGCGAACACGGTGTGGGTTTGGCCAAGAAACCCTGGTGGAACATCGCCGTCTCGCCCGAATCCGATGCGCTGCATCGTCGCGTGAAACTCGCCCTCGATCCGGCCGGTATTCTCAATCCGGGCAAATTCCTGGGCTGATCTGCGGCAGGGTCCACGGGGTCAATCTTCGTCGTCCCAGTGGAACTGATGCAGCACCCGGTGCACGATGGGGGTGAAGATCAAGGCGGCTGTGACGATGAAAACCAAGCCCGCGTAGAGCGCGTAGCAACCGGCAAAGAGCTTGCCGGCATCGGTTTTCGGGGTGTTCACGGGTCCCATGCCACCCAGCAACATGGCCGCGTTCAAGAAAGCATCCATGGCCGACAGATCTTCCAGAATCATGTAGCCGGCCATGCCTCCGGCCAGCGAGAGGGCCAATAAACCGGCCGCCGCCCCCAAGTGAACCAGAAGACGGCCCAGGAATTTCCGGTGGTGGAGCGGGCTCTCGGTCCGGGATTCGTACATGGGCTCAAATGGTGAAGGGCTACAAGCGGGGGTTCATTTGCATCATCAACCGGCGCTGCAAATCCTCTGCCGGGTTGATGCCGCTGAGTTTGAGCTTGGTGTGCAATGCGGCGACCTCGATGACCCGGGCGATGTCGCGACCTGGTCGCACGGGCAAGTCCATGTGCGGGATGTCGATCCCGAGATAACTCATATACCCTTGATCCAAACCCAAGCGGTCGATCTCGCCGGCCTTTTCCCACACCTTCAACGTGACCGCCAAATCGACCCGCTTTTCGGCACGGATGGCGGCGACACCGAACAAGGCGGCGACATCGATGATTCCGATGCCGCGCACCTCCATGAGGTTGCGGGTGATGGTTTTGCCGGTGCCGAAGAGTTCTTTGCCGTCGGCCAGCGTCAGGCAGACGATGTCGTCACACACGAGGCTGTGGCCGCGCTCCAGCAGCCCGAGCACCGCCTCACTTTTGCCGATCCCGCTCTCCCCCTGAATGATCACGCCGATGCCCTGGATATCCACCATGCAGCCATGGATTTGGGTCCGAGGGGCGAACAGTTGTTCCAGCGCCAATGTGGCCTGGCTGATGAACTTCATCGTCACCAGTTCGGTCTGGAACACCGGCACGCCGCGGTCGTCAGCGGCGGTGAGGAACTCCGGTTCCGGACGGATACCGCGACACAGCACCACGCAAGGGATCTTGTACCGGAAGAGCTCGTCGTAGCGCTGTTTCCGGAGGTCTGGCTCGATGGACCGCAGGTAGGAGGTTTCGACCGCCCCGAGCACTTGCACCCGCTTGTTGGCGAAGTAGCGGCGGAATCCGGCCAAGGCCAGGCCCGGGCGATTGACGGTGGGCTCTTGAATGAGCCGACTGAGGGAGTTGCCCCCGGTCAGTAATTTCAATCCCAGCGGTCCAGCGTGGTCGGTGTAGAACTTCTCGACGGTGACGTTGGACGGCTTTAGCGGCGTGGCCTTGGGGGATTTCACATGTTGAATTCAGGACCCAGATAAATGTCCCGAGCCTTGGGGTCGTTGACCAGGAATTCGCCGGTACCTTCCACCAGAACCTTGCCTTGATGGATCACGTAGGCCCGGTCGACCAGTCGGAGAGTTTCCCGGACATTGTGGTCGGTGATGAGGATGCCCAAACCGCGGTCCCGGAGTCGGCGGACGATTTTCTGCACTTCGTAGACCGCGATCGGATCGATGCCGGCGAAGGGTTCGTCGAGCAACAGCAGTTGGGGCGATGTCACCAGGGCTCGGGTGATTTCGAGGCGGCGCTTTTCGCCACCACTCAACTGGTAGGCATAGCTCTTGGCCAGACGAGAAAGATCGAGTTCGTCGAGCAGGTAGGCCAGTCGGGATTGCCGTTCACTGGAGGAGCCTTCGCACGTTTCCAGGATGGCCAGCAAGTTCTGCTCAACGGTCAATTTTCGGAACACGCTGGGTTCTTGCGTGAGATAGCCAATCCCGAGACGCGCCCGCCGATGCATGGGCAGTCGGGTGATGTCCGTGCCGCGGAACCGGACCGAACCGGCATCCGGCCGGACGAGTCCCACGGTCATGTTGAAGGAGGTGGTCTTGCCGGCACCATTGGGTCCGAGAAGCCCAACAATCTCGCCGGCACCGACATGGATCGACACCCCGTCAACCACCCGACGGCCGGAATAAGCCTTGGCCAGTCCTTCCACCGACAGGAGCGGTGGAGAATCCTTGGAGACGCTATTGGCGGCGGTGGCCATGTTCAGCGGGATTTGGGGGCGTTGGTGCCTCGCGGGGCCTTGGTGCGGTTGAAGAGGTCTGAACCCTTGAGAATGTCGGCCTTGAGTTCGATTCGGTAAGATCCCCGATTGCGCATGGTTCTGGACTTGAGGTCGTAGATGAGCGCCTCGGTTCCGATCATGGTGCCCGAGGGGGTTTCGATGCGGGGGTCTCCGGTCAGGATCAGGATCTCCTCCTGGGATCCGTATTCGGCCTGCTTGCCATAGGCATGGACCACATTGGTTGTGCCATTCCCGCCCACCTGAATCAGGTCGATGGCCACATTGCCCGAAGCGATGAGGGATTGGAGTTTGCCGTCGGTGGGGATGGGGTTTTGCGTTCCGGAGGTTTTCTTCTGTGGAATGGCTGCACGGAGATCGTCGCAGGTGATCAAGAGAATGCCCGGAGCCTCGACCCGTACATGATCCCAGAGGTGGTAGACGCCTTTTTCCAGTTCCAGAACGCAGTTGGTGGCCGACAGCAAGATCTTGTCTTGCTGCAGTGCCTGTGCCGAACCGGAGGCCGGGATCAAAAACAAGGTGAGGAGTGAAAGGAGGAGGCTGCGGATCATGGAGAAGCGGGTTTGGGCTGGAAGAGGCGGGTGCGCAGTTCGATATGCACCGAGTTGGAGACGGTCAGACGGCGTTCGGTGCCGTCGAATTGGAAGCCGTAGCCGCGGACCGAAACGCCGTCGGATTCCCGTCGGGCCGTGAAGCTGCCGCCCGATCCGACATCCTTCGTGTTGACGTTCACCCGGCATGATGGCGACTCGATGATGAAGTCGGAGGTTTCGTCGGGTCGGAAGGATTCCAATCTCAATCCGGTCACGTCCCACAGGGAAGGGACGAGGCCGCCCTTTTCTGAGGGCGCCGGTGAGGCCTCGGTGGAGGAAAATCGCAGTTGGAGCCGACCGGTGGCGTTGTCTCGCAGGCTAATGCCCCACTGCCGGATGGTGGCTGCGGTGGCGCGAGAGGGCTGCGTTGGCGGAGTTGCCGAGGTTGGCGCGTTGGTGCTGACTGTCGATCCATTGCCCTGAGCCCATGCTCCGAAGGCCAGCAGGCCCAGGAGGGCGGCGAGCCGGGATCGTTGGTTCATCAAGGACATGGCTTGAGAGTCTTGGAATTCAAACCGCGGGTTAGGAAGCGAATTTCTCAACCATCCGCTCCCAATGACCTTGGGCTTTGAGCAAGAGGTCCGTGGCCTCGCGGACCGCTCCATGGCCGCCGGGTTTCTGCGTGACCCAATGAGCAATTTGGCGGGCCTCCTCGATGGCGTCGGCGGGTGCGATGGCCAGTCCTGCGCGTTTGAGCGCGGCCAGATCCACCCAGTCGTCACCCATGTAGAGGACTTCATCCCAGGTGATTTGGGTCTCCCGCAGCCAGGCATCGATTGCGGCGACCTTGGGCCCGGAAGACTGATGCAGGAAATCGATCTTCAAATCCTGAGCCCTTTGAATGGTGGCTTCGCTGGGGCGCGCGGAAACCCAACCCACCCGAATGGAAGCCTCGGTTTGCAGGAGCCGCAGACCCAAGCCATCCCGAATGTGGAAGACCTTGGTTTCGGCCGCGCCACCCATGCTCACGGTGGCGTCGGTCAGGACTCCGTCCACATCGCAGATGAAGAGGCGAATCCGCCGGGCGCGTGCGATGAGTTCTTCGGAAAACGACATGCTGGTGCGGACAATCCGGCAATGCCGCCAGACGGGCAAACAGGAATCCGCTTCGGATCAGGGGGCTCGACGGATGCGCATTTCCCGCACATTGGGTCTCCCAGGAGTCGAACAGGACTGGATCAGCCGGTCCTTCCCGAAGGTTGGGAAAGCGCCGTCAGAGCTGCGCCCACGACCCGATCCGCCGGGATGGAATTCATGCATCGGAAATCCACCGGGCATTGACGCAGGAAGCACGGGGCACACGGGGCTGATCCCAGCAGCAAGTGATGGCGCGGATCACCGGGCAATCCAGGGCCAGTGAGTTCTGGCGAGGTGCTGCCGAAGGGAACCACCACCGGAATGCCCAGGGCTGCGGCCAAATGCATGGGCCCGGTGTCGTTGGTGATCACCACGCGACACAAGGCCAGGGCGGCCATCAACTCGGCGAGTGTGGTTTGGCCGGCCAGTGATGTGACCATGAGGCCTTGCAGTCGGCGGGTGAGATCTTCAGCCAAAGGGATATCAGCCTTGCCACCGAACAGCACGAAGTGGCTCCCCGTCCGGTCAGCCAGCGACCGGGCCGCTTCGGCAAATCGGTCCAGGGGCCAGCGTTTCGCCGGACCGTATTCGGCCCCGGCATTGAGCCCGACAAGCGGTTTTCCCGATGCGATCGAAGTCGCCAATCGAGCGGTCATGGCTTGGCTTGCCCCGGATCCGGGTACCAATCGGGGCGGCAGCGGGGTGGCGTTGGCCCCCAAATATCCCACCAGCCGGAGGTAGTGGTGGAGTTGGTGGGAGTCGGTGGGGTAGGTCGTGCGGGGAGTGTGCTGTGCCCCGGGCAATCCGACCATGCGGCGCACTTCCGACTCGGTTCGCTTGCGCATGCGCACGGTGCCTGAGTCGGCTGCAACGCGGTCGGTGAGGAACGCGGTGCGCGGAAAATTCCCGGAACCCACCCGTCGCGGAATGCCTGCCCACCACACCTCCAGCGCCGATCGGAACGAGTTGGGGAAGATCACCGCCAGATCGGCGTTTAGGGAGCGCACATTCCGCGCGACCGACCGCCATCCCTCGCCGGGAGCGAAGGTGGTGACCTGATCAACCGCCGGATGCGAGGTCCACAAATCCCGGAGTTTTTCCGCGCAGAGTAGAGAGATTTGCGCCTGCGGAAACCGTTCCCGAAGGCGCAGGACCGCCGGGGTGGTCATGACCGCATCGCCCAGCCAATTCACACTTCGAATGAAGATGTGGCGATTGGTGTCGGGCTTCATGACGCGGGATCAGTGGTATGACCCGGTGCCTTTTGATGGGTCGAAGGGGGTTTCCACCGCCGATGCACCCAGAACCAATTGGCCGGATCTTTTCGGACCGCGACTTCATACTCTCGTTGTACGTCGAGGATAATGGACTCGATCGTGCGTTCTTGTCCGTGTTCGTCGTGCGTGGGAATCACAGGCCCCACCTCGATGCGCCAGCGGGCCAATTCCGTGCGGTAGCAAATCGCCATGGTCAGCAGGGCTTTGTAGCGCAGGGCGATCACGGCCGGTGCGGGACTGCAGGAACAGTGACGCCCCAAAAAGGGCAGCCACAGCCCCTTGCCGCCGCCGTGTTGGTCGGAGAAAAGGGCTAAAACGGATTTGTTCCGTTTGAATAACTCGCTAATGGCGAGGGTGGCATTGTGCCGTTCGACGAATTGCACGCCCGTTATGGTGCGCAGGCGTTGGAGGGCTCGTTCGAGCGGGACGAACCGTTGGGCCCGGTAGGTGGTGGTTATATTCCAGCCGGGCCAGTGCTTTTGGACATGGGCCAGCAGGTCGAAGCCACCGAAATGCCCCGTGGCCACGACCAGTTGATCAGCACCGCTCCGGAGCAGGTCCTCAAGGCCCACAAACTCGATGCGCGCCTGCAATTCCTCCGGGTCCATGCCCGGGGTCCGGATGGCGCACGCGTAGGCCTCGCCAATGCGGCGGAAGTTCTCCAGAGCCACGGCTTGCACCTCCGCCGGTTTCCAATCCGGGAACGCTTGGGCGAGATTCTCTTCGGCCACGCGGCGGTGGCGACGATCGACCCGACAAGCCAGTCCGCCCAGCAGACGGCCCAATCGAGCCACCGTCACCAGCGGCAGGCAACGGATCAAACCCAACAGGGCGCACAGGAACCATTCAGCGACTCGGGAGAACACGGCGTGGGAATAGTCTGATATGGAAGTGGGGTCTATTCCAAGGCCTCGCGCATGGCCTTGAACCAATCACCGCCGTCATCCTTGTCGACCGGGCGAGACGCAGCTTCGTCGGCATCTTCGACACACTCGGGCGGGAGTTCCCGCAGGAATGGTGATGGGTGACAGGGCATGACCTGATCGTAGCGCCGCCGGCCGGAGCAATGGCTGATGCGCAAGGTTTCCTGGGCCCGGGTGATACCGACATAGAAGAGGCGCCGTTCCTCGTCGAGGGTGCCTTCGTCCTTGCTGCGGGAGTGGGGCAGTAGGCCGTCCTCGACTCCGATGATATGGACATTCGGGAATTCGAGCCCCTTGGCCGCATGCAAGGTGATGAGGGTCACCTGATCGCCGGTCGAATCCTTTTCCTCCTCGCGTTCCTGATCGAGGGTGACGCCTGCCAAAAATTCATCGAGCCGGTCCATGGGCTTGCCAAGAAACTCCGGAGCTGCATTCGGCAACAGGGGGCCGCTGGTTCTGGGGACGTCCGTCATGTCGGAGAGCAATCCTTCGGGATCGTTTTCCAGGTCTACGGGTTTGGTGGGCTTCTTCGGTGCGGTTTCTTCGCGCTTCTTGCGACGGGCGGCGGCCGTGAGTTCGCCGTCCAGGTCGTCGATCAGTTCCTGAATGTTCCGAACCCGGTTGTCGGCCACATCCTGATTTTTTTCACCTCGGCGCAAGTCTGTGAGATAGCCGGTTTCCTCAAGCCAATGGTCGGCCCAGTTGCTGAGGCAAATGGGGGAATCCTGAAGCAAGGGGGCGCGTTGGGTGTCGATCCAGTGGGCGAAGCCGGTGATGGATTCACGGGTGCGAGCCTGGAAGGAGGCCAGCACGTCGGTGTGCCGCATCACCGTGTACACGCTGGCCTGACGCTCGGCGCTGAAGGCCAGGAGCCGTTCCATCGTGACATCGCTGAGACCCCGGGCCGGTTTGTTGGCGATGCGCAGCAAGTTCACATCGTCGTTCGGATTCACGAACGTCTTCAGGTAGGCGAGGATATCCTTGATTTCGCTGCGATCGAAGAAGCTCTGACCGCCGATCAGCCGGTATCGGACCCGCGCCTTGCGCAAGGCCGCTTCGATAGGCCGTGACTGGATGTTGGTGCGAAAAAGAATGGCCTGCTTGCCCCAGGGGATCTGACGCGTGAGCCTGTCGTACTCGATGTTCTCCACCACGGTTCGACCTTCGGTCTCGTCAGTGTCGAAGGCGTACAGGGTGATTTTGCTGCCGTCGCCTTTGGCCGACCAGAGGCTCTTCTCGCGTCGCCGGGTGTTCTGGCGGATCACGGCGTTGGCCGCCCGCAGGATGGTGTTGGTGGACCGGTAATTCTGCTCGAGCTTGATGATCTTGACCTCGGGGTAATGCTTTTCGAGGTCGAGGATGTTGGCGATTTCAGCCCCACGCCATCCGTAGATGGACTGGTCATCATCGCCCACCACGCACAGGTTTCGTGACGCGCTGGCCAGATGATGGATGAGCTCGAACTGGCTGGCGTTGGTATCCTGGTATTCGTCGACCATGACGTAGCGGTACTTCCGTCGGCAGGCATCCAGAGCATCGGGATGTTCCCGGAATAGACGCAGGGTCAGGAGGATGAGGTCGTCGAAATCGACGGCATTGCAGGCGTGGAGGGCGCTTTCGTAGCGGCGGGCCACGTGTTCGGCCAGAGCACGGACCGAGGGGTCTTCGAAGCCGCCGCGGCTGCCGCCATTCTTGAACTTGCTGAGCATGGACAGCACCGCGCCCGGATCGGTCTTCTCCCCCTTGGCCGAAATCTGGCTCAGGATCTTCTTCATCGCCGCGAGTTGGTCGCCGGTGTCGTAGATCACGAAGTTCTTCTTGTAGCCCAGTTTTTCGATGTGTTGCCGGAGGATCCGGACACACAGCGAATGAAAGGTGCAGAGCGTGGGTCTTTCGAGGAAGGGATCCTCGGGTGCGCCCGCCTCACGGCGCGATTTGGGTACCTTGGGGATCATTTCATTGACCCGCTCGAGCATCTCCTTGGCGGCCTTGTTGGTGAAGGTCACCGACAGGATGTGCCCCGGGGCGATGCCCTTGCCAATCATGTGGGCGATGCGGCAGGTGAGGGTGCGTGTCTTGCCAGTGCCGGCGCCGGCCAGGATCAGGACCGGGCCGGAGTGGGTGACCACGGCGGCCCGTTGCTGCGGATTGAGCGATCCCAGATCAAACATGGGGGCGGGAGGATGGGGCGCGGCGGAGTGGGGTCAAGGAGTGGGGTCCAGGGAAACCCCAAAGCATTCGGTGTTTCCCTCCGGAATCTCCGCCTGAGCGAAGATTCCGAGAGGGGTGTCGCCCGTGATCAGGCGCGGCGTTCGCGGATGGAGGCCAACAGGTCGGCGACAACCTCGGCGCGCGGTTTGGCGCCCACGTTGCCCTTGCCGTGCAACCGCACGCTGACGGCTCCGGCTTCGAGGTCGCGCTGCCCCACGACCAGCATGGTGTGGACTTTGGAGGTCTCGGCGTCGGCGATCTTGGCCTTCACGGGATTGGCGCTCCAGTCGCCTTCCACGCGGACGAATTGAGAGCGCAATTCGGCAGTGATCGACTTGGCGTATTCCACCAGCGGTGCCTCGTCATTCAGGGTCAGCACCCGGACCTGCTCCGGGGCCAGCCAGAGCGGGAAGTTGCCGGCGTAATGCTCGATGAGGAAGCCGATGAACCGCTCGTGCGTGCCCAGCGGGGCGCGGTGGATGCACAGCGGGGTCTTCTCGGTGTTGTCGCGGTCGCGGTAAGTTAGGCCGAAGCGGGCAGGCACGGCGAAATCTACCTGATTGGTGGCGATGGTGAATTCGCGGCCGATGGCGCTCCAGACCTGCACGTCGATCTTGGGTCCGTAGAACGCTGCCTCGTTGGCCACTTCCACGTAGTTGATGCCCGACTCGATGAGGACCTGTCGGACCATGTCCTCGGTCTTCTTCCAGAGTTCGGGCTCGTTGACGAACTTCTGACCCAGGCGCGCCGGGTCATGGGTGCTGAAGCGCATCTGATAGCGGTCGAGTCCGAAGATCTTGAAGTACTTCAGGTACATCTCATTGACCGCCCGGAACTCGTCGGCGAACTGCTCGGCCGTGCAGTACAGGTGGGCGTCGTTCATGTTCATGCTGCGCACGCGCATGACCCCGAAGAGCTCGCCCGATTGCTCGTAGCGGTAGCAGGTCCCGTATTCAGCGAGCCGCAGAGGCAGGTCGCGGTAGCTGCGCGGTTCCGCCGCAAAGATGCGGTGGTGATGCGGGCAGTTCATCGCCTTCAGGTAGTACCGGCCACCCAAGAGGGTGATCTCGGACTCCAGTTTTTGGATGTCGCGGCGCACTTGCTCCTCGGTGTAGCCGCTGGGGTTGGGCGAGATGGCCTTGCCCATGCCTTCGGCGAGTTGGATCAAGTCGGCGCGCCGTTCCATCAGATCGTCGCGCTTCTGGCGTTCGTCCTCCTCGAGCATTTCCATCGGAGGAAACATAGACTCGGCGTAATACGGCAGGTGGCCGGAGGTCTTGTACATCTTCTCCTTGGCCAGGTGGGGCGTCTTCACGCGCACGTAGCCGGCCTGGAATTCGGTCTCCTTGGCCAAGCGTTCCAGTTCCTCCACCAGCACGGTTCCCTTCGGCAGCCACAGGGGCAGGCCGGGCCCGACGTATTCCGGATCCATGGCGAAGAGCCCCATCTCGGTGCCGATCTTCCGGTGGTCCCGCTTGCGGGCCTCTTCCTGCATCTTGAGCCAGTTGTCCAACTCCTCCTTGTTCTTGAAGGCCGTGCCGTAGATCCGCTGCAACTGGGGGTTCTTCTCGTTGCCCCGGAAATACGCGCTGGCGACCTTGAGCAACTTGATGCCCCCGGGCTTCACGTTGCCCGTGCGCATCACATGGGGCCCGGCGCACAAATCCACGAACTCGCCGTTCTGGAAGAAGCTGATGGCCTCGCCCTCAGGGATGTCGCCCAGACGCTGCACCTTGAAGGTTTGTCCCTTGCCCTCGAAATAGGCCAACGCTTCGGCGCGGGTCTGGATGGACTTCTCGAAGACTTGGTTCTCCTTGGTGATCTTCCGCATCTCCTCCTCGATCTTGGGGAAGTCTTCCGGAGTGAAGCGGTGCTTCAGTTCGAAGTCGTAGTAGAAGCCTTCGTCCGTCGGGGGGCCGATGTCCAACAACGCATCAGGCCAGAGTCGCAAGACCGCCGTCGCCAAGATGTGCGCGCAAGAGTGACGCAGGCGCATCAACTCGTTCATCTGCTCCCGCTGGTCGAGCGTCTTGCGCTGAACCTCGGACTTGGCGGATTCAAACTGGGGTTGTTGTTCGTCGTTCATTCAGGAATCGGGATTGGCAGCAGATGGACGCAGATGAAGGCAGAAGGAAGGCGGTTGTGGCAACTCTCAGGGTCGAGCCCGGGATGCTCTTTCCGGGGTCTTCTTCGTGGATGGTTTACCGGGGCAGGGACTTCGTTTTGGGCACAAAGAGCCCCAGGGAGGCGGTGTAGCCGTGTAGGAAGTTTTGTTGAGCCACCGGCCCCAACTCGCCGTGACCGAAGAAACCGGTGATGGCGATGGGGCCCAGTTGCTCTTGCACCAAGCCAGCATCGTGGTTGGGGGCGCCGAAGAGGCGGGATCCCCGGCCGTTGCAAACCGTCAGGCAGCCCCCATAGATCGGCCGTCCGCCCAATTGGGTCCGGGCCCGGGCCAGCAAGGCGGATAGTTCGGCGTCGGCGGTCTCGGAGTCACGCCGTTGGAACTGGAGGGTTTGTCCGGCGCGGGGAAACGCGCCGATAGCCAATGTTCCATTCTTGGGGTCGCCTCCCAACAGGTTGCGAACCAGGAAGTCGCCGCATTGCAACTCCTCTTGGTACTCGTCGATGGCCAGGCCCACGAAGAGGTTGTTTTGGCTCTTCTTGCGCTCCTCGAGAGTGAGGGACTCGAAGGTCTCCATGAGCACCGAATAGGCGGGGCGATTGCCGATCCCGAGGATGAAGTTTCGGTCGGCGCGGGTGATAGTCCAACTCTGGCCAATGGGTGTGCACCCCTGCGACACCACGGTTTCGAGTGTGACGTCGCCGCAGAGAGCCACGGCGACCAGACCGTGCTCATGCACCTCGCCATTGAAATACACCTGGCTTTGCTGGGCTGCGAAGTCGCCGCTCGCCAAGCCCCCGATGGCGGGAATGCCGGGGTAGGCTTTATTCCACTGCCGCAGCCAGGTTTCGCCATTCAAGTCGAAGGGACTGGCAAAGATGAGCCATCCATTGACTTGTTTGGGCGAAAGACCGGTTTTTTGCACCCAAGCGGCAGCATCCTCAGTCGCTTCGATCTCCTCGGTATTGAAGTGGAATCCCTTCAAGGTCGCTCCTGGGAGGTGGTGCAAACCGAGCACCAAATCGGCGCCTTGTTCAAACTCGTTGGCGCCGGAAATCAGTCCGACCCCGGAGCAGCCTGCCAAACAGGGAATGCGCCCATGAACGCGCAAGATCTCCAAAACCTCTTCGGCGTAGGAGAAGAGTGATGGTGCCAAGAAGGCCAGTCCGAGGGTCACGCCCGACTGGGGCAACTGTGAGCGCAAGGAATCTGCCCAGCGGCTCAAGCCCGCCTCGTTCCATCCGCCTTTCCAGACTCCGGTGACCCCATGACTGCCCTGCATACTCCCGATGGTAGTCCTCATGGGGAATTGGGGAAGGGTGCTGTTTTCGCAAAGTCGGTCCTCCGAGGCGGGTCTCCGCTTGCCCGAGGAGCGGTGCGGCCGGAGAGTGGGCCCATGCGTGGGTTGTTCGAGGCGTGGAGGCAGGGGTTGGGCTGGATGGTGGGAATCATCCTAGGCCTGTCGGTTTGTGCGGCCGATGGGCCGGACCAAGTCGCCTTCAATGCAGCCTTGCGGTCTTTCTCGATCGGGGCGTATGCCCGGGCTGCCGAGGAGTTTACGGCGTTTTCCAATCAATTCCCCGATTCGGCGTTAAAGGTTGAAGCCTTGCGTCGAGCACTCTACGCGCAAGGTGAGAGCGAAGCTGGGCGTGGGGATCCTGCTGCTGCGCAAAAGACCTTCGCTCTCTACCTGTCCCGGTATCCCGGATCTGAATTGGCCCTTCACGCTTCGGTGCGGCAGGCTGAGGTCCTCCTTCGATCGGGTCAGCCCAAGGAGGCGGCCGCCTTGTTGGATCAACCCGAAGGCCCTTTCCGAAAAGCCTTGGGCCAAGGCAAACCGGCGGACCTGCTGTTGTCCGGCTCGATGCTGGTGGCCGAAGCGCATCTTGCGTCTGGAGACTGGACTCAGGCACGTGACGCCGTGACGGCCGCGAAGCCTGTGACCCAAACACTGGAAGCACAGTGGGATCGGTTGCGTTTGGAAGTCCGCATTCTCGAAGCGGGGCGACAAATGGATCTGGCCATCGCAGGGGCCGAGCAGTTGCGGCGCATCGCCGACGCGCAGGGCTTGGCCGCCCGTCGACCAGAATCGGCGGCGCTGCTGGGGCGGTTGTTGTTGGCGACAGGACAGGGAGCTCGTGCGGTTTCAGCCTTGGAGGAAAACTTGGCCGCAGCGGTTCCAGTGGCATTTCGCATCGATGCCGTCCGGAACCTGAGTGATTGGTGGGTGACTCAAGGGCAGTTGTCGTTGGCCCGAGAGCGCCTAGAAGGCATTACCGTTGGGCTGGGTCAGGATCCTTCGGTGGGCGCTCTTCGGTTGCGTTTGGGACAAATCCATCTCCGGGAATACTTGGCCCGGCGGGGAACCAACCAAGTGGGGCCGGTCACCGCTGAATCAACCACCCTTCTGGCGAGGGCGGTCGCTGAGTTGGAGAAGGCCGCAGCCCTCAACCCGCCGCCGGAGGTGCAAGGTTCACTCGCCTTGACCTTGGCGTGGTGCCGCTGGGAGGAGGCACTTGCGACCAACTCCAAAGCAATCATGGCCCAGGCGTTGAAAGGGTTTGAAACGGCGCTCTCATTGCTACCGGTCGGTTCGTCCGACCGTCTGGTGGCCCGATACAAAGCCTCGGATGCCGCAGCTTGGTTGGGGGATGCTTCTGTGGCGCTGAAGGGCTATCTGGAGGTCGCTGAATCGGTGGCTGAGGTTCCTGCCGAGCGGGATGCCTGGATGCCGACCGCACTGGAGCAGGCCGTGGTCGCGGCCATTGCCAGCACCAACGGTCCGGCCGGTGAATCAGCCCTGCGCCGTTTGCTGGCTTTGCCTCAGGCGGCCACCCGGGCCGGTCAAAGCGTCTTGTGGCTGGGTTCGTCCTTGGCCCGTCAAGGCGGCGGAGAACTGGGGCGGGTACTGTTTCAGGACTACCTCAAGCGCTTCCCTGAAACCAGCGTCCGTCCGGAAGTGGAGTTGGAATTGGCCATGTTGGGCCTTCACGACGAGCAGTGGTCGGAGTCGGTGGCCGAATTGCGGCGGTGGTTGGCTGCTCACCCGCAGCATCCGGGTGCGGTGCGAGCTGGGTTCCATTTGGCCTATGCTCTTTCCCGCTCGGGAGATCCCGCGGCGGCCATGGCTCAGTTCTCGGCGTTGGCCGCCAAGAACCCGACCGATCCCGGGACATTGTCCGCCCAGTTGTGGCTGGCTGGACGGTTCTTTGAGCAGCAGGATTACCTTCAGGCGGGACAGGCCAGCGCAGCCATCCTGACCAACGCCACAGTGCGTGCGGCCCGGGGTGATACCTGGTATCGAGCCAAGCTGTGGGCCGCGGAGGCCGGGCGAAAACTTCAAAATTTTGACTCCTCGGCCGAACACTTCCGCGAACTGATCAACGACAAGGTGGCACCGCCCGAGGTGCAGTCGGCCGCACTGTTCCACTACGGAGAGTTGTTGCAGTCCAAGCCTGTCGAATCCGGAGGGGATCCGTTGTCCCGGTACAGTCTGGCCTTGGAGGCTTTCACTCGGGTTCTGGAGTTCACCAACAGTCCGTACATCGCGCCGGCGCTGGGAATGATGGGCAATTGCCACTTCCAGCTCAGCTCCCTCAATCCGGCCGACTACACCCGGGCGGCCGAACTCTACCTGCGTGCTACCCAGTGGCCTGGAGCTGGGGTTGAGACCCGCTGCCGCGCTTGGTTGGGTTACGCCGCTGTGAATCGCAAGGTGTCGGAGTTGCGCAGCGGTAGCGAATCTGGGGAATTCTTGGAACGGGCCATCCAAGCCGGTCTGGATGTGGCTCTCGGCAAGGCGTTGCTGCCGGGCGAAAAGGTTTCGGCCGACCTCCTCGTTGAGGCAGCGCGTGCCACCGGGGAGATCCTCGAACGCCTCGGGCGCACCGGTGAAGCAGCGGGACTCTATGAGCATGTAGCCCGTGAGTTGCCGGCCGTGGCGGCCTCTTGGAGTCAACGCGCCCGGCGGATCCGTGAGAGTCAGTTGGAAAAGCCTCAGTAGGCGATCGGAGTTGGGCGCGATTGGGTTTGAGGCTGGAGTCGGATTCAGGACCTTGGCTGCTTCATCCCTCGGTTTTGCTTGAGCTTTGGCTGTGGGCGTTGTCTCTGGGCCCATGAACTCCCGTCGCCAGTTCCTTTCGGCCATTCCTCTGATCGCCGCTGCTCCGGCTTTGAGCAGTCGCGCTGATGATGCCGGTGGCAAGGGTTTGCGTGTGATGACGTACAACCTCCGCTACGCAAGCATGAAGGGTTCGGAGGCCTGGCCCGATCGGCGGCCCGCCATGAAGGCTCTCCTGAAACAGCAATCACCGGACATCATGGGAACTCAGGAAGGAGTGTACCATCAATTGCGCGACCTGGCTGCAGACCTTCCGGAATACGATTGGATTGGCACCGGTCGCGATGGTGGAAGCCGCGGTGAATTCATGGCCATCTACTACCAGCGCGAACGCTTTGAGCCCTTGGCCTATGATCACTTTTGGTTGAGTGACACGCCCGATGTCATCGCGTCATCCACCTGGGGCAACACCAACCGGCGAATGGTGACCTCAGTCCGGTTCAAGGATCGTCGCTCAGACAAAGTATTTCACCTCTGGAACACTCATCTCGACCACGCCCTTCAGCACGCCCGTGAGAAGGCGGCCGAGTTGATCAAAACCCGGTTGGCCAAGATGCCTTCCAACGAGCCGGTGATCTTGATGGGAGACTTCAACGCCGAGGCCACTCGCAACCCGGTCTATGACACCTTGACCCAGGGCATCGGATTCACCGACTCATGGTTCGCCGCGGCCCAGCGCAAAAACGAGACGCTCAATTCCTTCAATGGCTTCGCCAAGCCGGTCTTCAACAGCGCCCGCATCGACTGGATCCTTTATCGGGGTGACGCCGAAGTGACCTCGGCTGAAGTGGTGGTGGACGGGAGTCCGGAAGGACGCCAACCCAGCGACCATCATCCGGTCTTGGCCCGGATGACCTGGAAGTAAACCGGCTCTCCCGATGATGCCCGTTGTGCGGGGTGTGATCTACTGACCGGCGTTGCTCTGGGGCGGACGCAGCAGAATCCAGATGTTGGCCAAGAGGATGCAGGAACCGCCCAGAACCAACCGCAGGTGGAGGGATTCGTTCGGATAGCTCAGCCCGGTTGTGCTGGAAATCCAACCCGGCACAAACAGGCACACCACGCTGGTGAAGACCGGTTCCGTGCAATACAGCAAGCCGGCTTGGGTGGCGCTCACTTTGGGTTGCCAGTGGTTGGCCAGAGGGAAGGTCACGAGGGTGCAACCGAAGAGCAGCAGTGCAAAGAGGGAGGCGATTTCACTGGAGCTCACCGCCTTCGCGATATCCTGCGGTTGACGCGCCAAGGCGAAGGCCAGCGGCCAGGCGGTCAGTGCCATGGCGCCGAACATGACGGTGCTTGAGCGCAGGGAGTCGTTGCCGGAGAACTGCGGGCGCTCCAGCCATAAAATTTGCCCGGCGAAGAGAACGGAACCGGCCAACGTCTCCAATTCACCCCGTCCCAGATGCAGATGGTCGAGGCTGACACCGGCCAGCAGTGCGGCCCCCAAGCCCACCAGCAGGCATGCCCCCACGACGGTCCAACCCGGCAAGCGGCGGGCCGTGAGAGTGACCCAGATTGGGATGAGTACGGCGTAGCCTTGGGTCAAAAAGGCGGAAACCGAACCTTCGGTGTAGGCCAGACCGTCCATTTGGAGAATTAGCCCCAGCGAGCCAAAGATCCCGATGCCCAATCCTTGTTTCCATTCCAAGGCAGTGGGGCGGATGGAGAGTCGGGCCCCGGAACCGTCTGGATCGCGCCTTCGCCACTGGCAACGGATTCCATTGCCGACCACGAACAACACCGTGGCGCAAGTGAAACGGCAGGCCACCAGCAAGGTGGACAGAAACAGGCTGGAATTCCCCGGTGCGTTGCGTTGCCCCAATTGCTCAATGGATTTGAGCAGCGGAAAACTGAAGGCCCAGAGGGCACAAGTGCCGATCAGGACCAGCGAGGCGATGACACGGGGATTCATCAAAAAAGAAACGCCGCCCTATGGCGGCGTCTCGTGAAATCTTGGCGGAGAGGGTTCCTCTTACTGGGTGGAAACCGTGGTGTTGTCGGCCATCCAGCCCACGTCCAGCAGGGACTTCGGATCGCTGGCCGGGATCACGCCACCGAGCGAGATGTAGTTGCCGGTCGCGTTGAAGTTGACCTTGGCCTGGCTGATCTTGGCGCCGAGCCAGCGGCGGATCTCGGCGTGGCCATCGGAGAAGGAAAAGCCAGCGGCTCCGTTGTGGTAGTTGGCCGGTTGGTCCACCACCTTGGAACGTCCAGCTCTGCGCGCATCGGTCATGATGTTGGCGAACGCCGCGTCATTGATGCTGTCGGGATGCTCGTCGATCAACACCCAGGTCTGGGACGGTTGGACCACGGTCCCGAGCTTGTTGTACTTACGCCACTTCGTCTGGTTCGGGTTGTAGTCGTAATCGAGCCAGTCGCCGTTGCCCCACACCTGACTCATCGAGTTGCTGCGGATGCGCGCCACCTTGAGCTGGCCGACGCGGACCATCTGGCGGTCGGCCGGGCACTTGAAGACCGCCTTGGCGCCGCCTACGTACTTGAAGAGCGGGCTGTTGGTGAGGTACCGCTCGTTGGCGCTGTCGGCCGAGTAGTCGATGTTGCCTTGGATCCAGTTCGGGCGGCGATCGCCTCCATCCTGAGCCGACACGGTTCCGTCCGAATTGTCATCGGCGTACAGGCGCCATCCGAGCATGAGCTGCTGGAGGTTGTTCATGCACAGGATGCCGGTGGCCTTGGACTTGGACTTGGCCAGAGCCGGCAGGAGCATTCCGGCGAGGATCGCGATGATTGCGATGACCACCAGCAGTTCGATCAGCGTAAAGCCGCGCCGGACGGCACGGCCTGCAGAAAGTTTCAGGTTCATTTGAAGAATTAAACATTAGCGACTCGGTTGCAGCGGGTCAATTCCGGCCCCGTTACGCTTTTGAGCGCGGTGTCCCCGTTTTGAGGTGACGAACCTGGATGCCGCCGGGCTCAGGCACTTTTGACTCCCGCATTCCTCGGCCAAAACACAGGTGGCTCGCACGGGTGTTTTTACTTTTCCGGAGAAATCCATTGCAACCGTCACGGTGTTTCCCCATTTTCCGGCCCTCGTTTGGTTCGGGGCGTAGCGTAGCCTGGTAGCGCGCTTGTTTCGGGTACAAGAGGTCGTGAGTTCGAATCTCACCGCCCCGACCATCTGTTCGTTGTCGGAAGGACACTTCTGGCGAAGGAACTGAAAAGGTGCCAGACTGAATCAGCGATCGTAACCGATCGTGAGTTCAGTTCGGAAATCGAACGACACAATGCGCACGTGGCGAAATTGGCAGACGCGCTACCTTGAGGTGGTAGAGCCGTAAGGTGTGCAGGTTCAAGTCCTGCCGTGCGCACCACTTTGAAATCCTTCGGGAACCCCGGTTTTACTGGGGTTTCCGAAGGGAAAAGCGGATCCGGAAAAGCGGATTGCCAGAAGATTGTCAGAGGATTCCAACCTCCCACAACTACCTCGCAGAACTCGCTCACTTTCCTCGGTCTACCCGCCCACAACCCGCTCACGGAAACTTAGGAAGTCAAGCCATGCTTTGCACGCATGGAAAAAAAGAAGTATTACTTATTCAAAAGACAAGGTCGCTATTACCTCCAAAATCAGCACGGCAAGCAGACCTCTCTTCGAACCAAAGACCTGAGGGAAGCAGAGAAAATTCTGGCATCCCTCGTTGCTACCAACGGCAGTGCAGCCGCCGTGGTCCGAAAACAGGCGCTGATGATGCTGCGGGAGAATGATCCACAGTACTTTGGACGGAGTTGGGGGCAACTGTTCGACAAGTACATCGCTAGGTGCGAACTGCCCCAGCAACGGGAGCGTCTCAGGCGCTCTCTGGAGTCACCGGTTCTCCAGAGTATTCGTGCTGAGCAGATCGTCGGGACGGAGGCTGACGCCTTCATAGAGTCAATTCTCCGCCTGAAGCGGTCCATAAGGTATCATGTCCAGTTGGCTTATCGGTACGGCATCAAGATCAACTGGGTGAGCAGGGACCTTATCGCCGACGATCTTTGGCCTGAGGTTCGATGGAAAAATTTTAGAGCCATCACCGAAGAGGAGCATCGGCGGCTCTGCGAAACCGTAGATGATCCAGAGCGCAGGAATTACTACGAACTGTGCTGGCATATCGGGGCCTCGCAGGGCGACGCGGCGAGACTTGATGCGTCCAACATCGACTGGGAGCGAAAGCTACTAGTCTTTCGGAGGGCTAAACTGAAGCCTGACAAACCTCCCGCAAGGGTTCGCATCGGTCCAGCTTTGGAAGAGTTGCTGAAGCGGCTCCCGAGCCAAGGCCCATTGTTTCCAAAGATTAGCAAGGAAAAAACCAATCGGCGTTCAGGGGATTTCTGGCGTCGCTGCCGCCGACTCGGATTTCCCCCGGGGTGCGTACTGCATAGCTATCGTTACGCTTGGATTCAAAGGGCCGCTCAAGCGGGGATGCCGGAGCGCTACGCAATGGCCATGATGGGTCACCAAAGCCGCATGGTTCATGAGTCCTACGCGGAGAAAGCAGTGATTGAATGCCCGTCTCTGGAAGAATTCGGCAAAAAGTAATTCGGGAATCAACCCTAGATATGCGGCGCGGTAGGTTAAATCCTGCCGCGTTTTGCTTTTAATAAATAAAAAAGCCCCTTTCGGGGCTGCGATACTGTCTTTGAATTATCTAAGGCTTAATTCATATTCTGATTATTTAACAGTTTCTTTGAATTTTTCTCGTTCCAATGTTTATATACTGTGTCAGTTGCTTTACGAATCCATTCTGGATCAAACGTTTTAGCTCCGGTTTCCACCAAGGTGAAGAATTTCCGAGCATTTTGCCGTGGTTTTCCAATTGGCTTTAGATGGTTATTCTGTACAAGAATCTTAATTTCATCTTCATTGAAACCTAGAATCTTGCCTGCCTGATTATAATCAATTCTTGCTGGATACTTTTCAGCGAGTTGGGACATATATATGTGGTTCATTTGATCTTTCATTAGGTATTCTGTGGTTTATTCTAATTTTTAAATGTTGTGTTTCAGCGAAGGTGTAACTTGCTGTCGCAACGTACAGAGTATGGTGACTAGTGTCAAAAAAGTCAAGACAAAAGCACCTCGCAGTGTCGCTTTTTAATATATCTTATTTATCAAATCCAAGCACCTGAAAAAGCGGCCAAAAAGAATTCAAAGTGTTTATTTTTCTTATTTATTATATATATCTTAAAAGAGTTAATTGCCCTATTTTTCCGTTCTTTTCAGAAACCTTGTGAGTTATTGAGCCTCAGAAAATAAGGCTTTTAAATAAATTAAAAGATCGCCCAGCTACGACGGTCTTCTCCCCTGTGTCCTCCAGCAGCCCCTCGGCCAGCAGAACGGTGAAGCAGGTTTTCTCTAGCGACTTGTAGAGTGCCGGATCCACTCCGGCCTCAATCAGTCCGGTGCGAATGATTGAAAAATCAAGAAATTGTCTGCTCTGGGCCGCTTCGAAGGCTAGTTCTCTTGCGATCTCTTGGGCGGTATATTCATCTCGGATCATACCCCTTATTACACCTCAGAAAAGCAGTTGACATTCTCTGATAACTTCTTCTAGCCGGGGCCGCCCTTTTTGACTTTAAAAGTAACTTGACTGCGCGGAAAACGCCGGAGGGGCTATATTTATATTTCTCATATTCTCTTTGTATATTCTTTTGAAACTCGCCCTTTACTATTGACATAAAACGACCATAATGTTCTAGGGGAAACCCTAACACATAATGTATTTAAACACAAAAATATCAATAAGCTTAAACAATCTACTATCGCAAGAGCCGCTATTCCAAGGCCAAAAGAGTCTAAAAGCAATAAGTAATTGCTTATATTTGCTCAACCTCATCTCAATCCGCAGTGAAATGAATGAAGATGGATTGGCAGCTATTAGTTCAAAAAAACTAAAAAGCACGTTCAGAGGCTCAAAATTAAAGTACAAAGAAGTTTTAAGTGTCTTGGAAAGACTTGAAATTCTAGCCCCGCCGCGCCGGGGATTCTATGACCGGGCCACTAAACAAGGCAGGGTCAGCCGGTTTCAGCTTACTTCTTTCGGTTTAGACTTGCTCCTTGATGCAAACCGGGAATACCTGCGCAAACTTCATAGCGATCCCGAACTGAGAAAGCGTTTGGAAACCAACCGGAGGGTAAGAAAGTGCAGACTCCCGGCCAATGACGATTCAGTTATATATAGAACAACTA
>JARXAF010000040.1 GCA_029865985.1 Verrucomicrobiota bacterium
GCCGGCGTCTTGGAGGCTCATCCCGAGACCCGGTTCCAGGATTCGCAAGATGGGCTCACCCTCCGGCGAGCCGGTTCGATTCGCCGGGGCGGTCGTCATCAGGGCCGCGTCCGGAGACCCTGGTGACAGCCCGCCTTCGGACGGACTCAAGGCTTCGGTCCCGGGAGGTTCGTCGATGGACACGAAACTCACCCGGTCGCCGGCTCGCAATCGGAACATCTTCTCCAAGTCAGCGGTATGCGGATCGAAGAGCGCCGTGGAGGTCTGGCCGATGAGGTTCCATCCGCCCGGGCTGGGGATGCTGTAAATACCGGTGTGGTCGCCACCGATGGCCACGCTGCCAGCCGGTACCCGTGGGCGAGGGGAGGCCAGGCGCGGAGTGGCCAGTGTTGCATCCAGGCCGCCGAGATAAGGGAATCCGGGCGCGAAGCCGAGGCACAGCACTCGGTAGCGGCCCTGATGGTGGCACTTGATCACGGCTTCCGGGCTCAGGCCGGCGTGACGGGCCACGCGCTCAAGGTCGGGCCCGCCGTAGTGCACGGGGATCTCCACGCAACGCTCCGGTTCCTGGCTCGCTGGCTGGGCGATCGCTTGCTCCACGAGTCGCTGCAACGTGGCCCGGTCCAGGGGATGGGCCTCGGGGTGGAAGTCCAGCAGCAGGGTGGTGGGGGCGGGGATGATTTCCTGGAGCCCGGATTGGCCCAGGGACTTCAGCGAACGGGCCAAGGCCGCTGCCAAGGATCGCCCGCGCAGGAACGCTGCCTCATCGGCGCGCTCAGCGAAGCGCACCCACCAGGCGTGGGAGCCCGAGGCGGTCAAGGTTGGGACCATTTCCACCGCTTTGGACTCCCAGCCCCGGCCGAGTCGAGCGTTTTGTTCACCACCGGCACTGACTGCCGACCTCTGCTCAGCAACCGATCGCTGCGAGCTTGGCAGGAAGGGGGATTCGACTTTGCCCGTTGGATCGTTAAAATAATGGCATCCCGGGTGAAGCTCAGTCGATGGCGCCGGGACGGAACCCGGCTATTGAACCCATTGGCTCCATTTTCCCAGAAGCCCCCCTCGCCCGAGGGGGGCGGTGCGTCATACAGCTCGGGTTTCAGGCGTTCGGCCTGTTCGCTCCGGCGGGCCTTCACGCTCATCGAACTGCTGGTTGTCATTGCCATCATTGCGATCTTGGCTGCGCTCTTGTTGCCCGCGTTGTCTCGGGCCAAGACCGCGGCCCTGAGCACCCGCTGCAAGAGCAACTTGCATCAGGTCGGCTTGGGCCTGTCGATGTACCTCATTGATCACCGCGTGTTCCCACACACAGTGGATGCCAACACCACCAACACTTGGTTCACGGCGATCCTGCCCGACCTGGCCCGCAGCACGAACATCTTGAAATGCCCTACTTTCAAAGGTGAGTGGCCCCTGGAGGAGTCTATCGTCTGGGTGTTTGGCAACGCCTACATGCGTGGCCCCACGGGGCCGGACAAGCAGGTGGGTGTGAGCTACGGCTACAATGGCTTTGGCATCGGCTCGGTGAACAAGACCCTGTGGTATGAGAACCTGGGGTTGGGGTTCGTGGTGAGTCCAGGCCAGGAAGTGCCGCAGGTGTCCGAGGCGAAGGTGGTTGCTCCGTCCGACCTCATCGCCATTGCCGACTCCATGCCGCAGCCGGGGTACCTCCAGTACTTTTCGTTCCTGCTCTCGATCAGCAGCGAACCTTCCAAGGAGCGCCACAATGGTGGGTCCAACATCTTGTTCACCGATGGCCATGCCGCCAGCGAACGGAACGCCCGTCTCACCGAAGACACCGAGTCCAACCGCCGTCGGTGGAATTTGGATCATCAGCCACATCCGGAGGTTTCCTTTTGAGTCCGACTCGGGCTGAATTTCCTGTGTGCATCCCCGTTGGAATGTCTTCTCCGCTCTCGTCGCCGCGTTGTTGAGCTGGGTCGGAGCCTCGGCTTTCGCCGCAGAGCCCACCGCGCCGCCCAAACTCCCGCTCTGGCCCGGCCAGGCTCCGGATGGCTCCGGCGGTCAGGTAAGCCCCGAGAACTCCGGTTTGACCGTTCATCCGGCACCGAAGCCCAATGGCATGGCCGTGGTCATTTGTCCGGGCGGAGGCTACGGCGGATTGGTGACCGGGCCAGAGGGACACGGCATTGCGCGCTGGCTCAATCAGCACGGCATCATGGGTGTCGTACTGGAATATCGATTGCCCGCGGGCCGATCCAAGGTGCCACTCTTGGACGCGCAACAGGCCATACGCACCGTTCGACTGAACGCCCGGAATTGGCAGGTCGATCCGAAGCGGGTGGGTATCATCGGGTTCTCGGCGGGCGGTCATTTGGCGGCCACGGCCAGCACCCAATTTGACCTGGGTAAGGCCGACGCGGCCGAGACGATCGCGGGCCAGAGTTCTCGGCCCGATTTCACAATCCTGATCTATCCGGTGGTGTCCTTGGGAGAACTCGGTCACGGAGGTTCTCGCGACAATCTCTTGGGCAAGAAACCCACCTTGGAAGAGATTCAGCGGTTCTCCTGCGAACGGCAAGTCACCCGCCAGACGCCTCCCGCATTCCTGGCTCATGCCGTGGATGATCAGGCGGTACTCATCGACAACAGCCGCCTTTATCACAAGGCGCTCCAAGCTCAGGGAGTTGCCAGCAAGCTCATCGAATTGCCGGATGGCGGCCATGGCCTTCATGGTTATCAGGGGGCTTCGTGGGACACTTGGCAGCGCGAGGTGATCGAGTGGCTAAAGAAGCGCTGAAGGGGCGAATCCCTCCCCGAGGTTTCGTTGACGCGGTCTGGATCGATCGCAGTTGAAGATTCAGCAGGCCGGGTTCTTTTGCGCGGTGACTCTCCGCGGAGCAGGCCCGCTGAGCTCAAGGGTTGAATGCCCATCGGTGGCTGGGGCACCGTTGCGTCATGGCACTCCCCACGCTCTCCGACGAGCAGGTCCGTACCCTGAGTCGATCCCAGAAGGACCAATGGTGGTTGGAGCACGTCTTCCGGGGAGATATGCCCCAACTCACGGTCCGGTCGGCCCTCACGGGATTCTTGCTGGGCGGCGTGCTCGCGGCCACCTCGCTCTACATCGGTGCCAAGACGGGCATTTCCATCGGCGTGGGACTCACCTCGGTGCTCATCACCTTCGCCTTGTTCCGCCTGTTGGGGAAAACGCCGATGGGCGGTGGGTTCACGATCCTCGAGAACAACTGCACCCAATCCATCACCACGGCCGCGGGCTATGTGGTGACACCGCTGACCACCAGCTTTGCCGCCTACATGCTTGTGACCGGGCGGATCCTGCCCGCGTGGCAGATGATTCTTTGGACCATCGTCATCTCCATCCTGGGCGTGCTCGTTGCCTTTCCTCTGAAGCGCCGCTTCATCAACGAGGAGCAATTGCCCTTTCCCGAAGGCAGGGCCTGCGGCGTGGTGCTCGATGCCCTCTACACTGGATCGGCCGAAGCGGGCCTGTTCAAGACCCGCCTTCTGGCCATCACCACGGGGCTCACCGCCTTCCTCCAGTTGCTCATGAGCGATGGTTGGATGAAGCTTCTCCAATTCGGCGTTTTTCGCATGGATCGGTGGGCGGGCTTGCGCGAGCCCTGGCATCTGCAAGAGCGCCTCGACACCTACTATTACACTTGGGCCGCCAAGGCCTCGGGGGCCATTCCGCGCATCTTGGGCACGGACATCCGTCAACTGGGGCTGCGCTTCACGGTCGATGCCGCGCTCATGGGCGTGGGCGGGCTCATCGGCATTCGCGTGGCGACCTCGTGCCTTATCGGGGCCATTCTCAACTTTGTCGTGCTGGCTCCGATCATGATCCAGCGCGGCGAGATTCGCAGTTACACCAATGCCGCGGGCGCGGTGGTGGCCATCTCGAGGGCAGAGATCGTCAACCAATGGGCGCTGTGGTGGGGCGTCTCCATGATGGTCGTTGGTTCGCTGGTGTCGCTCTTCGCCCGCCCGGATCTCTTCAGCGGTTTGTGGCGTATGCTGCGCCAACGACGCACCCCAAGCTCCCGTGAAGTGGATCCGCTTCGGGAGATCGAACTGCCGCTCTGGTTGTCGTCTGTCGGTGTGCCGGTCTTCGGATTCCTCGGCGTGTGGATGGGCAATGCCTTCTTTGGGGTGCCTTGGTTGGCAGGGTTTCTGTCGTTGCCGCTGATTCTGGTGCTGTCGGTCATTTGCACCAACTCCATGGCGTTGACCTCATGGACTCCCACCGGAGCGCTCTCGAAGATCACCCAGTTCACCATCGGCTCGCTGGATCGCTCCAATCCAGCCAGCAATTTGATTCCGGCAGGCATGACGGCCGAGGTGGCGTCGAACGCGGCGAATCTGCTCTCCGACATCAAGCCCGGCTACATGCTGGGGGCCAAACCGCGCCAACAGGCTATCGGTCATGTGATCGGCATCGTGGCTGGCGCACTCGCGGCCACCCCGTTGTTCTATCTGCTGTTCCTGCCGCCCAATGCGTCTGGCGTCCGCTCCACGGCCACGCTGGTCACCGAGCAGTTTGCCATGCCGGCGGCCGTCCAGTGGAAGGGTGTGGCCGACCTCATTGCCAAGGGGTTGGGCAGCCTGCCGGCCTCGGCCATGGTGGCCATGGCGATCGCAGCCATCGTGGCATTGGTTTTTGAAGTGCTGCGAATTCGCTCGCGTGGGCGCTTTCCGTTGTCGGCGGTGTCCATCGGGCTCGGTGTGGTGCTGCCGCCGGAGTCCACGCTAGCCATGTGGATCGGGGCCTTTGTGTTCTGGTGGATGGGCCGCAAGGCCGTCGCGGGCACTCCCCAGCACGACCTCTGGGTGGAGGGCTGTGAACCCATTTGCGCCGGATTGATCTCGGGTGCGGCCCTCATCGGCATCGGCAACGCCCTGGTCAACGCCTTCCTGCCTTGAGTCTGGGCTTTGGATCCGTCGGATGCTGGCGCCGGGTACTCCTGAGTCAGTGATTCCCACTGATCTCCCGCAGTCCTCGCGATGTCTCGCGGTCTCTCGTTATGGACTCGGCCTAGGGGGTAGGCCAGTCTTCGGTCCATGGTTGTCCAATGCCGTGTTGTTTGGGCCAGAGTGTTCTGCCTGATCCTACTGCTCCTATCGGGTGCCTGGGTGAAGGCCGACGACTCCGGCGGATTCGAGGCCAATTACACCAAGCGCGAGGTGAGGATTCCGATGCGCGACGGCGTGAATCTCTTCACCGTGGTGTACACCCCGAAGGAGCCCGGCCAGTACCCGATCCTACTGCGGCGGACCCCGTACAACCTCAAGCCGTACACGGTTGATGCTGGCCGCAATCCGGGCTTCGGCGACGGGTTGGTCCGCGAGAAGTTCATCTTCGTGTGCCAGGATGTGCGTGGTCGCTTTGCCTCCGAGGGCACCTTTGTTGACGTCCGCCCGCACAAGCCGACCAAGACCGGCCCGAAGGACACCGACGAGAGCACCGACACCTGGGACACCATCGAGTGGTTGGTCCAGAACGTGCGCCACAACAACGGCAACGTGGGCATGGACGGCATCTCGTACCCGGGCTTCTTCGCGGCCATGGGGATGATCGATTCGCATCCGGCGTTGAAGGCTGTTTCGCCGCAGGCACCGGTGGCCGACATGTTCGACGGCGACGATACGTTGCATGGCGGGGCATTCCTGCTGGCCCACAACTTCGGCTTCTTCAACTTCTTCGGGCAGAAACTCCAGAACCCGCTGAGTCAGGAGCCCGCGCCCTTCGACTACGGCACGCCCGACGGATACGAGTTCTTCCTGCGGGGCGGGGCGGTGGGCGACTTGGGCGACCGGTACTACAAGGGCAAGATCGACTTCTGGGACAACCTCATCGGCCACATCACCAATGCCCAGTGGTGTGCCCGTCACGACATCACGCCTCACCTGAAGAACGTCCGCGCCGCGGTGATGAC
>JARXAF010000087.1 GCA_029865985.1 Verrucomicrobiota bacterium
GTCATCCGTGGCGATCCCGTAAAGCGGCGGCGCTCCGAGACCGGCGATGCGCAAGGTGTTGGCGATGTCCCAAATCTGGTCGGTCGAGGGGTGCTGCGCGTCGCCCGGGTCGTTGTCGCCGTCCACGCCGTTCCAGACCTCGAAGAAGCGTTCCCCGACGACCGCCGCCAGATCCTCCGCGGTCACCCCCCATTTGTAGTTGGGATGGTTCACGTGAACCAAGGTGGGTCGACCGGAACGTCGGGCCGAATCGGCGACGGCGGCCAGCGCCGCGCGGATCACGTCGGGGACCGTCGCGCCTTTCTGGGAGGGCAGGGCTTCGTGCAGGTTGATCGCGCCGATGTGAATCTGGTGCCGATCGCCCGATTCCTGGGTGAGTTCCTCGGACTCGATGAGCAGGAATCGTCCCCGCTCCTCCACCAGCGCGCGGAATTCATCGTACGGCTTGAGCCGGACCTCCCGGACGCCGTTGGTGGGGTTGTTGCGGGTCTGCACCCAGGTCGGCCCATGCCGGCGCAGGTACTCCGCGAAGGCATCCCGTGGCCGGAGCCCCGCCCGCCAGGGTTCCCCCTTGGCCCGATCGGCCACGGACTTCAGGGACATCCATCGCTCACCCCGACTCAGGAGATTATGGTCAGACAGGGCCAGGAAGTGGTATCCGCGTTCGCGGTACGACTCGGCGATCATCTCCGGGAAGTCATCGCCGTCCGACCAGAGCGTGTGCGTGTGCAGGTTGCCTTTCCACCAGCGCAGAGGTTCCGCGGACGCCGAAAGGCAGGATAGGCAGATCAGAAGTCCGAGGATCCCCAAGCCGGATCGCCCCACTTTCCGTGGTTGCTGTCGAAATCGATCCGAGTGCGTGCGCATGGTGTTTCAGTGAGCTTTGGGATCCGGGGGATCAACCCCAAAGCGGTTTGCCGGGCTGCAGTGCTTGGATTGTTGCAACGCTGTCACGGGACCACGGCCGTATCCGATTGAAATGACCTCTGGCCATACGACCAATTGTTGGCTCATCGACCCTGATTTGCCGTTAATCCGTCACCAAAACAGTTTTGGATCAAGAAATGTTTCGGAGCCTGATCCTCGCTTGGTGGGCGACCTCGTGTGCCTTCGCCCAACTGCCCGGCCCCACCAATGGTGCAACGTTGCTGCCCAATGGGTGGAGCATCTCGCCGGTCGGTCGGCACCTCTCGACTCCCGACTATGTTCTCGGCCTGTCCCCGTCACCCGATGGGCGCGTGCTGGTGGGCCTCCACAGTGGTTTCAACCCGCATGGCCTCGTGGTGACCCAGCCCGACGGTTCGGCCATCCTCCAAAGAATTCCCCTGCGCTCCTCGTGGATGGGTTTGGCGTGGAGTCCGGAGGGTGGGCGCTTGTTCGTCTCGGGTGGCAATGCCGGTGGAGGCAAGAAGCCCGAGGTCGCACCGATTTACGTTTTTGAATACCGCGATGGTCGGCTGAGCGGATCACCTGTGGCCCAGTTTACGAATGGACTGCCTGCCGCATCCATCTACTGGGCTGGCTTGGCGCACCATCCGTCCCGTCCCGTCTTGTATGCCGCCAATCGGGGTACCGGGAGTGAGCCCGGCCATGTGGTGGCCTTCGATTCCCGCGATGGCAAGGTTCTGGGGCAGGTCGAGGTGGAGATCACTCCGTGCGACCTCCAATTGAGTTCGGATGGCGGCACCTTGTTCGTTTCCAATTGGTCCAGCCGCTCGGTGAGCGTCATCGACACGGCCACCCTGAAGGTCAAGGCCACCATCCAGGTCGGTACCAATCCCAACGATTTGCTGCTCGCCCGAGATGGCCGCCTCTACGTGGCCTGCGGCAATGAGAACTCCGTCGTGGTGATCGACACCCAGGAGCTGCGGTCGATCGAGACACTCCGTACTTCCATCCATCCGCGTGCGCCCGTGGGCTCAACTCCCAATGCCTTGGCGCTGGACCCGTCGCAACGCCTGTTGTTTGTGGCCAACGCCGACAATCACTGTGTGGCGGTGATCCATGTCGGCGAACGGGAGGAGAGCCAAGTTCTCGGGTTCATTCCCACGACCTGGTATCCCTCGTCGCTCTCCATCTCCAAGGACGGGAAGTTCCTGCACATTGGTTCCGCTAAGGGACTCGGGAGTTATTCCAATATCCGTGGGCCCCTGTCGCCCTTGAGCAAGGATGGCAACACCGAAGGGTTGGGATCGGTCAAGTCGCTCCAGCAGGGCAGCATCACCGCCTTTCCGCTGGCCAATCTCCGCAGCAAGATTCGTGGGTACACCCGGAAGGTCATTGCCAACACTCCCTACCACGATGCGCTCCTGAGTGCGGCCAAGCCGCCTGCGGTTCGAGGAACCATCCTTACCAATCGGGTGGGGGTGGGTTCTCCGATCAAGCACGTCATTTACATCATCAAGGAGAACCGCACCTACGATCAGGTTTTTGGGGACCTGCCACAGGGCAACGGTGATCCGCGACTCACCATTTTCGGACGTTCGGTGACACCCAACCAGCACCGCTTGGCCGAGGAGTTTCTCCTTTTCGACAATTTGTACTGCGATGCCGAGGTCAGTGTGGACGGTCATTCTTGGTCCAACGCGGGATACGCCACCGATTTCAATGAAAAGCTGTGGCCGCCCAATTACGGCGGTATCAGCAAGGCTTCCTCGGCCCCGGCCCAAGTGCCTTCGTCGGGTCACCTCTGGGATCTGGCTCGGCGCAAAGGACTGACCTACCGCTCCTATGGCGAATACGCCGCCCGCACCAGTGAAGGGGGCCAGATGGATGCCGCCCCTGGGGTGGAGGGATTGGTGGGTCATGTGAGCCCGAACTTCCGAAAAACGGGCATGCGGGACACCGACAACGTGGCGGTCTTCAACGCTGAGTTCGATGGCTTCGTCGAGAACTACTCGTCGACCGATCCGAAGCGGCGGCTACCAAACTTTGTGGTGATGAGCCTGGGCGAAGACCACACCCAAGGCACCCGGGTCGGTGCGCCCACCCCGGTGGCGGCTGTGGCCAACAACGACTGGGCGGTCGGCCAACTGGTCGATCGTGTCAGCCACAGCCCTTACTGGAAAGAGACGGCGATCTTCATCATCGAGGACGATGCACAAAATGGTTCCGACCACGTCGATGCCCGTCGCACCATTGGTCTGGTTTTGAGCCCGTACAGCCGGCGCCGTGTGGTCGACAGCACGCTGTACACCACGAGTTCCATGTTGCGCAGCATGGAGTTGTTGCTGGGTCTTCCGCCCATGACCCAATTCGATGCGGCGGCCGCTCCGATGTACGCCGCCTTCGAGGGCGGTTTGGACCTCACACCCTTCAGTCATTTGGCTCCGCAGGTCGATGTCAACGCCCGCAACGTCAAGGGCGCCCCCGGCTCCGCCGAATCGGCCTTGATGGATTTTTCGAACTACGACCTCACTCCCATGCTGGCTCTCAACGAGATTCTCTGGAAGAGCGTGAAGGGTGAAGGGGTTCCGATGCCGCTGCCGATCCGGGCGTTCCACGTCCGTCCCTGAGCGGGCGGTCCCAGGTTTTCGGCAATTGGATCCCGGGGAGCATTCGGATGCTCCTTTTGGTGTCTTGGGGATCTCAGCGATCTTGGTTCCGGTCCTGGATCCGAATCTCGCTGACGTCGGGGGTGACTTCTTTGCGGGTGATCCGCCCACCCGGCCATCGGACCCAGACTTCCAAACAGGGTTCCGGGAGTGTCATCACCAAGGTGGTGGCGTTTTGGGAGTAGTGTCCGCTGCCGGCGTGGATCTCCGACGTGGGGCCGAAGCCACTGCGCCCCCGCAGTCGTACCTGAGCGCCCACCCCGTCGGGGTTCCCTGTCCCTCCTTCGAGGATGACCCGTAGGCCCGGTCGGCCCTGGTGGTTTCGAAACAGCATCAGGGGTCCTCCACGTTGTCCGGTGGCCACGTCCCAGCGACCGTCGTGGTCGTAGTCCGCAAGGGCCAAACCTCGTCCCTCGCCCGGAATCCGCAGCCCGCTTTCACCGGCTGACAGGGCCCGGAAGGTGCCGCGGCCCTCACCCAGGCAGAGCAACCCTAATCCGGCATGGTCACCACCAATGTTCGAGTCGGTAGGCCAGGAACCGTGGTTGAGCAGCAAATCGATTCGGCCATCCCCATCCAGGTCGCCGGCCGCCACTCCGTAAACCGGGGCGAATTGGGCTTCAATGGGCAATACATGAGCTTCCCACGAGGAAGCTCGATTGAGGAAGACCATGGAATCAAGAGTCGTGATCTTGAGCGATTTCATGGCTTGAAAACCCTCGCCCAGGATGTCCTGAAGCCTGGCCCGGCCATAGTCCTCGGCCCGGCGGAATCGCTGCAGCACCGATGGAAAGGCCATTCCCAGTTCATCCAAAGTCAACCATGGCACCAAATGCCCCGACGCTGGGTCTTGATACGCCTCGATGGATTCCACCGAACCGTCTCCGCGAAGGTCTCCAAAGAAGAGTTGGATAGGATTCTCGGCCGAGGCGTTCCAGCGATGGTTGCGTCCCTGGTTGCCCATGGCCAGATCCATGCGGCCGTCGCCGTCGAAGTCTCCGGCGGCCATTCCGGTCCACAACCCGGAGAATGCGTTGAGATTCCAGTCAGCCGAGTTGCTTTCGAGACGACCGCGACGGTTTTTGAAGATCGCCGGCGGAGCCCACTCGCGAGCGAGCGCCAGCTCCGGAAATCCATCACCGTCAAGGTCGGACCATACGGCGCCATTCACCAGACCCACCCCCTTCAGCAAGCCTTCGTAACCTGGTGCCGGGGTCCACTGGCCGTTCTCATTCATGAAAAGGCACGATGCGGTGGCTTCCGGATAACGGCCTGGGACCGCCGCACCGCCGACGAACAGATCGAGATCGCCATCCCCATCCACATCGCCGAGGGCCATGGGTCCGGAATGGCCAGGCGATTCGGAAGGCCCCGTCGGCGTCGGCCTTGGGGTGGATTTCAAATTCAGCATCGAGACATCCGGGGTTCGCTTGGGTCCCTCGCTCCTCCATGTCACTCCGTCCAAGAACTGAGGCTGTCCATCGGGCGTCCGCCAGCCCAATAGGCCGGACGTCCCGGAGCGCGATCCTTCGTCGTTGGGCTTGGAAACTGCCTGAAAACCACCGTTGCCGAGGTTGCGAAAAAGGCCGGGTGCAGCCCGGTTTCCTGATCCGATGACGAGGTCTTCCCAGCCATCCCGGTCCCAATCAAACCAACCGACCCCCGGTGCTTGATTGCCCGAACGGCGAGGTAGCAGCAACTGAGCGGATTCCCCTTCGGCCGCTTCAACTGGATGGGTCCAACCCGGCGTCAGGTGCACTTCTCGTAGAAGGGGTTCTGGAGAGGGCTTGATCATCGGGCGTGCCGGTGCAGGGCCGATCGGTTCTTCGAGTTCAACAAGGGTATTGGGCTGCGCCTGATCGAATCGCGTGCGGTGCCCGCTGGGCCAATGGACTTCGAGCCTCAGACCGTTGGTGGGGCGGCCAGCGGCGAAGACGAGGATGGCCTCGTCTGCAGAAAGGTATTTACCGCCGCAGGTGATGGACTGGCTTTGGGACACGGGTCCTCCCAGGCAGAAGACCTTTGCGCCGATACCTTGGCTGTTGCCCATCCGCCCTCTCAGCCGCACTGCCAGGCGCGGGGCCGGCGAATCGTTGCGTAACAAGAGAGCTGGTCCTTCGAGTTGGTTGAGCACCACATCGAGGTCGCCGTCGTCATCGAGGTCGGCCACCGCCATTCCAGGGCAGATTCCTGTCACATCGAAACCCCAGTCTCGGCCCACCTCTTCAAATCCCAATCGGCCTGTGTTTCGGAATGCGCAGTTCGGTGTGTCCAATCGGGGGAATCGGGCTCTCAGTTGGAGTCTCTCCAGGCGGGAGAGGCGCCGATCGCTTTTGAGGTTCTCCACCTCTCGCAGGAAGTCCACGTTCTGGGCGTCCCGCAAATTGCCGTTGGAAACCAGAAGGTCCTCGTATCCGTCCAGATCCACGTCGAGAAACCGGGGAGTCCACGACCACTCCGAGGCCTGCACACCCGCCAGTTGGCCGATCTCGGCGTAGGATCCGTCGCCTCGGTTCAGCAGCAAGGTGTTGCGCATCACCTGGGCGCGACCGGAATTGCCATCGACCATCGG
Organism: Verrucomicrobiota bacterium; assembly: GCA_029865985.1. Classification (GTDB taxonomy): domain Bacteria; phylum Verrucomicrobiota; class Verrucomicrobiia; order Limisphaerales; family UBA9464; genus SXXZ01. The sequence goes on from JARXAF010000087.1 coordinate 6,127, forward strand.
AGCCTTGCCGCTGCCGGTCTGCACCTGACGTCGTCGGTGATCGCGGCTGAGCATGTCGAGGACGAGGATGTCGTCGTCACCATCGCGGTCGATGTCTGCGACGTCGACCCCCATCGAGAATCGGCTCGTGGTTCGGATCGCCGCGTCTGGGATGGACCTGAACCGTCCATCGCCACGGTTCATCCACACCCGATCCGGCGACGCGAAGTCGTTGCAAACATAGAGATCGGGACTGCCGTCCCCGTCGAGATCGCGCAAGAGACCGCAAAGTCCCCAATCAAAAGGAACTGCCGAGGGTCGGCCTTGCGTGTCGACGAAGTCGCCTTGGTCCCAGGGTACCCGACTGAAGACACCGCGACCGTTGTTCCGGTACAACACATCGGGTTCGCCGTGCTCAACGATTCCCGTCGAGGGGTCCAAGCTGAAGCGGCCCACCAAATCGGGCTCGGTCACTGGGCGTTCGTTGACGGCGGTGATGATCGTAGCTGCGCCCTCGCGCTTCAGGCGGAAGCGGGTGTCGGGTTCATCGCGCAGCGTGGTGCTCCGGTAGTTGGCCACATAGAGGTCCAGGTCGCCGTCCCGGTCGATGTCGGCGAGGGAGACCGACATGGCACCCGAGGGCCGCTCGAGTCCAGCCTGTTGGGTGGCATCCCGGAATTGGCCGTGCCCGTCATTGACGAAGAGTCGAGTGCCGGAGCCGATCGTGTTGACCACCAAGTCCAGATCACCGTCGCCGTCGACATCAGCGAAGACCACTCCGGTGGTCGGTACCCCCCTGCAGCCCACACCCGCGGTGGTCGTGATGTCCACGAATCGCCAATCCCCGAGGTTGCGATAGAGGCGATTGCCGCCCTCGATGTTTCCGAAGTAGAGATCGCAACGTCCGTCACCGTCGATGTCGCCGGCAGCGACACCAGAGCCGTTGTGGAAAATCTGGTTGGTGATGGCCCGCATCCCGTCGAGCGAGTTGGTAAACAGAATCCCGCTGCGTCCCGAGGGGACTGTTTTGAACCCTGTGCCCCCATCTGTAGGTACGACCAGTGGCCGTTGCCGCCCTCCTGGAATTGCTTGCCAAGTCCGAGCCTCGAGCTCCGACGCGCCCAGTATCCAAAACACCCAGAGCGTTTGCCAAATCATCGGGTGAACGGTTCGAGGGCACTTCATGGCACTGGAGTTGAATGGTGAATTCGAAATCCGGAAAGCGTCGAAGGCACAACCCTCGCGACGCAAGAAGGGCCGGGGTGGATGCCCCGGCCCTTGTACTAACGGACACCGTCTTGATTCAAAGGAATCAATCAGGGTTTGCGCAACCGGAAGAACCGGCTGGCCGAATCAGCAGGGATGCTGATGGAGTTGCCGGAGACTCCAGTCACGTTCGACCACACCGACTGTGTGAGCGATGTTGCGGATTGTAGCACATAGCCGGTGGCCGAGCTCGGCCACGAGATGAGGTACTGGGCGCCATCGACCTTGACCGAGAGGACCGGAGCAGTCGTGGGAACGTCGGCCGTGGGGGTGAGCGGGGTGACGAAGTCGACCCAAGCGAAGTAGAAGCTCGCGTCCCGCAGTGACACACTGCCGGGCGTGGCATCGGCAGTGGGATTCAAGGCACGGGCCTCGACCACGAAGCCATCGGCCGTCGCCTCATAGGCCAACGTGGTGTTATCCACGAGGCTGGCGTTGGAGGGGTGCTGACCCACGGATTGCAGGATGAGCATACCATCCTTGCCGCTCTTGCCCGGAATCTGGAGGCGGTACTTGCCGGCTGCCAGTCGGGTGGAGGTGAATTGACCCGCCTTGCGAGTGGTTGCGCCACTAGATCCGGCGATTTCGCCGCCAATCAGGTTGCCAGCACTCAAGGGGACATAGACGAAGGAGAACTCGCACTTGTCGGTGGCCGCGTAAGTTGCCGGATCTTGTTTGTTCTCTTCGACCGAGCGGACGGCCACGGTCCAGCCCTTGCCGTCAGCGGTGGGCAAGCAGTTGACCTGGGGACCTCTGGCGGTGCCGTCGTCGTTGCCGGTCAGGAACAGCAAGCCGTCGTTCTTCGAGTTCACCTCAGGCAAGGTGAGCGTGGCCAGACCACCGAAGGTCTCGCCGCCCAAGTCTTCCCAGCGGAGGAGTGCCGCGGAGATTTGACGGTCGATGACGAAAGAACCTTCGCCCGCAGC
>JARXAF010000066.1 GCA_029865985.1 Verrucomicrobiota bacterium
GTCCGGGTGGGATTTATCACGTTCCAAGGAAACACAAAGGTCTTCGGTTGGATAACGTTGAAGATTTGGAAGAGAAAGGACAGAATGTAAATTAAAGTCAGTGGTACGGTATCAGGTTAGTTTAATTTTTTATTTTAAAACCCATTCCGGTTATGTCCCGGAATGGGTTTTTCCCATTTTTTGAAAGGGAGGTTCACCTGAACATCTACACCAGATACGGTACACTAACCAAGATACGGTGTCGGAAGTATATCGACAAGAATTTGGAATCATAAAATTAGTTTGACACTAAATGTTGTAAAACGGTTTTATGTGTTGACTAAACCGTGTTATTGTAGTATGTTATATACGTACCTGAGGTATGACCAACCGTGGTGAACCCGAGGGTATAATTAAAATATATGAGGATAGATTTAGAAGACAGAATAAGTGGTTATGAAGGAATAAAAGTTTTAATCAAATTCCACCAAGAGTTTGAACAGTTTTATGACAATGTGTTCATTCCGGAATATCAAAAGAATTCTGTTTTCACTGAACCATACATCGGCAAAAACGGTGTGTTCAAACTGATTTTGAAGAGGGTGATCAGTGATTTAGAAGAATATCTCTATGATGAAGATGATATTTTTGGTGAAGATGATCAGGTTAAGTCTGGAATCATTTCGATTAATCAACTACCTTCATTTTCAAAATTGGTTGAGTTTGAAAAACGGGTTCCGGATTGGATTCACGGTTTGTATGATTATGATCTTTATTCGCTAATGGAATTATTAGAATCAGATGAAGTTAAGAACTGAAAATTACACTCATTCTGTGGATCCCACAGAGTGGGTTGTTGTTTTTGGGGTATCTGCATTTGATCACTTTGACTGTTTCATCGAAATTCGATCCACTAACACCATAATCCCAAAGGTCGAAATCCCAAAAGTCAAGGCGAATACAGTTAATGCACTATCTTGAGAACCCCATAAAACTTTCACCAACCATCCTGCCACAAACCCAAGCAAAAAGCTAACAGGGATCACCATCATCCATGCACACCAGATCAACCACTTTGGTTTTATTCGCATTAGCATTCGTTGTTTCAGTCAATAACATCAACCACCGTCAGATCCCAATGGTAACTCCGTGACCTGGAGTGTCAACTAAGTGACAATGTCTCTTTTCACACTTCAGTCACGGTGTACCAACCCCACAAAACATCCTCTTCATCGACCATCTGTAGACCAAACTGTGAAGTCCAAACAACCACCAATTCACCGGTTACTGCCACGAATCCCCTTTTCTGTCCCCTCGGTCCAACCGTCACCTGTCGAGATGGAACATGTGTCTACCACCCGAAAGGATAAGGACATCACCGGGATCCTTGGACGAATCCGTTTCAATGGATACGGTAGATGGGAGACCAGTCTTTCATAAAACCATCAATTCTCTAAAGAATCTCAGGTTCAACCCACACCCTGTGCATCCGCAACCAGAAGTGCTGTTGGCTCCAGCGTCATGTTAGGCGGCGTTTCGTAGGACTTGCTCATCAATCTCCGCTCCATTTGTAATCGTAGCCCGCTGGAGGATCATAGTGCCATGCTTCGACGCCCTTGGTTTTGGTGGCATCCCAAAACATTTTAACAAAACTGACATGGCCATCCACGAAAGCCATCACGTCTCGGGCATTATTGTAGTGGGATACTCTGGCAGGCTCATGCCAAGAATATGGCAACAGAGCAGCAAACTCAGTAACCAAAACGGTTTTACCTGGTTCATTAATCGAATTCAATTTTCTGCCAGCGATGCCCGGCCACCGAGGAATAGCAGGCTTTCCACTTATAAAGTTCCCACCGTTGAATCCGTAGCTTGAGTAATAAAAGCGCGCCTGCTGATTGAGACTTTGAGAAACCCACCCTTTCTCATAGCCCCAATAAAATTGATCTGCTGGACAGGCAAAAAGTTTGGCTCGTTCTGGTTTCGTACCCGTTAAGCCCACATAGCTTTTCATCAGCATTGTGTAAGCGTTGAACGAAGCAGGAGGGCTATCAGCCGCGGGAGGAAATGCGTCGCTGGAGTCATCGGCATACATGCGGATAGCCAGTCCTATCTGACGCAAATTATTCATGCAGGCTGGTTTCTGTGCTTTGGCTTTTGTACGGCTGAGGACCGGTAGGAGCGAAGCAGCAAGAATGGCGATGACGGCCACTACCACCACCAACTCGAGGAGTGTGAATCCCTTGACTGTATTGATGCCCATTTTCATGTTAATTCAGACAAGCCGGTGGAGCGAACCTCACGCCGTCTAACGTTGTTTAAGCCACCTAAACGCAGTCTAGTTCCTGACCTGTTGCCAAGATCCTCGATCTCGTGACGGACCGCAACCCAAACCTGTTCCTACCCATCGATTGTGGGTCCTGGACACCCTGACGAGGTGGAACATGTGTCCACTAACCTGTTTGGAGGGTCTCAGGGTGGAATTAGCAGCACCTCGACGGTCGTTGAGTCTTTTTAAATGGAGCTTGAATGCCTGGGCACTGCTGGTAGCTGCTTGCATGTGACGCATTACATAGCCTACTTCCGAGTCTCCACACGACACCAAGGACACGATGGAAACGGAATGAACGCCCAACGGGATGCCGTTGCCCGTTTCGTCCTCAGCCAAAAAGGTCATGTCCTCCACGATTTCTCAGAAGTCGAAAGCGGTGGTCTCAACGACCGTCCCCAACTCAACGCGGCTCTCGACGAATGCAAACGGTCCAAGGCTACCTTGGTGGTCGCAAAACTGGACCGTCTGAGTCGAAACGCTGAGTTCCTTCTTCGTCTCCAAAACTCGGGAGTCAACTTTGTCTGTTGCGACTGCCCCAACGTGGATCGGTTCACCGTGGGAATTCTGGCCCTGGTAGCGCAACGTGAACGGGAACTGATTTCGGAACGAACCAAGGCCGCACTCACCGCTGCGAAGGCCAGAGGAGTTCGTCTTGGTGGATGTAGAGATGGTCACCAACGATCGACCCTGATGGTTCGAGCCAACCGACAAGCTGCTCAACGATTCAACCAGTCGGTGATCGGTGTGATCCGGGAGATTCAAGCCACTGGAGCCACCACCCTTCAGTCGATCGCCCATTGTCTGACCCGTCGTGGAATTTCCACCCGTACCGGTCGAACCACATGGCACCCCACCCAGGTGCGAAACATCCTCCGAAATACGTAGTCTGCTTTCACCCTTCTGAAACCGGTGAAAAGGTGGGTGATTTCACCGGATTGACCTGGTGATCTCCATGCCACCTCAAAGAACGTGGATTTTCTCCGGCAACCCGAGGCGACCTGTGTCCGACTGCTTACCTCCGACTTGTATACTCCCACTTGTATACTCGACTTGTATACTGCTCGTCGGAAATCGGGTCTTCCGGTGTCCTTCCATGTCCAAGTGAGAGTTATAAAAACCCAATGAAATCGGCCTGAAATGGCACTTTTGACCAAGGGGGAGGAAGTCTGTCCAAAGGGGGAGGAACAATTTCGAGTCAGGTGCCTTCAACCACTCAGCCACCCTTCCGCGACTCTGTTCTACTGGGCTTTTCGCTCAGTCTTGGGAACTCCGATTTGCCACTTGCATGCATACTCTTGCATACCGCGCAGATGTTATCGACCCCCTAGAAGGTTGTTCTTCAGCCAAATCTGAAGGCCACTCACGACCCCGACTTCAGAGAAGCTCAACCTTGGAAAGACAGTACCTTTCCCCCCGGATGGGAGGAAAGCTGAAAAGAGGTCCCTCAAAACGACTCCAACATACCCGCCTTCAACTGCGGTGGTGATGGGAACCCCGCGGTTGAGAATGGGCGAAACTCGAACCAAGGGGTGGCCGTGCGCCAGAACTAACTGTTACCCGTTGGTGCCTGTCGCCCTGAATTGTTGCGCCAAAACGAGTGTTACCCGAGTTGGTGTAAGCCAGGATGATGAAAAGGCCTCTGGAGATGACCGGCGACTCGCCTCTTTTACCCACCCTCAGGGCGGTGGAGCGAGGGTGGGCGACATCGTGCGTTGGGGCGGCATCGGGAGTCAGCGAGAACCCATGTCGACAACCCCAGAGCGGTAGCGGGATGGGTCCGTAGCCCGCGTTGGAAGCGATCACCCTCTCCCATCGCGCACAGCGCGAAAGCCGATCCTCCCCCGAGCTTCCTGTCGGGCGCAGGACCCATCCCGCGGACCCCATGCCAACCGACGGCACACAGCAGCGAGTCCGGCCCCCTCGCCACCTACGCCAACAACCCCTTGATAACCTCCCCAGCGATGTCGGTGAGGCGGAAGTCGCGGCCTTCGAAGCGGTGCGTGAAGCGGGTGTGCTCGATGCCCAAGAGGTGCAGCATCGTCGCGTGCAAATCATGCACATTCACCGGGTTCTCCACGATGTTGTACCCAAAGTCGTCCGTGCGACCATAGACCTGACCCGGCTTGATGCCGCCGCCGGCCATCCACAGCGAGAAACACCGAGGGTGATGGTCACGGCCAAAACTGTTGGCGCTGATGTCGCCCTGCGAATAGGCCGTGCGCCCGAACTCGCCGCCCCAGATCACCAGCGTGTCATCCAGCATCCCCCGCGCCTTCAGGTCTTGGATGAGCGCACCACTGGCCTGATCCGTATTGCGCGTCTGGGCCTTGATGCCATCGGGCAGACCCCCGTGGTGATCCCAGTCGCGGTGACACAATTGGATGAACCGCACCCCCCGCTCCGCCAACCGGCGCGCCAGAAGACAATTGTTCGCGAACGAGGGCTTGCCGGGCTGCGCTCCGTACGACTTCAGCACCGACTCCGGTTCCGTCGACAAATCCACCAACTCCGGAACGCTCGTCTGCATCCGGAACGCCAACTCGTAGCTCTCAATGTGCGAAGCGATGTCCGGATCGCCCAGAATTCCGAGACGCTTGCGGTTGAGGGTTTGCATTGCGTCGAGGAGTTGCCGACGCGAGTCACCGCTCATGCCCGGCGGGTTGGAGACATACAGCACGGGGTCGCCCTGGCTGCGCAATTGCACCCCTTGGTAGTTGGCCGAGAGGAACCCATTGCCCCAGTACCGCGCCTGCAACGATTGCCCGCCACTACCGCTGACGAGCACCACATACGACGGCAAATTCGCATTTTCCGAACCCAGTCCATAGGCGATCCACGAGCCCATCGTCGGTCGGCCCGGTTGCTGGTTGCCGGTGCCAAAGAACGTCACCGCCGGGTCATGGTTGATCGCATCGACATGCATCGTGCGAATCAGCGCAATATCATCGGCCATCGCGCCGATGCTCGGCATGAGCGAGGTGATCTCCATCCCGCTCTTGCCGTACTTCTTGAACTCGAAGGGCGAGCCAACGCACTTGAGCACCGATTGCCCAGCCGTCATCCCGGTGATGCGCTGCCCCCGGCGGACACTTGGCGGCAACTCCTCGCCCGTCATCTCCTTCAGCTTGGGCTTGGGGTCGAAGAGGTCGAGGTGCGACGGCGCTCCCGATTGGAAGAGGTAAATCACCCGCTTGGCCTTGGGCGCGAAGTGCAACGTCTTCAACGCACCTGGAACCGCCTGAGTCGCTGGCGCTCCGCGGAGATGCGCCGGCAATAGCGAGGCCAACGCCATGGCCCCGAGGCCCGTGGAACTGCTGGTGAGGAACGTGCGCCGCGTCAGGATGCGCTCCGCTTCGCTCTGGAGGTAGGAGGGGGTCACTTGGTGATGGTCTCGTTGAGGTTGAGGAGCACATTGGCCACCGCCGTCATGGCAGCCAATGCGGCGGGGTCGGACGATTCCGGCGCCTTCGATTCACCCACGGCGATCAGCGCCTTGGCGGCCGCCGGATCGGCTTTGAAACGGGCCAGTTGTTGTTCGTGGGTTTGCTTCAGCACCGCCACCTCATCGGGCTGCGGCTTGCGGCCCAAGGTGTGCCGGAAGGCGCGCACCAACCGACGGTCGAGGTCTGTGGGCTCTTCCTTCAGCACCCGCTGCGCAAGGCCCCGGGCCGCTTCGACGAAAGCCGGATCATTCATGAGCACCAACGACTGCAACGGGGTTTGCGTGCGCTGCCGCAGGAAGGTGCAAACCTCGCGATTCGGCGCGTCGAAGGTGGCGAACGACGGGTAATGAGCCGAGCGCCTCCAGAAGACGTACATGCCCCGGCGATAAAGGTCCTGCCCATGATCTTGCACGAACACCGAGTCGGTGCCGTCCCAGATGCCCGGCGGTTGGTAAGGCTTCACACTCGCGCCACCGATCTTGGGGTTGAGCAGACCCGAGACCGCCAAGGCGTTGTCGCGGATGTACTCGGCATCCAACCGCAGGCGCGGGCCGCGGGTGAACAGCCGGTTGTAAGGATCCCGCGTCAGTTTTTCCGGAGTCGCCGTGGCCGCCTGACGGTAGGTGGAGCTGGTCACCATCAGGCGGAGCAAGCTCTTCACACCCCACGGCTGGAGTTGGGGCGCCTTCGCACCCCGACGCTGGGGCGTGGCGGCGGCCAGACCTCCGTCCCGGAAACGCGTCGCGAGGAAATCGAGCAATTCCGGATGGCTGGGCCATTCGCCTTGTGACCCGAAATCATTGGCCGTCTTGACCAACCCATTGCCGAAGAGCATCGCCCAGTAGCGATTGACCGTAACCCGAGCCGTGAGTGGGTGCTCCTTGGAAACCAGCCAGCGGGCCAGTGTCAGTCGATTGGTCGGACCGGCCGGCAGCGGCGGCAGGAACGATGGGGTTCCGGGCTGCACGCGCTCTCCCCGCGTGCGGAAGTCGCCCCGAACCAGCACGTAGGTCTCCCGAGGCGGATCCAACTCCTCCATGATGAGAGTGGTCGGAATCTTGGAATAAAAGGCGTCCTTGTTCCGGCGGGCCTGAGCCAAGGATTTCTCGGCGCGCAAATAATCCACCGCGTGGTTCTCGCGGTAGAAGCGGCCCAACTCATTGCGCTCTTCATCAGAACGCTTGCCGCGCGACTTGGCCACGATCGCCGCATAACCCTCGAAGGTGAGGGCTTGTGCCTCGGATGCCGTCAGCGCGCGGGAATAAATCCGCAAGTCATCCAACTGTCCGGAGAAGTAGGATTCTCCATTCCGGGAACCGATGCGAAGGGGCTCGGAAGTGGCGAAGGTACCCTTGAGCTGATCCTTCTCGGTCTCCAAGTCCTTGCGCACGCCGTTGACGAAGAGTTGCACTCCGGAGGCCTTGGCCGATCCATCGTAACTCACGGCGACATGGAGCCACTGGTTCTGCGGCAACTGCTCCTTGGTGCGGACCTTGATGGCGTCATCAGGCCAAGCCTGGATGAGGTGGGTCTGGAGGCGGCGATCCGAAATCAGCAGGTCCACCCCACGGTATCCCGGACCTTTCTCCATTTGGCTGAGGAGGGCGCCATCGCCTTGGATGCGGACCCAAGCGGCCACCGCGAAGGCGTTGGTACGTCCCCAATCGGAACGCGACGCAGCCTCGGCATGCGCTTTGCCATCGAGCTTGAGGGCCTTGCCCAAGCGGGCATCGGCAAACTCGGGGGCGTTGGTGCCTTTCCAGACGAGGGCTTCATTCAGAACACCATCGAAATTCCAGCGGACCGCCACGCCATTCGTCGACGCCGGCACTGGCGGCCGCTCGCCCAGTTCGCGTTCCCACTTCTCTTGAGTTTCCCCCAATTCATTGGTCCGGTCCTGCAAGGTTTTCTCGGCGTCTTTGAGGGCGAAATCGGCCTCCACGAACTTCGCAGCCTGCTCGGCCGTCGGCACGGGCAGACGCGGAGGCGGGTTGTCGGTGCGGATGCGGTCGAGCCCCTTTTCGGGCACATTGTGGAAAAAGGCGTAGAGCTGGTAGAACTCCTTGGCACTGATGGGATCGTACTTGTGGTCGTGGCATTCGGTGCAACCCACGGTCAATCCCATGAAGGTCGCCCCCAGCGTGTTGACCCGATCCACCACGTATTTGTTGAGGTATTCGTCGGGATCGGCTCCGCCCTCGTCGTTGGTCATGTTGTTGCGCACGAATCCCGTGGCCACCCGCTGGGCCACCGTGGGGTTGGGCAACAAGTCGCCGGCCAACTGCTCGACGGTGAACTCATTGAAGGGCTTGTCGGCATTGAAGGCATCGATCACCCAGTCCCGCCACAACCACATGAAACGCACGCCATCGAAATGGTAACCGCTGGTGTCGGCATAGCGGGCCAGGTCGAGCCAGTTCTGCCCGACACGCTCGCCATAATGTTTGGAATCCATCAGGCGGTCGACGAGGCGCTCGTAAGCATCGGGACGCTTGTCGGCCAAGAATGCATCGACCTCTTCCACGGTGGGAGGCAATCCGGTGAGGTCGAGGGTGACGCGCCGCTGCAAGCTGACCGGGTCAGCCTCCGGGTTGGGCTTGATGCCCTCCGATTCCAATCGAGACAACACGAAGGCATCAATGGCGTTGCGGGCCCACTTGCCATCTTGGACTCGAGGCAGTTCCGGAGCCGTGGGGGCGATGAACGACCAGTGCTGTTGCCAATCGGCTCCCTGACGCACCCATCGCTGGAGTAGGTCGATTTGGGCGGCGGAGAGCGGCTTGCCGTGCTGGGGCGGCGGCATGATTTCGTCGGGATCCTTCGTCAGGATGCGCTCGACCAAAGTGCTGCTTTCGGGCTTTCCGGCGACCAAGGCATATTGCCCCGATTTGAGCTTCAAGAAGGCGTCCTCTTGACGGTCCAGGCGCAGACCCGCCTTGCGCTTGCCCTCATCCGGTCCATGGCAGGCGAAGCAATGCTCCGAGAGGATGGGGCGGATCTGCCGGTTGAAGTCGATATGCGGCGTCGGACGTTTCTCCGTGCCAGCTTCCAGCGCTGCGGCCCAAAGCCCAAAAAACACCACCCATCCGAATCCGAGCAAACGATTCCGGAGGGCACGGTACGCAATAGCCAGACAGAGGGTCACAGGGCCAATCATGGTCCAGCCTGCTCGCTCCAGCAACCCCACATCAAATCAACGCGCCGACCATTCAACCACCGGAGACCATCGAGGCCCACCACTGACGCACGGCTTTCCGAAGGCCCAGACGGAAAAGGCCCTGCACCTCGTCATTCGAAAGCGCACGGTCGTAGAGGCGCACCTCATCGATGTCGCCCTGGAAGAAGTAGTATTGATCCCAGCCGATCCGCACCGGCGAATCACCCGGTGCCAGGGAACCCGCGGCCAAGATCGAGTCCACCCGCTCGCCATCGATCCACAACTCAAGCGTGCGACCATCCCAAGTCTGAACGACATGAGTCCAATACCCGGGCCCATTCTTCAAGATCCCGAGAACCGAACGCAGTTGGTTGGTGCTGCCCTCCGGAAGCGCCCATACAGCCCCTCCGGCAACCTGATTATTCAGGCCCAGCAACCATTGGCGGCCAGGCGAATCGCGGTCCCCGACAGAGCGGTCCTTGATGAGGAGTTTGCCCTCGTTGGTTTGCGACGACCGCATCCACAAAACCAGCGAGTGCTGGCCCGACTCCGACTCCGGAAATTCGGGAATGCTAATGCCGGCTTCACCATTGAAACGAGCCGCCCGAGCCGGGGTTTTGGACGCATCGGCGACCCAGGACACTTTGAAGGCCGTTCCATGATGCCCCCGACCGCTGTGATCCTGACTATCCCCGTCCAACGGATAGTAGCCCGCCAGGCCTTGCGTGGGCTCGCGATCCGGGACCTCGGCGAACAGCGCGGCTCCCGCTTTGATAAGAGGCACTCGCGGCAACCAGTTGCTTTGCAGGAGGACGCCGTACAGCAAACCCAAAACAGCCGTACCCAGAGCCATACGTTTCCACACGCGATACTTCCGGGGCTCCAGCAGTGCTTCGGCGCGATCAAGACGGGCTACATCCCCCGATTCCAATGACTCCAGCACCATTCGCACTCCCGCAAGCTGGCGTAACCGATTTAGTCCCACGGGATGACATAATGCCTCAACCAACCGATTGATCAGGCGATCTTCGCGGCTCCAGGTGGCGACTCGGGTCAGGCGGGGCGGTAGCGAAGGGTATTCGAGGCGGGAGTTTCCACTCCACAGCTCGTAAATCAGCTTTCCGAGAGCGAAGAGATCCCGCTCGGGAGTGTTCCCTCCTCCCGGAGGGCAGTAACCCTCCGTCGAGGCCGTGACCACTCCCTCGGCTCCGATAACGCCCACCGTGTCGTAATCGCCCAAGAGCCATCGACCCTGAAGCTGGAGGAGATTGGCCGGTTTGACATCGCCATGAACCCATCCCTGCCGATGGAGAAACTCCAAGGCCTGCAAAACAGACAGGGCGATCTTCACCGATCCTGAGCTTGTGATATCCCGACCGACCACCGGGGTGTCCGGCGTGTAATGAGCGAAGTCGACGGATCTGGAATCCACGGAATCGGCCAACGGCAATTCTTCCCAGCCCAGTCCATGGACCGGCTCCAAACCATAATCGAGGACCGGGATCAAACCGGTTTCGGGGGTCATTCCTTTCAGGGTCTCTCGCACCTGCTGGAATCGAACCAAACTGTCCGCATCGCGTTGCCGGGAGATCTTGAATATCCGCCAGGCCCCTTGGGAGTCCTCGACCAGATGAACCTCGCGAAAATCCCGGGATGAAAGACAACGATCCTGGCGCCAGCTTCCCAAGCGATCTCGCAAGGATTGCGGCATCCAGTGTTCTTCAGAGTGTGACGGGTTCGAGATCATCGAAAACGCAAATGCAGACGTTGGGACAACGGGCAAAGACTGCACTTTATCTTATTCATGCCGGGCAGGTTTTTGGAGTGTTTCTTATTGTCGGACCGGAAGACCTCGATCGACGCTGGAGGCATGGGTCCAGAGGGCATCCAGTTTCGTCCCCGTTCCACCCCGTTGCCTCCGTTGGGAAGTCTGACTGAGTTGCGGATCGAGGGCATGGATTGCGGCAATTGCGCGCGCGCGGTGACGGAGGCCCTTCAAGCCGTTTCCGGAGTTTCACGGTCCGTGGTCGACCTGCGCGGTGCCACCGCTCGCACTTACTGGCTGCCGGAGCAGACTCCCGATCCGGCGCGCTTGATCGCGGCCGTGAAACAAGCCGGCTACCGGGCGTTCCTCCCTGAAATTCCGGGATCACAAGACCCTGCTTCCAGCGGCGGGTCCTCCTCGCGGAGCTCTGCGGGGAACCCGTGGTCGACCGCCGTGTGGCTGGGGGCTCCCGCATCCGCACTGCTGTTGGGAGGCGACTGGATCGGCGGTTGGGGCATGCACCGGTGGTTCCAGATTCTGTCGCTGGTGCTGGCCACTGCGGTTCAGGCCGGCGTGGGTTGGCGGTTTTATCGCGGGGCGTGGCGACAGGCGCGGGTCGGACGCTCCAACATGGACACCCTGGTGTCGCTGGGTTCGTCGAGTGCGTACCTGTGGAGCGTATGGCTGTTTTTTACCCAAAGCCACGCCCACCTCTTCTTCGCCGAGTCGGTGAGCATCCTGACGCTCATCAGCGTGGGCCACGCTCTGGAGGCTCGGATGAGCGCGCAGGCCGGCAATGCCCTCAAAGCCCTGCTCGAATTGGCTCCCACCACGGCTCGACGATTGGACACAAGCGGACACGAGGTGGAAACCCCCGTGGCCCAACTGCGCACCGGGGAGCGCCTTCGCATCAAACCCGGAGACCATATCCCGGTGGATACAGTGGTGCTGGAGGGAGATTCCTCGGCCGATGAATCCCTGCTGACCGGCGAGCCCATGCCCGTGCGGAAAGCCTCCGGATCGGCGTTGCTGGCTGGATCGATCAACTTGGAGGGGAGCCTGGTCGTGCGGGTGAGCGCCACCGGCGAACGTACTACCTTGGCCCGCATCGCCGCCGTGGTGGAACGGGCTCAATCCAGCCGGGCGTCCATCCAACGCCTCGCCGACCGTGTCAGTTCCATCTTCGTGCCCGTGGTGGTGGTCGTCGCCTGTCTGGCGGCAGCGGGTTGGATCTGGACTCCCGAGACGCTTCGGCTCTGGCAATCCACCCTCACTCCCCTGCTCTGGCACCCGCTGGCGAGCCTGTCCCCAATGAGCGATGCGGTGGCCGCTTTCTGCTCCGTGCTCATCGTGGCCTGTCCCTGCGCCATGGGGTTGGCCACACCGGTGGCCCTGATGGCCGGTATCAATGCCGCCGCCCGACGGGGCATCCTCATCCGGGACGCCGTGGCGCTCGAAAAAACCGGGCGTATCTCGGCCCTGGCTTTCGACAAGACGGGCACCCTCACGGTGGGCCGCCCGTCGGTGACTCGATGGGACGATCGGCGTCCGTCCGAATCCCGCTCCGTTCCTGTGCTCACACTCGCCCAGGCGCTGGCCGAACGATCCCAACACCCGGTCTCGCGGGCCGTGGTCGTGGCCGGCCAAGCCCTTCGGGATTCCGGGGCAGGCCCGGCCACACTGGCGGGGTCCACTTCGGCCGTTTCCCCTGCTCTGCCGTCCCTGACGTCGTGGCGGGAACTGCGCGGTCAGGGCCTCGAAGCCATCACCGCGGGCTCCGATGCGACACGCCCCCTGCGGTTGGGTTCCCTCGGCTGGATGCGTTCTCTGGGAGTGCCTCTGGACCGGGAATCCGAGGCCGCGATCCAACAGGCCGCCGATGCGGGCCAAAGCGCCCTGCTGCTCGTTGAAGGCACCGTTCTGCTGGGAATCCTGCATGTGGGCGATGCCGTGCGCCCGGACTCGGCGGAAGTGCTGCAACGCCTGCACGATCAGGGCACCGAGACCTGGTTGCTCTCGGGCGACACCGGCACCGCCTGTCAGGCCGTGGCGAAAGCGGTGGGCATCCCGCCGGAGCGGGTCCGTGCCGAGTGCCGCCCGGAAGACAAGGTGCGCATTCTCGGCGACATCCGAGCCCGGGGGCGTCGGGTGGCCTTCGTGGGCGACGGCATCAACGACTCGCCGGCACTGGCTGCGGCCGACTTGGGCATCGCCGTGGCCCAGGCCTCCGACGTAGCCCGCGAGGCCGCCGACATCGTTCTGCTGCGACCCGATTTGGCCGCGGTGCTCGAGGCTTTAGACCTCGCCGACCGAACCCTGCGGACCATTCACCAGAACTTGTTCTGGGCGTTCTTCTACAACGCCGCTGCCGTGCCGCTGGCCGCCCTGGGCTACCTGAGCCCCGTGGTCTGCGCCCTGACCATGGGTCTCTCGGACCTCATCGTCATTGGCAACGCCCTGCGCCTGCGGCGGCGGGCCTGAGGAGAGAAGCGCCGAAGCGGGCACCGGCCAGGTCACGGCAGATCACTCGATCTGGTGCGTTACCTCGTAAGACATCGCGCTATGAAGGATCACTACTATTGACGTGGTTTGTCATCTTTACGATGGTGCTTGTATGGCAAATGCATCCACAACCCTGCAGGTTCGTCTGCCGCTCAAACTCCGGGACGAGGCCGCCGTGACGCTGGAGGAGATGGGTTTGGATTTGCCGACGGCCATCCGCCTCTATCTGACCAAAGTCGTCAAAACCCGTCGTATCCCCTTCGAACTGGAGGCTCATCCCGCGGTTGAGACTGTTGAGGCCGTCGAGACTATCGAAGTGGATGAGGCGCTCCAGGGACGCATGGACCGTATCGGCAACGCCTGGAAAAAGGCCGCCAAAAAGCGGTGAGGTTCCAAGCGATGAGGGTCCTGCTATCAGCCCAGATTCGCAGGCGGGAATTTGGCAAGTCGATCCCGGCCGAGGACCTGCCGGTCATCGCACGATCGGCGCGGGCGGCCTTGGCGGTACTATTGGCCGCCAAGGGCCTGCCCGCCGGCACGCGGTTGCTCAAGGCCTATGCCACCTCGCCCCGCGGAGCCAAACGTGTGGTTTATCTCCTGGTCCTCGACGGAGGGGATCTCTTCCTCCTGTTCTATCGCGG
>JARXAF010000090.1 GCA_029865985.1 Verrucomicrobiota bacterium
AGGCGGCAAGTCCAACACCGGTGAAGGTGGTGAAGACCCCGAGCGCTTCACCCCCTTGCCCAATGGCGATTCCAAGAACTCCGCCATCAAACAGGTGGCGTCGGGCCGCTTTGGCGTGACCAGCCAGTACCTGGTCAACGCTCAGGAACTCCAGATCAAGATGGCCCAGGGCGCCAAGCCCGGTGAGGGCGGCCAGTTGCCCGGAACCAAGGTCTATCCGTGGGTGGCCAAGACTCGTCACTCGACCCCGGGTGTGGGTTTGATTTCGCCGCCGCCGCACCACGACATCTATTCCATCGAGGATCTGGCCGAGCTGATCCACGATCTCAAGAACGCCAACATCCACGCCCGCATCAGCGTCAAGCTGGTGTCCGAGGTGGGCGTCGGCACCATCGCTGCCGGTGTGGCCAAGGCTCATGCCGATGTGGTGCTCATTTCGGGATACGACGGCGGCACGGGTGCTTCACCGCAAACGTCCATCAAGCACGCGGGTATTCCGTGGGAACTCGGTCTGGCCGAAACCCATCAGACCTTGGTGCTCAACAACCTGCGCTCGCGCATCGTGGTTGAGACCGACGGTCAATTGAAGACCGGACGCGACGTGGTCATCGCCGCGCTGCTCGGCGCCGAAGAGTTCGGCTTTGCCACCGCACCGCTGGTGTCACTGGGCTGCATCATGATGCGCGTGTGCCACCTGAACACCTGCCCTGTCGGTGTCGCCACCCAAGACCCGGAACTGCGCAAGCGCTTCACCGGCGAACCGGAGCACGCGATCAACTTCATGCGATTCATCGCCCAAGAAGTCCGCGAGATCATGGCCCAATTGGGCTTCCGCTCCATCACCGAGATGGTGGGTCGCACCGACCGGCTCGAGCCCCGCAAGGCCATCGAACACTGGAAGGCCAAGGGCGTTGACTTCAGCAAGATCCTCTATCAGCCGGAAGCCGGCCCTGAGGTCGGTCGCTATTGCCAGATGGTCCAAGATCACGGCATCGACAAGTCGCTAGACATCACCCAGTTGCTGCCGCTGTGCCGACCGGCCATTGAGCGGGGCGAAAAGGTCAAGGCGACCCTCCCGATCCGAAACGTCAACCGCGTCGCCGGAACCATCACCGGCAGCGAACTGACCCGCCAACGCGGTGCCGCCGGCCTGCCGGAAGACACCATCCAAATCACCTTCCAAGGCAGCGCGGGCCAAAGCTTCGGTGCGTTCATGCCCAAGGGCATGTCGTTCACGCTCGAAGGCGACGCCAACGACTACTTCGGCAAAGGCCTGAGCGGCGGCAAGCTCATCCTCTATCCCCCGGCGGCGAGCACGTTCGCCCCGGAGAAGAACATGATCGTCGGCAACGTGGCGCTGTACGGTGCGACCCAAGGCGAGGTCTTCATCCGCGGCATGGCGGGTGAGCGCTTCGGCGTCCGCAATTCCGGCGTCAAGGCCGTCGTCGAAGCCGTGGGTGACCATGGCTGCGAATACATGACCGGCGGAACGGTGGTCATCCTCGGCCCTACCGGCCGCAATTTCGCCGCGGGCATGTCCGGCGGTGTCGCGTATATCTACGACGAGGCAGGAGACTTCGCCTCCAAGTGCAACCTGCAAATGGTTGCCTTGGAGAAGCTGGAAGAATCCGACAACGCCGTGCTCCAAGAGATGATCCAAAACCACGCGATCAACACCAAGAGCACCCGGGCCGCTTCCATCCTCAAGGACTGGAGCACCACTCAGGCGAAGTTCATCAAGGTGATGCCCCGCGACTACAAGCGTGTCCTCACAGCGCTGCTCAAAGCCCAGGCCGATGGCCTCACGGGCGATGACGCGCTGAACGCCGCCTTCGAAGCCAACTCCAAAGACGTCTCCCGGACCGGTGGGGGCTAATATTCAAGCGCGACACAGAACCCCGCAAATCGTCACGAGACCTAGGCCTTCAAACGACATAGAGACATGGGAAAACCCACAGGATTCCTCGAATACGCTCGCGAACTTCCTCTCGACCGTAGCGCCCTGAAACGCATCAAGGACTGGAACGAGTTCCATGAGCACATGGACGACCAGCACCTGCGTCAGCAAGGCGCCCGGTGCATGGATTGCGGCGTGCCCTTCTGCCACAATGGCACCCTGGTCAGCGGCATGGCCAGCGGTTGCCCCATCAACAACCTGATCCCCGAGTGGAACGATCTCGTGTATCGAGGGCTGTGGAAGGAAGCACTGGACCGTCTGCACAAGACCAACAACTTCCCTGAATTCACCGGTCGGGTCTGCCCCGCTCCGTGCGAAGGCTCCTGCGTGCTGGGCATCAATGCGCCGCCGGTGACCATCAAGAACATCGAGTGCACCATCATCGACCACGCCTGGGAAAAAGGCTGGGTCAAGCCGCAGCCGCCCAAGAAGCGCACCGGCAAGAAGGTGGCCGTCATCGGTTCCGGTCCCGCCGGCCTTTCAGCGGCGGCCCAGCTCAACCGCGCTGGCCATTATGTCACCGTGTTTGAGCGCGCCGACCGTCCGGGCGGTTTGCTCATGTACGGCATCCCGAACATGAAGCTCGACAAGCAGAAGGTCGTGCTGCGCCGCATCAAGCAAATGGAGCGTGAAGGCATCGCCTTCCGCTGCAACACCGAGGTCGGTCGCGACATCACCTCCGCCCAGCTCATCGAAGACTTCGACGCCGTGGTGTTGTGCACCGGTGCCACGAAGCCGCGCGACTTGCCCATCGAAGGCCGTCAGTCCAAGGGCATCCACTTCGCCATGGAGTTCCTCCACGGCAACACCAAGGCCCTGCTCGACAAGGCGCAGCCTCCGATCTCGGCGGCCGGGAAGGATGTCATCATCATCGGTGGTGGCGACACCGGCACCGACTGCGTGGGCACATCCATGCGCCACGGCTGCAAGAGCCTGATCCAAGTGGAGATCCTGCCCAAGCCGCCCACCGAGCGCGCCAAGGACAATCCCTGGCCGGAGTGGCCCAAGACCTACAAGATGGACTACGGTCAGGAAGAGGCCGCAGCCGTGTACGGGGCCGATCCGCGCGTCTACCTGACGACCGCCAAGAAGTTCCTCACCGACGATCAGGGCAACGTGTCCGGAGTGCATCTGGTGGAGATCCGCTGGGAGCGCAACGACAAGGGGCAATTCACCCCGGTCGATGTTCCGGGAACCGATCGCGTGGTTCCGGCACAACTGGTCCTCTTGGCCATGGGCTTCCTCGGGCCCGAGCAGCCGTTGCTCGAGTCGCTCGGGCTGGAGCGCGATCCGCGTTCCAACATCAAGGCCGAGCATGGCCGCTTCAACACCAGCATCCCCAAAGTGTTCGCGGCCGGTGACTGCCGCCGCGGTCAAAGCCTCGTGGTGTGGGCCTTCAATGAAGGCCGCGGTGCCGCCCGTGAGTGCGATCGCTACCTCATGGGTTCCAGCTCACTGCCCTGATCCACGGATCTCCGAAAGATCTTCGGCAACGCATTGCTCTCGGAAGGCGAAGAGAAACCTCTCTTCGCCTTCTTGCTTTCTCCCCGGCCCCGCTTCAGCCCAGACTGTCCCCACTCGACCGCCATGCCCAAGGAAGATGCCATCCATGTCCCCGCCCAGGTTCTGGGCCCACTCGGAGTCGCCGCCTACCGCATGCGCCTGTCCAACGGATATGAGCTGGTGGCGCATGTCACCCGCAAGCTCCAACCGGTGATCGGCCCGATCCAACCGGGCGATCAGGTGGATCTCGAACTGTCCCCGTTCGATTTGTCCCGCGGACGCATCATTGGCCGCATCGGTCCTTCCGGAAGTATTGCCAACGCCGCCGTCTAAACGACGCAGCCTGAACAACGCTGTGTCATTGTCCGAAGCGGCCGATAGCGCCAACCTCGGGTGGGTCAGGCGGCCGGTCGGGTGGCCATCGAGGCCTTCGTCGCGGCGGCCGAACCGTCCTGATTTCCCGACCAATTGCGTCTCGAGCGCCTGTCACCATGGCGTCCTCGGAAACTCTTCTTCTCGGGTTCCGCCGGGAATCCGGGACAGGCTCTCTCCGAACCCGGTTGGCCTGGTCGCCCCGCCCTGGTGTCCAGGGACGGCCGGAGGATGGGGGGCGCATCGTTTTGGAATGACCGCTAGAAATCGTCCCTCTCAGGCCACAACGGACCGGTTGATCACCGCCCCCACTTGACCCAAAGTATCCCCCATGCACCCCGAGTACGTTGAACGCGTCGTCAACCTCCTGGACCCCGCGCAGAATCGCTTGCGGAACACCTCCTACGAAGAGGCCGTCCAACGCGTGCTCAGTGGTGACGCAGCCCGTGTCGCTGAAATTGACGGTTCCTTCGCGCTGCTGGCCCGCAACGGCAAGACCGTGCGCATGGCCCGGTCCCTCGATCGCCCCATGCGATATTTCCTGGCCAAACGCGCCGAGGGGCCTGCCCTCATCGTGGCCGACCGCATGGATGCCATCCACGCCCAGCTCGAACGCGAAGGGTTGTCCGACCAGTTCCATCCGAGCTACACCCGTATGGTTCCGGCGCATTATGTCGTCGAAATCCAACTCATCGGATGCCCCGACCCCGACCCGCTCTACACCCGCTACTTCAATCCGCTGCCCAACTCGCTGCCGGCGGACCTCGACACTATCGGTCGCCAATACATCGGCGCGTTGGCGGACGAAATTGGCAAGCAACTCGGATCCATCGATCCGAAGGAACCCATCGGGGTGGCCTTTTCCGGCGGTGTCGATAGTGGTGCGGTCTTATTGGCCACCTACTTCCAGATGCGCCGTCTGGGCATGAGTCCATCGCGGCTCAAGGCCTTCACCCTGAATCTCGGAGATGGCCCCGATCTGGCACAGGCGCGCCGCTTTCTAGAACCACTCGGTCTGAGCCTCTTCCTCGAGGAAATCTCCGGAAACCCTGCCGAACTCAATCCATCTGAAACGCTCCGGGTCCTCGAAGACTACAAGCCTTTGGACGTGGAGTGCGGATCCATGGCTCTGGCCCTCTGCCGCGGCATTCGCGAACGGTATCCCGACTGGAAGCACCTCTTCGATGGCGACGGCGGCGATGAAAACCTCAAGGACTACCCGATCGAGGAGAACCCCGAACTGACCATCCGCTCAGTGGTCCACAATCTCATGCTCTACCACGAAGGATGGGGCGTCGGACGCATCAAGCACTCATTGACCTACAGCGGTGGCCTCAGCCGCGGCTATGTGCGCACCTATGCTCCCGCTCGGAAGCATGGATTCGAGGGATACAGCCCCCTGATGAGCCGGGGCGTGATGGCTGTCAGCGAATCCATTCCGTTCATCGAACTCACCCGATACGACGTACCCACCCTTTACTCGCTCAAGGGCGAGGTGGTGCGACGCGGAATCAAGGCCGTGTTTGGTGTCGATATGCCCATCTTCGAAAAACGCCGCTTCCAACACGGCGCCATCGCCAAGGAAAGCCTCCGGCAACGAATCCCGGCTCAAGAGGCCAAATACCGCCGGGAGTTCATGGCCTTGTATTCCTGAGCCAACGATGCCGTTGGATCGTTGCGCGTCCCGATCCTGTAGGGGCGTTCGACCGGTTCAGAGCACACACCACTGACCACGCTTCAATCGCCCTGTGAAGAGGCTTGGGCAGACTGCTGGGCTCGTTCTTGGTTCAGGCTCAGGAGCTTTCTTTCGGCCTGAGACCGATTGTGAACCCCCAGTTTGACATAAATACGGCGGATGTAAGTACGAACGGTGGCGTAGGTCAGTCCGACAGCCTCTGAAATTTGCTTCACGGAATCGCCGGTTTCGACCATTTGCCGAAGCAGTTCATTTTCCTTGGCAGTCAATTCCGGGAGATCGTGAGCCTTCTGGTGCTCCCGTGATCCGTGGAATCGCCAGACTTCGAGCAGACGGCGGGCTATTTGAGCATCCAGTGGCGAGCCACCCCCGGCAGCCAATGTCACACCATCCACAATCGCCCGCCATCCAGAGCGCTTGAGCATGTAGCCCACCGCACCGGAACTCAGTGCTTCCCGGATGCTCGAGTCGTCTTCGAAAACCGTCAGAACGATAAACGAGGTGTTGGTCATCGAGGCGCTCAGAGCCCGGAGTACATCGATGCCTGTTCCATCGGGAAGTCCGAGATCCAGCAGCACGATATGGGGTTGCCACTCCGGCAACCGCTGAATGGCATCCCGAACCGTTCGTGCGCCCCCCAAGAACTCGAACTGAGGCTGGTGCCCAAGGCATGCGGCCAGCATTTCACCGAAGCCGGAAGAATCCTCCACCATCGCCACCTTGACCCGTGGTTTATCCCACGACATGTCCGGGGGTAAGTGGTCCGATTTGGATTCAATCATCGCGGGGGTCATACAACCAATCGAGGCACTTGGATCAGGATGACAGAGCAGCCGGGGCGAGAAAGCACTGAAGTCGTCCCTCCGAAATCTTTGGCCCGATTCAGGATGCTCGACAATCCGCGGCCCGACAACAATGCGGTCTGCAAGTCAAACCCGCAGCCATTGTCTTCAACACGGAAGGAAACCGAGTCGTCGCTGACCCTCAAATGCATCTCCAACTCGGTGGCTCGACCATGTTTCACGGCATTGCGAGTCAACTCCTGGGTCGCCGCGATAAGCAACTGCCGGACCCATCCACTGATCTCGTGCTCATGACCTGACAACATCTTGAAATCGAGCCCCACAGCGCAGACATCTAAGTAGCTTTTCGCCAGAAGCTCCAAATGTTTTGCAACGTCTTCAGCGGACTCGGAGACATCGCGCAGCAGCCACACCATCTTGTCCAACGATTCAACCGCCTGAACCGATCGCCCATGAATTCGATCGACCATACCCAAGGTGGTAAACTCTAGACCCGAAGCATTCTTCACCTGCTCTGCCAAGAGCTGAATTTCGCTCAACCGATTGCCCAAATCATCGTGTAGACTTCGACCGATACGAAGTCGGTCTTCTTGGATTCCTTCCAGTGTGCGGATACGAAGCTGACGTTTCTGGAGTGTCGATCGATAGAAATGCCAGAAAGCAACCCCAACCAGCGAGAGAACCGCGGCTATGAAAATGTTCCGCCATCGTTTTACCAGTTGTTGGTACTGGTCCAACTTCACGCTGATGGAGGGTGCATCCTTCCAATCACCTCCAAACTGTTTGGTTTGAACCCGCAGAACCAAGTCTGACCAAGCACCTCCATCCAGTTTGATCTGAATATTCCGGGGACTCAATGTGCTGGCTGGATTGGCCATCTGAATGGGTTCCCCATCCCGCGAGTACCTCCAATCGATACTTTCCTGAGCAAGGGAACAGCGAATCAGTGGCGGACGAAGGGTTGCATCTAGGTTTCTTCGAAATCCCAACAGGATATCAACTCCCCCGGGAATGACCAAAGGGTTCATGGAAACCACGCCATTAAAATAACCGTTGGCTCCGGTGTAGATTTGGCCAATCCCAACCCGTGGCTGCCAAGCCTTGTTTTCCTCAGCATCGAGCCGAAACACAGCAACTCCCTTGTTCGAGGGCAAAGCCACTTCTCCCGACGGCAAAACACATGGTTTTCCCGAGCGTTTGGAGGTCAAACGAATGTCCGAAAAGCTGGAGAAATGAACCACCCGACGGATGACTTCCGCATCGACCTTTGACTCAGGGTGCCCGCGTTTGTTGGCGAAGTACTCGTTGAGCCATGTTGGATTCACTTCCAAACACCCTTCATCTGTGGCCAACCAAAGGTTCGATTGCTGATCTTGGAACCATTTGGAATTCAAGCGCGGGAAAACACCTTGTTGGGAACCGAGAATCGCCACCGCCTGACCGTTCTGAATGGCCACCTGAGAACCTCCCACCACCAACAATCGATCCTGACGATCCACAAACAGCGACTGAAGGGAGTTCACTCGGTTCAACTCCTCCGAAATGTTTTCCCACCGATTCTTGGACCAGCAACGGAGGATCTTTCCGTCGATCACCCAGACCCGATCCTTCTGTGTGGCCAAATCAAAAACAGGGCCTTCCGTCGGGATCACCCTCAGAGCCGACGTTTCGGCTGGAATGTGGACGATGTTCCCGATATCGAGCCCGGCCCAAATGCCCCCCAATTCATCCACCGCGAGAGAAATCACCCTGCGGCCCTTGGTTGTGCCGGAATAATCCTGCGTTGGAACAGCCCGACCATCGCGATCCAAAATCAGCAACAGACCGCGCCCGCCCACAACCAAGCCCCGTGGTGACACGGCGAGCGAACTCACATAGCCATCCACCGGCAGCTGTGGAGAAGCGTTCGTCACCGCCTTCAACTCATCCCCATGGCGAATCATTAATCCATGGCTCCCGGCAGCGACCCAGAATCCACCGTGGTCATCCGAAACGGCGCTGAGCACGACGAACATCTCCCTTCGGCCAATGACCTCAACGGTCTGTCCCCCGCGCGAATCCATGGGAACCGCTCCTGGCGTTCCCTTCAACGTCAGCAAACGAATTGGATCTCGGCTAATCAACCGGAGGCCGGACACTTCGCCACCCACCCACCAGTTTCCCAAATGATCCTCGTGGATGGCTTGAATGGGTTCCGAATACTCGAACGCCTTGTAGATTCGACGATCCTTACCTTCATGCTGGATATGATAAATCAGCCCTTGGTCGGACCCCATCAAGAACGCTCCACGCGAGGTGTCGTGATAGCAGCGTTCCGACCGAAATAGGGAAGCCTCGTCGTCGGGTTGCCGTTGCCAAATGCCGTCGGTCCGAGTGAAAAGCTTCAGTTGTTTTGATTCGGTCAGGATAGAAAGCCAAATCCGCTGCTGGCGGTCCTCAAACATCCCGCACCGATACACCCGCTCTCCAGAGGCAAGCGGTCCGGGAATTTGCGTCCAGCCTTGCGGGGTTCCACGCCAAAGAGTGCCCTGATCATCCACCCGATACACACCGCCCTCTCGCCCCCCCCACAAATCCAACTTCAGACCCACGGATTTTGATTTGGAAGCCGGCTCTGACGGAAAACTGGCCTCCATCGTTCCGCGTCGCCCGCGGATCTCACTGCCTGTCTTGAACCACACCCACCCCAATCCGTCCTTCGCCAAGTTGGATCCCTCGAAGCGGCTTTTTTCATACACGCCGTCCGACCGGAGCTGAATGGAGAAAATGGCCTTTCGACCCTGCATCCAAAGTAGCCCAGAACCGTCGGTGAAAATGTCTTCAATGGATTCGTCCTTCAGGTCTGCGAGTTCCTCCGGGATGCGGAACGTCTTTCCGTCGAAGATTCTCAAACCATACTGGCTGCCAACCCACAGCAAACCATCATTGGACTCCCACAATGCTTGGACCGGTCCGCCGGGCAAACCATCGCGTTCGCCCCAACTTTCGTTCAAATAAGGCTCTAAAATGGGGGCGGGCAGCACTGGGGCGGTTTTCTCGACTTGAGCTTGGGTGCTCCTCGTCAAAAACAACGCCAACAACGCCAGCACCGAAAACCACGCGCTCATCGCGGGCCACAACACAGTGCCCACCCGAGAAACCGGACGCCTGGGCCCAACGGATCGCCCCCCCTGGGGCCATTTTGGACCATCAGGGTTGTTCTCCATGAAACGCTGGTGTGTCGTGTTCACTCTGTCATTTGAGGCAGCGGCTCACATCCAAGAAAACCCCTACTCGTACGGCACTGCTCGCAGAGCCAATGGTCTCCACTCCGGACTTCGCTCAAGCCAGAGACGTGGCATCTCCAATTGGATACACGTTCGTTGGAAATATGCTCCTCAGACACACCAGATTGTCAATTCTTCACCACATCTGGTCATTTGACAGGCCTGCAGCGACACACCAGCGACAACCCGTTACTACTTTTGTGGACCTTCCGTTACAGACAATCGTTGGGTAAGAATTTACCCGTATCTAACTTAGTCTCGACCTTTAGAGCACGCTTACCCAAGCGGTCCGGAACGGTTGAAGGCGACAGAACTGAACCAGTATGCACAGCGCCAGCATGAGCCTCGGTAAAGACCTCAAGGGACAATCCACCTACCTCCGGTGGTTCTTGGAAGAGCACCCCTCGGAACGTCAATGCTTGCTTCGCATGTACCCATCCCAGCGACGGTGGTTGGTTCGAGTGCTTCTTTGCACCCGCTGGGTTTCCTTGTTGGAGACAGAAATCAACATGGCAGCGGCATTGGCCGAAATCAGCATCCGAGATCGACCCAGCAACTTGCAAACCATCGCCGATGCTTACTTACGCCGCCCCCCGACCAAAGGGGTGTCCCGTTGGGTAAGTTGGGCATTGAACGCCAATCCCTTATTGCTGTGTAAATGATTTTCGGATTGATTCTGCCGGTTTTTTTAATTAAAATAAACCCCAATAAAACATGTACCGTTCCGCCAGATCACCTGAAACGTCACCAGACTCCACGGTTCGCCTTTACTCTTGGAACCTCATCGATTCCAAGGCGGGCCTGCGCCTCAAAGGATACGCCACCGATCCGTCCCGAGGCGAACGCGGCAAGGCGTTGCTCACGGCTCCTATCGTGGGTCGCATCGGGCAGTATCTGCTCTCCCAAAAGGGATGCCTCTATCGATTGGAATCTCCGGGAACCACCGACGCGGAAAAGGCATCTTCCATGCGCGCGGCCTTGGAGCAGGTGAAACCCGTGGGAGACGAACCCAGCGGCCCGGGACGGGATCTGGAGATCATCGTTGCTGATCAGGACCCCAAGACTCGCCGTTTCTTGGCAGAATTGTGCGAAAGCCAAGGCCTCTCGGTCCATGAATCCGACTCCCCTGAGCAGACGGTGGACCTCATCCTTCAAGGCAAGGGCGACGGAGCCATCCTTCGCATCTTTGGCAACGGCGCTTTGGGTGTGCCTGTTTTCCGAATGTTGGCAGCGGTTCAGTGGCCCCGGAAGACCCTTTTCATCCCGCTAGAAACCATCTCCAACTGGGTGGAAATCCAAAACATCATCGATAGCGGCAACTCCGTCGACTACGCGGAGTCCCGACGCATGTCCCGAGCCATCGAAGCGCTTTTGGACGGCCGCATTGGCCTTTCGCGTGATGTGCTCGTAGAAAGCACTGCCTCGCCCCTCAAGAGCGTCTATCCGCTCTCCGATCGGGAGCGAAACATCGCCGCCATGCGCGGTGCTGGCGTCTCCTGTCAGGATATTGCCGACCAACTGGGCCTTTCGGTGAACACGGTCTACGCCCACACTCGGAACATTGCCCGCAAGACCCGTCCTTTGCGTGGGGAGTTCGCGGCCATTCAACCGGTGATGCTCAGGGCGGAGTCTGCAGTGGCTGCTTGATGCTGGATTTCAGCGCCTCTTTGGGCTCCCATAGCGCAACAACACGCTATGGGAGCCATCAAGTTTGGAACAGACGGCTGGCGCGCCGTCATTGCCGAAGATTTCACCTTTGCCAATCTGGACCGAGTGGCCCAGGCGACGGCGGATTATTGGCGAAGCCACCCGGTCGATGACGTTAACGGTGACCGGGCCATCGTCGGTTATGACCGTCGATTCCTTTCCGAGCAATTTGCGGCCCGGGTGGCCGAAGTGCTGGCAGGCAACGGGTTCATCGTCACCCTGACCGACCGCCCCACCCCGACGCCCAGCGTGTCCTTCGAGGTGAAGCGGCAAAAGGCCATCGGCGGCGTGATGCTCACCGCCAGCCACAATCCGGCCATCTTCAACGGGTTCAAACTCAAGGCTTGGTATGGAGGTTCGGGGGAACCGGCCATTTGTCAGGCTGTCGAGGCTCTGCTGGATCGAAACCCCGTCCGCGCCACGCCCTTGGCGCAAGCCATCAAGGCCCGCTCGGTTTCGGTCAAAGACATTCGAGGAGCCCACTACGCGGCGCTCAAAAAGCTGGTCGATTTTCCTCTCATCGCCGCTTCTGGACTCAAATTTGCCCATGAGGCACTGCATGGCGTGGGTGCTGGGTGCTTTGACGAACTGCTCGCAGGCACAACCTGTCGGGTGACCACCATCAACGCCGAGCACAACCCCGGATTCGCCGGCATCAACCCGGAGCCCATCGCCCGGAACTACATCCGCTCGATTCCTTTCCTCAAGAAGCACCCGCACGATTTGTGCTTGGTCACCGACGGTGATGCCGATCGCGTCGGCGGCCTGATGGGCGATGGTGCTCCGCTGACCACCCATCAGATCATTTGCCTGCTGCTGCGCCACTACGTCAAAAACCGGGGTATGACCGGCAAGGTGGTCAAGGCGTTGACCACCACATCCATGGTCGACCGCATGTGCGCAAAACTGGGTCTGGAGTTGGTTGAAACCGGCGTGGGCTTCAAGTACATCGCCAGTGAGATTCTCAAAGGTGGTGTTCTTCTGGGGTTCGAGGAAAGCGGCGGCATCGGTTTCCCGGGCCATATCCCGGAGCGGGACGGCATCGCCGCCGGACTGGTGCTGCTGGAGATGTTGGCCATGGAGCGCAAGCCGCTGAAGACCCTGCTCCGCGAATTGGAAAAGGATTTCGGCCCCCACCGTTACGCCCGCATCGACACGACTTTCCCACTGGAAAAACGGGCCGCTCTGATGCAGTTCTGCTCGGAGCATCCTCCGGCCCGTCTGCTGAAGTCGAAGCTGGCCACCGTGAAGGCTTACGACGGGGTCAAGTTCATCGCTCAAGACGGGTCTTGGCTGATGCTGCGAGGCTCCGGCACCGAGCCCATCCTGCGCATCTATGCCGAAGCCAAGACCGACGAAGACGCCCAGTCCCTCCTACAGCTCGGCGTGCGGCTGACCCGCAAGGTTTGACGTGGGGTGGCGCCTGAGACAGCGCCTAGCCGGACTTTCGCTACCTCCTTCAGTAGCCACCGATTGCGGTTGCGTGGCCGGTCACGATGGCCACGCCAGCACTGGTCCCCAGGCGGCTGGCTCCTGCTTCGAGCATCGCCAGCGCCGTGGCCGTGTCGCGAATTCCGCCGCTAGCCTTCACGCCCAGAGCGGACCCGACGGCCTGTCGCATTAGCCGTATGTCTTCCAGGGTGGCTCCACCGGAGCTGAAGCCCGTGGAAGTCTTCACGAACTTGGCACCTGCCTCCACGCAGAGGGAACAGGCGCGGAGTTTCTCGTCCTCGGAGAGCAGGCAGGTTTCCAGGATCACCTTCACCCAGACTCCTTGGGCGGCTTCGACCACATCGCGGATCTCACGGAACACGGCACGGTCATCCCCATCCTTGATTCGGCCGATATTCAGGACCATGTCGATTTCTTGAGCTCCCAGATCAATGGCCACCTCGGTCTCGTAACGTTTGGCATCCCCGTCCATGGCTCCGAGGGGGAATCCGACCACCGCCGCCACCTTCACTTCTGAACCTTCCAGCAAGGCGGCCGCCTGAGCCACCCGACTTCCGTGGACACACACGCTCCAGAACTGATGTTCCAACGCCTCGGCGCAAAGGCGTGCGATATCTGAAGCCCGAGCCTCAGGCTTGAGCAGGGTATGGTCGATGTGACGGGCCAGATCGCGGGCGCTCCATTGCATGCCCCCAATCTCCCGGTCCGCCGCCACCGGTTCAAGCTTGCAAGGGAGCCTGTCCCTCAAACGTGCCCAGAACAGGGAGCCTGTCCCTTGTTGGGAGCCTGTCCCTTGTTGGGAGCCTGCAGATACAAAAAGACCGGCCCCTTTGTGGGGGGCCGGCCCTATAAGAACCTTGGACCGCGAGGACGGTCCGTGGGGTAGATCAAAACTTCTTGCTCGCCTGGACGTAGACGAACCGCCCGAGCAGGTCGTAGGTGGACTTGTCGGTGTTGTCTTCTGACGAGGAGGCGATGAGCGGCGGCTTCTCATCGGTGATGTTGTTGACGCCGATCGCTATACTAGTGCCGTCATACCACGCGCCACCGTTAGCGCTCTTGAAGTTGTAGGCTAGACGCATGTCAACCGTGTAGTAGTCCGGAACGTTCCATACCAGATCATTGGCGGTGAATCCGTGGACGGTATCCCCGGTGAACAAGTAGCCCTGGTCAGCGACACCAGGAACGTAGCGTCCAACGATGCTGTATTGGAAGTTCTGGTAATCCCAAGTGGTGCCCGTGGTGACCAGGTAATCCGGCATCGCGCCGTTGGAGATGCCGGTGACTTGGGAATCGGTATACTGCCCGGCGAAGCTCAGGAATGGTGTGCCCGGACCTTGGTTCTGCTTGTACCCGAGCAGATAGTTGGCGTTGGCAAAGAGGTTAAATTCACCCAACGAGTCGGTGGGCACCTTGTAGTTCGCGGTGAAGTCGATGCCGTAAGTCCTCTGGGACGATCCGGGCAGCAACGGCACATCAAGATTGCCGAAGTTCGATGCGGTGACCTGATTGGCCGCGCCGGTGGTCAAGGGATTGCCACCCGAATCGGTGTAACCCTTGGCCCAGCGGGATGCGTTCCCGAGGGCGTTGATGTCGGCAACGATCGCGGTCTGGTCGGGATAGTATCCGATGTTGTCCTGATTGATGTAATAGTACTCCGCCGACAGTGTGAGGTTTTTGATTGCCTTGGGCGTGATCACGAGGCCACCGGTGAAGCTCTCCGAGTCGGCGGGCGGCAGTGCTGAATTGCTGATGTAGGTAACCTGCTGCTGACCCATCGCACCACCGACCGAGATCGTCGGGAAACTCTGCACCGCCGGACCAAAAAGACTATAGAGACCGGGGACAACGAACCCTTGAGAGTAGGCGCCGCGCACGGTCACTTGGTCGTCGAGAGGCTGCCAACGGAATCCCACCTTGGGTACGGTGGCATCCTTGGAAACTCCTCCGGTGTCCAACTGCTCGAAGCGACCGGAAGCGGTCAACTCGAAGCGGTACAACGCCGGGAGATTCTGCTCCGGGGATGCCAGCGGAACCCGCACCTCGGCGAACCCGGCGTAACGGTCCCGGGTGCCACCCGAGAATGGCAACTGGGCGCTATAGCCCAGGAGGGTTCCATTGATGGACTCCGGATCGAAGTTGATGGCGAGGCTCTCGTGGATGTACTGAGCGCCCACCATGAAGGCGAGCGGTCCGGCCGGTAGTTCGAAGAGGTCTCCACCGAAAGTGGGATCGACACTGTACAGTTCAGATCGGCCCGCTTGGTACCCAGTGTACCGGATCGCATCGATCGTCCGGGGATCGTTGTACCCGGGCAGCGCGAAGAAGTTGAACACCGGCACTCGGTTGCCGTTGGCGTCCCGGAGCTGGCTGGTGCGACCAGTCGGGTCGAAGGCCAGATCGGGGGCCAGGGCCTGGTTCAACAGACTACCATTGCCTGCGGCCGAGGTCTGGAGTTGCTCGCTCCGATTGAAGTTGAACCCCACATCCCAAGTAAATTTCTCGGCGACCTTGCCCTTGAACCCGGCCACGACGTGGAAAAAGTCGGTCTCTGAAACATAGCTGCGGTTGCCAAGCTCCGAGAACCGGTTTCGACCGCGGGGGGAGGATGAGCCTGCGTTGACTCCGTCATTGCCCAAATCTACACCGAACGGGTTAGCGGCACTCGCGGCTGGAATAAAGAGGCCGGATTGCCCGATGCCAATCAGCGGAGGAGGAGCCAATTGGCCGATGCTCTCGGTCTGCGTGAACAGGAACTGCGTGTAAAAGGTCACATTCCCGTCGGCGAAGTCCTTCTCGAAGTTGGCGAACGCATTGCGACGGTCCTGCCCTTGGATCGATATGGTATTGAGCAGGGAGGTGTTGAGCAGCGGGAAGTTGGCTCCGGCCAACCCATTGGCCGCCGGCACCGTGTTGAGATTCAGGTAGGGGGCGTAACCCAACTGGGCGACGGCGGCCGCGTTGTAGTCCGCAACTGTCGGATAAGGCCCACCAGTCAACTGGGGTGGTGCCACCAAGCCGGGACGATACCCGGGAGCTCCGACGGCAAAGGGAGACCCGGCTAGCAGGAAGTCGTCAACCCGCCCGGAGTAGGATGGACTGACGTAGGTCGGGGGATTGACGCCGCGATCGATCAACTCCTGACGCCCCAGCGAGGCGGACTGGCGGTTCTTGGTATAGAGAGGGTCCGACTGGTAATAGTTGATGCCCGTGGTAAGGCGGACCCCATCCTTGGCGTAGCCGTAGACGGCATGGGCTTGGGTCTCGTTGAAATAACCATTGCCGGTGGCAAAGCCATAGCGTGTGCCGACCTCGAACCCGTTCCAGTTCTTCTTGGTGATGATGTTAACGACGCCGCCCACGGCATCCGAACCGTAGATGGTGGAGGATCCGTCCTTTAAGATTTCGATGCGATCGATCATCGCCAGCGGCAGGGTGTTGACGTCCACCGCGGCCCCATTGCTGAACGCAGAGCTCGCCAGACGTCGGCCGTCCAGAAGAATCAGTGTGCTCAGGTTGCGCAAAGCCACGTTGGCCTCACCAAAACCACCGTTGTTCTCGGTCTGGCCGGCGTTGCCGCTACCCGCGAACGACGTGCTGTACCGCCGCAGCACAGCAAGAATATCTTGCTGGCCCGTCAGCGTGATGCGCTCGGCATCGACCGTCTCAACCGGAGCAACACCCACCGTATCGGCTGTCGGGATCAGCGAGCCCGTGATCTGGACCCGGTCCATGGTTTGAGCAGCCCCTGCGGTTTGAGCCCAAAGGACCGGAACTGCGATCAGTTGGGATCCGAGCCCGACGGTGATGGCATTCCGGAGAACTGTGCCCCGGAAGTGGCGATAGTTGTGGTACGACATAGGTGGGTTGATATGGGATGTCCTGGTCACATTTATTTGACAACGGGAATTGTGAGCTACGAAAAAGCCGCTTCGCAATCGGCGCAAGCGGTTTTGTTGGATGGATCGCAAAAAACACCTTCCACCGCACCAGGCACTGGCCAAGCGACAAAATCGTCAGGTTGACCGCCACGGCCGTTGACAGTTTTCCAAGCGCCAACCTAGTGTCCGAGCAACATCTCTCTCACATGTACCGCGTTGCCCTCATTCTTGCCGTACTGGCCGCCATCGGAAGCCTGGCGCTGAGCTTCACCGTCACCAAACCCAAGATCGAAGGTTTGGTTCAGGAGCGCACCGAACTCCAGACCAACCTCGCCGCTTCGGAAGCCGCCAAGACCGAGGCCGAAAAGAAGGCCAAGGCCGCCGTTGCCACCGCCGACAAGAAGTCCTCAGAGCTGGCCGCCACTCAAAAGGAGTTGGAGACCGCCACCGCGGCCGCTGCGACTCAGCAGGCCCGCGCCGACAAGTACTTCACCGAATACAACAAGACCCTGGCCGATAAGAACTCCGCGCAGGAGCAGTTGGCTCAGTGGGCCGGCACCGGCATGAAGCCCGACCAGATCATCGCCATGAAGGGCGAATTGAAGGCTTCCAAGGAGTTGTCCAGCGTTCTGGCTGATGAAAAATCCATCCTCCAGCGCAATGTCGCCGCCCTGAAGAACAAACTTTCCAAGTACGAAGATGAAAATCGTGTCGTCGCCATGCCCGGGCTGAAGGGGGCCGTTGTGGCTGTCGATCCGAAATGGGAGTTTGTGGTGATCAACGTCGGCTCCCAGCAAGGCGCTCTCGAAGGTGGATTGCTCATGGTCCGCCGCGGCGACAAACTGGTCGGCAAGGTGAAGATCGTCACGGTTGAGGCCAATCGCAGCGTCGCCAACGTGCTCCCCGCTTGGAAACAAGGGGATGTCGCTGTTGCTGCTGGCGATCAGGTGCTGTATTGATCCTTCCATGAAGTTGATTGTTCAGCGGTGGAAGGGATTGGCCATGGCCGGGATGGTGCTGATGCTCCTGACCGGTTGCCGCACCGAAGATGAGTTGATTGGCCGTCCTTGGAACACCCCGAAGTCTTGGGAATCGGGACTGCCTTCGGCCATGACCGAGGGCCGTTGATCCCAGATTCATGATCGGTCCTTTGCCATTGGGGCGATCGATTCGGATCGGATGGTTTGGTTGACGGGGCTTCAACGATCGGCTTTGTCGAACGTCTTCAACCCTGAAAATCGGGTGCCGTTAATGCCCAAGATTTCCACGGCATCGTCAAAAGATCCGAAACACAACGATCCGAAACAACGTGGCCATGAATGCCTCATCGAATCGTAACCCGAACGCGTCAACGAGCTTGTTGTCCATTTCCCTTGACCGGCCGGTGATGGCACTCCCACCCTTCCTCACCGCCCAAAAGGCTTCTCAATGCTAGCGCAGATCAAAGGTCTCTTCTCGAACGACATCGGAATCGACCTCGGAACAGCCAACTCCCTCGTCTACGTCAGGGATCAGGGGATTGTTTTGCGTGAACCCTCGGTGGTCGCCATCCAAGCCGGCACCACCAATGTCTTGGCCGTTGGTGAAGAAGCCAAGCGGATGCTCGGGCGCACTCCCGGCAACATCGTTGCCATACGCCCCATGAAGGACGGCGTCATCGCCGACTTTGAAATCACGGAAGCGATGCTGCGCCACTTCATCCAGAAGGTGCACCACCGCAAGTTGATCATGCCGCGGGTGGTTGTCGCCGTCCCCTCGGGCATCACCGAGGTTGAAAAACGAGCCGTCAAGGACTCCGCCACCCACGCCGGGGCCCGCGAAGTGTACCTCATCGAGCAACCGATGGCATCGGCTATCGGCGTGGGTCTACCCGTCCACGAACCTTCGGGCAACATGATCGTCGACATCGGCGGTGGCACCTGCGAGATCGCGATCATCTCGCTGGCAGGCATCGTCTTCAGCCGCAGCGTTCGCGTGGGCGGCGATGAATTCGACGAAACGATCGTCGCGCACATGAAGCGCGCACACAATTTAATGATCGGCGAACGTACCGCCGAGGAGATCAAGATCCGTGTCGGGTCGGCGTTTCCGTTGGACCAGGAATTGACCATGGAGGTGAAGGGCCGCGATCTCAGTGCGGGCCTCCCCAAGACGGTCGTCATCCGTTCCGAGGAAATCAGGGCCGCCCTGCAAGAACCGCTCTCGAGCATTTTGGAGTCTGTCCGCATCACGTTGGAACGGTGCCCCCCGGAATTGTCTGCCGACTTGGTGGACAAGGGCATCATGATGGCCGGCGGTGGAGCGCTATTGCGCAATATCGACCGCTTGGTCTCTCAGGAAACCGGCCTCCCGGTCCACATCGCCGACGATCCGTTGAGCGCAGTGGCCACGGGCACCGGACGTGTGCTGCAGGAACTCTCCTTCCTTCGAAGAGTCGCTTCGTCCACGTCGACCTGATCTCCCCGGTGTGCGTTCGTCCTGAACGGATAGAACGTGCTGAAGCGGACCCATTACCTTGCATTGGCCGGCGTAGGACTCCTGACGCTGGGCCTGCTGAATTTGCCTGTGTCTCTCCAGACGCAGGTCAAGTCGGCTATTGGTGCTTCGTTCCTGCCTCTCTTCGGCATCCGTGCGGCTTCAGACTCCTTGCTGGATCGAGCCGGTTACCAGGTGCTTCCCCGTTCCACCCTCATCGACAACCTCCTGCGTCTCGAACGCGAGAACGCTGAACTCAAGGTTTCGGCCCTCCAAGGAACGGATGCATTGGCCGAAAATCAGCGACTGCGGGCTACCATCGGCGCAGCACCGAGAGGCCCCTGGCATCTCAAACTGGCTCGAGTAGTCGGTCGTGATCCGACGACGTGGTGGCGAACCCTTCAAATCAACCTCGGTTCCCGAGACAACCTGAAACCCGATCACGTGGTGATGAGCGGCGAGGGACTGGTGGGCCGGATTAGTCAGGCGGGCCTGACCCACTCGCAAGTCGCCCTCGTGGGTGATGCCGAATGCGGGGTGGCCGTGGTGGTCAAGGAAACCCGCGATTTGGGCATCATCAAGCCGGGGCAAACCCTCTCAGGTGATGGCGGTCTGGTGGAAATGACCTTGCTGCAGAACTGCCCTGGGATCATGGCCGGGCAGGTGGTGCTGACCAGCGGTCTGGGCGGAATCTTTCCAGCAGGACTTCCTGTTGGAACCATCGTGGACACACGGAACGAGAACGGCAACGTGTTCACCACCGCCCGAATCCGTCTGGCGGCCAACCTCAACCGTCTGGAAGAAGTGTGGGTGCTTCAGCCATGAACCGCTTCACCTTGATCTTCCTGTTTCTGGTCACCTGGCTGTCAGTTTTCGCCCAGACCCAGTTTTCGACGCTTCGACAACTCCTCTCCGTCCCCTTGGCACTGAGCCCGGCTCTGGTCTGCTATGCGGCATTGACCCACGGATTTGGCGTCACCATCAGCCTGGCCGTTTTGAGCGGTCTGTGGATTGATTCACTCTCGGCATCGCCACTCGGGGTCAGCACCATGCCGCTGTTCCTCCTGGGGTTCACCCTGCAACTGCAACGCCACCTCATCCTGCGAGATCAAGGTTTCGCTCAGTTTTGGATCGGGCTCGGAGCTGGCGCTGGTGTGCCGCTCCTGACCTTGGGAGTGTTGTCCCTCACCCGTTCCCAACCGGTCACCGGCGGGTTCACATTCATCCAACTTCTGCTGATGGGGCTGCTCAATGGAGTCGCCTGCCCTGCCCTCTTCTGGATGTTCGATTTCCTGCACCGGATCTTCGACTACCGCCCCCTCACCACCTCCAGCTTCCGCACCGATCGGGAAACCGTCCGGGGCCGTCAATTCCGCCCCCGTTGAACCATGCTCATCTTTGACCAGTTCAACAAGGGAGAGCGGCCGCTGCGGTGGATGGCCGGAGTGATCGGCGCAGGCTTGTTGCTGCTGCTCATCGGCCTCCTGCGGGTGCAAATCCTCAGCCACCACCGTTTCGAACAATCCCTGCAAACCCAGAGTTTTCAATCCGTGCGGGTTCCCGCGCTGAGAGGACGCATTCTTGATCGGAATGGACGCGAATGTGTGGGCAATACCCCGCGATACCGTCTGGATGTCTATCTGGAGGCCCTGAGTCGGGATTTTTCGAAGGAATACGGACGATTGCGTCGTGAAGTCATCGCAGCGCGCGGAGGAACCAACCCAGTGTCCCCGGGGCTCTTGCATCGGATGATGTCCAAATTCCGTCGGGAGGCGCCCCGAATCCTGATCCGACCCGAAGAAAACACCCTCCTCTGGAGACAAGCCCGCTACAACGTGGTGAGCAATGTCGTCACGAAGGTGGCCGCCAAGATCGGACTGCCGTTGACCCTCACCGAATCCGAACTCCAACGACACTGGGCCAACACCCGAGCCCTGCCGCTGGCGGTTCTCAAGAAATTGACTCCGCAACAAGTGGCCCTCCTGACCGAACAATCGTGGTCCATTCCTGGAATCAGAACGGAGCTGCAGGCGGTCCGCAATTATCCACACGGCCCCTTGGCGGCCCATGCCCTGGGGTATTTGGTCCGGGCAGATGACTTCGAAGGCGACGAGGGTGAATCCTTCGACTACCGGCTTCGAGACTACAAGGGAGCTGCCGGTCTCGAGGCGGCTTTCGACGCCTCTTTACGGGGCGTCTCCGGCACCAAGAGCATCCTCGTCAACAGCGACGGATATCGTGTGGGTGAGACCGTCACGGCCGAACCGGTGCCGGGTCAGAATTTGATCACCACTCTGGACATCGATGTCCAAAAGGCGGCCGAGGCGGCCCTGTCGGCGGTGAGCGGCGAGGAGCGCGGAGCGGTGGTCGTTCTAGATGCCCGCAACGGCGATGTGTTGGCCATGGCCAGTGCCCCCAGCTTCGATCCGGGCGAATGGATCGATGGCATCAGCCGAAACCGTTGGACCAATTACTATGACGTACCCAAGCGGACCCCTCTGATGAATCGCGCCACCGATGGTGCCTACTCCCCCGGTTCCACTTTCAAAATCGTGACCGCACTGGCTGCCTTGGAAAACGGACTGGATCCCAACCAGGTGCAAATCGTTGAACCCAATCCGTCCAAGCCGGGCAAGGGGATCTACCACCGCGGGAACATCAAAATCGAGGATACTGCACCTCCGGGTCCCTACGACTTTCGTCGCGCCTTCATCCGATCCTCCAACGCCTACTTTATCCAGCTGGGGTTGGATGCCGGATACGACCGCCTGCTCACCACGGCCCACCGGTTCCATTTCGGCGAGCAGACACGCATCCAACTCCGACCGACCGAGGAACGTTCTGGTTGGATGCCCGAACCGGCCGAAGCCCGGGCCGAACGCTGGCCCCAAGGCCGGTTGGCCAACTTCAGCATTGGACAAGAAGTCACGGTGACTCCGCTGCAATTGGCAGTCATGGTCGCCGCAGTGGCCAATGGCGGCACGGTCTACTACCCCCGCTTGGTGGATCGCCTGGAGTCCGGAGATCCCCTGAGCGAGGAGGCTCCCAGCACCATTCGGCCGGGTCAGGTGCGCAGTCGACTGGAAACCCGACCGGAATACCTCGCCCACATCCGCGCCGCCATGCGGGATGACGTCCTGGACACCGAAGGCACCGGCACCAGCGCCCGCGTCACCGATTACTCCGTCTGCGGCAAGACCGGGACGGCCGAGATCAAGGGCAACGGCGTGAAGGACAAGGTGACTTGGTTCGCCAGCTTCGCTCCGTTTGAATCCCCCCGCTACGCGGTGGTCGTCATGGTGGAAAGCGGTGCCTCCGGCGGGCGGACCTGCGGCCCGGTGGCGCGGAAGATCTATGAACACCTGCGGGGACGAGATACGGGCTCTGGCCGGCCCATCGCCATGAACCCATGACGACTTCCCTCCATCAGAACCGCCGAGCCGAGGCAGCCATCCTGTGGCCCCTGTGGCTCTCGGTGTTGGGACTGATGATCATCAGCGCGATGTTCATCTTCAGCACCACCGGCAGCGCCGAGTTGGCGAGGGGGGCATCCTGGTACCAGTGGACGGCCACTCGCCAAGTCATGGCCTTTGGCATTGGCATCCTCGCGGTCCTCGGCATGAGCCTTGTCGACTACGGCCGACTGGCCCGTTGGGCGATGGTCGGCTACTGGGTTTCCATCACCTTGCTGGTCGCGGTCTATATCCTGGGCACGTCGCGCAATGGCGCACGACGTTGGTTGGATATCGGCCCACTGCAGTTTCAGCCCAGTGAACTCGCCAAGCTGACCTTTCTCTTCGCCATGGCCAACTTCCTGGCGCGTCCCGCCGCGGAATTGCGTTCCCCGGGAATCTTCCTGAAGGCCTTGGTCCTCACACTTCTCCCACTGGGGCTCATCCTCAAGCAACCCGACCTGGGCTCGTCCCTCGTCTTCTTGCCCATCACCTTGGTCATGATGCTCGTCGCGGGAGTCCCTCAACGCTTTATCGCCAAACTCCTGGGCGGAGCTTTTCTCATCGTCACCTTGATCGCTGTGGACATCTTCATCGCGCCGGCCAACTGGCGACTGATCCGATTGCAAGACTACCAGCGCGAGCGGTTGCTGGTGTATTTTGATGCCGATTTCGCGCCCGCTTCAGCGACCCCGGAGCTGCGTCAGCGCGCCGCGCAGCGCAAACGACAAATGTCCTGGAATGTCGAACAGGCGTTGATCTCCGTCGGGTCGGGAGGTTTCACCGGCAAAGGCTGGCGGGAAGGCACCCAGCATCGACTCGGATACCTGCCCCGCTTGGGAGCCCACAACGACTTCATCTTCTCGGTCATCGCCGAGGAACGCGGTTTTGTCGGCAGCGTGGCGGTGATCACCTTGTACGGCATTATCCTCTTCAGCGGCATCAAGACCGCGAGTGAATCGCGCGACCGACTGGGTCGCTTGCTCGCCGTCGGTGTCGTCACCCTCTTCTTCATCCACGTCTTCGTGAACATCGGCATGAACATCAAATTGATGCCGGTCACGGGCATTCCACTGCCCCTGCTCAGTGCAGGCGGAACCTCAGTGCTGTGCTCCCTGATCGCGGTCGGTGTTCTTCAAAACATCCATTTGTACCGCAAACGGTACTAGAACTCGAAATCTACAGACATGAGTCAACAGACATTCAAACGCGGCAAGGGGCCGATGCGTTTCAAGCCCACCCGGGGCATCGGCACTCCCAACCCCAACCGATCGGCCACCAACGCCCGCATGGAAGCCATCGGCGAGAAAACCACCGAGGAACGGGTGTTCGACATCCGACGCCATGAATCCGAAATCCGCCGAGCTGAAAACCGGGCGGCCGGACTTCCCGAGGACAGCATCGACGCCCCCGAGGTCAATCTGACCAAGAACGGCCGGGACCAGACCTACCGTTCCCCCGATCTCTCCCGCCCCGAGGAGGCCCACGACGAACCCGCCGAACAGGCACCCAAGCCGCCTCGCGAACCCAAGGGCCTCATCGAGAAGGCCCGGGCCGCGGTCAAGGAGGTCGTCAAGAAGGTCAAGCGGTTGATCCGCCCCGAGGAGAAGATCGTCAAGGAAGTAGTCATCAATGCCGAACCCCTGGAAACCCGCGTTGCGGTGCTCGAAGAGAGCAAACTCGAAGACCTCACCGTCGAGCGCACCGGCGACGACCGCTTGGTTGGCTCCATTTACAAGGGCAAGGTGAAGAACCTCGAGGACGGACTCAAAGCCGCCTTCGTGGACATCGGCTTCGAGAAGAATGCCTTCCTCCACTACTGGGACATCATCCCCAACACCTTCGATTCCAGCGTCGAGATCGTGGAACGCGATGACAGCGGGAAATCGCGCCGCAAAGACAAGCCCAAGATCACCCAGAAGGATGTCCCCCGACTCTTCCCGCCCGGAAGCGAGATCATCATCCAAGTCACCAAGGGACCTATTGGCACCAAGGGACCGCGCGTCACCACCAACCTTTCCCTACCCGGCCGCTATCTCGTCCTGTTGCCCAACTCCGACCAGTCGGGCATCAGTCGCAAGATTGAGAACGTCGAGGAGCGCCAGCGTCTCAAGAAGATCGTCCGCGAACTGACCATCCCCGAGGGCATGGGTGTCATCATCCGCACCGCCGGCGAGGACAAGCGCAAGGCGTACTTCGTGCGTGACCTGGCCCTGCTGCTGGAAGAGTGGAAACTCATCCAGGATCGCATCAAGAGCCAGCCGATGGCCTCCTGCGTCTATCAGGAGCCCGACTTGATCGAGCGCACGGTCCGCGACTTCCTCACCGAAGACGTCGACAAGATCGTCATCGACGACATCAAGAAGTTCGAATCGATCCGCGACAGCATCAAGCGCATCAGCCCACGGTCCGCCCGCAAGGTGCACTTCTACAACGAAGCCGAGCCGCTGTTCGACCGCTACAACATCACCCGCCAGCTCGAGGCGGCCTTCAGCCGTCAGGTGAACCTGAAGAGCGGCGGCTACCTCATCATCGACGAGACCGAGGCGCTCGTGGCCATCGACGTCAACACCGGCAAGCACAAGCAGGCCGGCACCAAGGACCACGACGCGACGATCCTCAAGGTGAACCAAGACGCCGCAGACGAGATCGCTCGCCAGCTGCGCCTGCGCAACATGGGCGGCATCATCGTGCTGGACTTCATCGACATGAAATCCCGCCGCGACCAGCAGTCCATCTTCCAGCGAATGAAGGAGAACCTGAAGCGCGACAAGGCCAAGACGCACGTCTTGCCGCTTTCGCAGCTCGGGCTCATGGAGATGACCCGCCAGCGCCAGACCGAGAGCGTCCGCTCCTCGCTCTACGACGATTGCGAACACTGCAAGGGCCGTGGCGTGATCAAGAGCGCGGAGACCATGAGCGTCGAAATCCAGCGCAAGCTGACCCAGATACTCAAAGGTCGTCCGCGCGACGATGGCGACTTCCAGGTCAAGATCGTCTGCAACCCGCGGGTGCTCGATCGCCTGCGGACGCGCGATGAGAAGCTACTCATCGAGCTGGAAAAGAAATTCTTCGCCAAGCTCAGCTTCCGTCCGGACCCCACCTATCACAACGAGGAGTGGAAGATCTTCAACGCCATGAACAACGACGAGTTGGCCAAGTCGCGGAACTGATCGCTGCGTCAAACACCGCCCCTGTCGATGAATCGGCAGGGGCGTTTTCTTTTGACCCAACGAAGCCGGGTACTCTGAAGGAACTTCTGGAAAGGCCCACCCGCTGCAAGCGCAGGCACATCCCGGGAGCCCCCCGTTTTCCAACACTTAAAAATTTCACTGGCCGCGAAAGCCCGGGACGTTAAAAACAAACCCAATAGCCCCGTCAGGAATCGCAAGCCATGAACCTTCAACGCCGCAGTTGCACCAGCGCCTTCACCCTGATCGAACTGCTGGTCGTCATCGCCATCATTGCAATCCTGGCGGGCATGCTCCTGCCCGCCTTGTCCCGAGCGAAGAGCAAGGCAGTCAAGACCTTGTGCGCCAGCAACTGCAAGCAGTGGGGCATCGCGGTCAACCTGTACGCCTCCGACAACCAGAACTCTTTCCCCGACAACAGCGGCGGCGCCGGTTTCAGCTGGATGGTGCCCACCATGAGCAACTTCTGGAACGGCTACCTCATCAAGAACCGCCGCACCTCGGCCAACAACACCCGTGCGGCCAATGACGTGTTGTTCTGCCCCACCGATGACTGGCACCGCGCCGCAGAACGCGGGATGATCAACACCGACAACCAAGCCCAATTGATCGGTTACTTCTACTTGCCGGGCCGGCAAACCGGAGACGCCGATGTCACCGGCGGAGCCCAGGGCACCGCAGAATGGTTCTTCAAGAAGAAGCTCGGTGGCATGTTCGAAGCAGCGCCCATCATCATCGACCGCATGCAGGCCGTTGGTTCCAAGACCACCAATATCCTCGACGCCAAGCTGAACTGGTACACCGATTACAACGGCAAGAAGGTGGCCACGGCCGTTCACCGGATCACCCGCGGTGCGCCGGAGGGCGGCAATTTCGGATTCGAAGACGGCCATGTCGAATGGCAGCCCAATAAACGGGTCTCACTCGGCTCCGACTACAACGGCTGGCAATGCTTCTTCAAGATCCCGGTGGCCACCCCCGTTCCGTAATCGATTTCTTGACCCATTACGTGAGCCGGCTTTCCAGCTCACGGAGAACGCGTCGGGCGATTTTGCATCGGCCCCGAGGACTCGCCCTTCGTCAGACGACATTCCAACCGAGACTCACTCCCGGCGAAAGGTCAGCACGGGCATCTCCCGCAAACTGGTGCGTCGCAAGACCGCTATGTACCGACGGGACAAAGCCCCCAAACGGGCAGTGACGCGTACCTCGAAGGTGCTGCTGACGGTCGAAAACACCGCCAGCGGCGTGCCTTGGTTGGGCATCACCGGAACCCCCTGCAAGCGGGCGATGTCTTGGGGCCCGCGGGCCGGTGTGTCGTCGTAGGTGCCATCCACCCCATCCATGCCCGCGCGCTGCTCTTGGATGTTGCGGGCAATGTTCTCGTCACCGCCACAAGCCATGACCAGCACCGGATACGGAGCGGTGTTGATGTTCACCTGACCGCTGGACACCGCTGAGAACACATCGGCCAGCCCCACCGAACCCGCGATGCCTTGGCCAAGGAAGGTGGATGCCCCCATGCGATGACCCGCGGAATGAGCTGCCGAATGCGTCGACAACATCGCGCCTCCCCCTTCACTGCGAGGCCCCCAGTACAACTGCGGAGTGATCCCGCGGATCTTCAGCAGTTCGGACATGTCGTCGATCGGACCGTTCTTGGCGACATAGGGCGGATTGAGCATCCGGTAGAAATCGCTCTCCGCGCCGCCTCCCATCGCTGAGTCATCGTTCGGGTCGATCCAGTCCCGGATCGCTGAAGAAACATCGGCCGAGTCTGAGGATCCCGCACCGCACAACTGCAGGATCAGCTCCAACAACTGGGGATTGCGGGTGGCGATGGAGTTGATGTTGAGGTAGCGCTCCGCGTCCAAGATTTCGATGGAAATGGTCCCGTCTCCCAGCGGTACATCCTGGAGCGACACTCCCTCGAAGGGATTGTCCGCGATGTTGGTCGGCCCCACGCCCCCGGCCCAGAATTGGTTGAGACCGTCGTAGGTTTGTTCACCCGGAATCTGCCGCGACAGGGACAGGACCCACTTGGCCATCTCGACGCCTGAGCGCCCCATCCATTCCATCTCGCTCTCGCTCTGGGTTCGGGTGGCCAAACGCCCCTCGACCTTCATGGTGTAGGCGAACGCCGTCAC
The DNA here is from genome assembly GCA_029865985.1 of Verrucomicrobiota bacterium. Lineage (GTDB taxonomy): Bacteria > Verrucomicrobiota > Verrucomicrobiia > Limisphaerales > UBA9464 > SXXZ01. The sequence continues at coordinate 27,903 of JARXAF010000090.1, forward strand.
GATCACCGCCATGGCGAAGATGAGCAGCATGACGATGAGCAAGGCGACTCCCCGCTGACGATGACGCAAGAATCCTCGGCGCTGAATCCAGGGCAGGTTCACGGTGTTCCTCCAATCACTCCCTGAGCCTCACGCGGCACTGCAACCGTAGGCAGGCGCACCACCCGACTGACGATTTGCGCCGGCTCTCGAGAACCCTTGGACTGACCGAAACCCAAGGTCACCCGGACAATCACCGGCAACTGATTGGTCGATAGCCACTCCTCAACAAAGTCCCGCTGCTGACCGTCCCAGAACTCCAGTTGGAACAATTGGACCTCTCTGGCCAAGACGATACTGGCCGGCTCTCCACCCTGCTCGAAGTCGGCCAGAAGTGAATTCTGTTCCAGCACCAAATCATTCCCTCCGGGAGGAACATAGAAACTAACCCGGCGGAGCCGCTCTCCACCGAACATCCCGCTGTTGGGAAAGGAATCCGAGAGGTCTGCCGCGAAGCTCACCGCCGCGAATTGGCCCGACGTGTCGGCCTGGAAAAAATAAAGGCGCGGATTCGAGGCGAACATGGTGGCCGAAACGAGGGCGTCCTCCACTGTGCGCATGGCCATTCGCGCCCGCTGGGAATCGGTGGTGGAACGGATCGCCGCCTGAGAACTCTGGAAGATCAGTCTCCAGGTCGAGTAGATCATCATGAGGATCAGGGCGAAGAGGAAGATGGCTACCATGACCTCCATCACCGTGAATCCCGCGCGTCGGAGGCTCCGCCTCCCGGAATGCCACAACGCTTTCATCGACCCGCCCCCTGGACGTATTGCTTGGGGAAGAGGAGCACGCTCATGCGCCGCTCGGATCCCTTGGGTCCGCCGACAATGACAAAATCGGCACGGAAGAGGCCGTTGGTCCCGACTTCATAGACCGTTCGGCTCCATTGGTATCCGGGGTAGAGTTTGCCGAAGTCGCCATTGTCGGACATTTCTTCCAGACGGTTGGAAATGGACAATTCCGCTGCCAAACTGCTGGCGTCCACCTCGACCCGATTGAGGGATTTGGCCGATTTGAGCGCGGTGGAACACACCGAAATGAACCCGAAGAGCGCCAACGCCATGATGGCCGAGGCGACCGCCACTTCGATGAGCGTGAAGGCCTCGCTGGATTGTCCTGGGCCGGCTGATTGGACAGGGTGACACCTCATCGGAGATCCTCGATGGAAAGGCGCGCCGTGATGACCTCCAAGGTGAGTCGCTTCACCTCGAGTCCTCCTTTGAGCCAACTGAGTTCAGCACTCATTGCGTCGCTGGTGCCATTGGGAAAGAAACGAATCGCAGCCAGTGAAGAACTCATCATGTTCTGCCCGTTCACCAACAAACTCCGGAACGCGACATCGTCATTGAGTTGACCATGGTAAGGCGGCTTGGACATCGGGCCCGATTGCATATCCTGCGAATCCCGGAGCCGATCGAAGGAGGCCATGGACACCCCATTGGTGGCTCCCATCACGCCTTCCGGAGCCGGTTCCACCAGAACCCTGCCCTCCGCGCCATAGAGCACCACCTGCATCGGCCGATTGCCCATGATGGCCCGCGCCCGGGCCTCGTTGCAGGCGGACTCCATCACCTCGAGAGTCTCGGCCATCGCACTCTTTTTATTGGCCATGAATCGGGGGACGGCCACGAACATCATCACGGCCACCAGCATCACTGCCACCACGAGTTCGATCATGGTGAAGGCCGCGCGGGCGGCACGGTTTCTGGACCCGATGTGGAAGGCCGTCCTCATCACTTCAGGCGCTCACCGTGTGGAAATGCTCTCGGTGATCTTGAACATCGCGGACATCACCCCCAGCAACATGAAACCCACCACGAAAGCGATGGCCACAATGATCACTGGTTGGATGAGGTTGGTCATCGCCGTCAAACCGACATTGAGGTCGTTTTCATAGGTGTCGGCCACATTGGACAAGGCGGCGGGCACATCGCCGGTCTCTTCGCCAATCTTGATCAAGTCGATCATCAGCTGCGGGAAGAGCCGGCTCTTGGCCAGAGGTTGGGCCAAGGTTTTGCCATCGGTGACAGCCTCCCGAGTCCGGGCGATGGCCTCTTGAATGACCACATTGGGCATGACCTGTTCGGTGATGCGCAGCGCCTGCAACACCGGCACGCCGTTTTGCAACAAGGTGGAAAGCGTGCGGGCAAATTGACCGAAGAGATTCAGTCGCACCACCTTGCCAATCACCGGCAGGCGCATCACCAAACGGTCCAGGGTCTCGCGACCGACCTTGCTGGCCCGGTAGCGTCGGAAACCGACCACGGCTGCACCGCCAGCCAGCAACAATGCCCACCAATAGCCACTCAGGAAACCACTGATGGCGATGAGCATCTTGGTCATCGCCGGGAGTTCAATCTTGGTGTTGTCGAAGAGGGTCATGAACTTCGGCAACATGACCGTCATGAAGAAGATCACGAGCGCTCCGCCCACGACGCACACCACGGCCGGATAAATCATGGCCGACTTGAACTTCGATTGAACCTCGGCAAAACGGTCGAAGTGGGCCGCTTGCCGGCGCAGCACTTCCTCCAATGCACCGGACTGCTCTCCGGCCCGGACCATGTTGATGACCAAATCGGGGAAGATGTGGTTCTGACGGGCCATGGCGTCAGAGAGGCTGCGACCCTCGGTCACATCTTGCTTGAGCTGGCGGCTGGCCTCACCGGGGATGCCCTTGGAGGAAAGGCTTTCCATGCTCCGCAAGGCCATGGTGAGAGGCATGCCGGCCCGCAACAAGTTGGCCAATTGCAGGGTGTACATGGCCAACTCCTTCAGTCCGGGCCTCTGTGGACCGCGCTTGAAGATTTGGCTCAAACCGGCCTTGGAACCTTCTGCGGCGGCGCGCGCCGCGGGGGAACCCGCCGATGCCGTGGACTTCGCCGGTTTGGCCGAACCCTTACCTTGCACCACGGAAACCGGGATGACCCCCAGCCGTTCGACTTGCGCCACGGCAGCCGCCCGATCCCCGGCCTCGAGGACTCCTTCGACGAGTTCTCCCGAACGCCGTCGTGCCTTATAGTTGAATTGCGCCATGTCGCGTGCCGTTTGGATAACCGGCGCGCGCCGAAAGTTCCATCTCCCCGATGCAGAGGATTCAGCTCACGGCCAGAAGGGACACCCGTTGCCCCTGCGCATTGCGGCTGATTCCCTGCCCCCTCGGATCCACCTGCAGGACTCCATCCACCCAAAATGCATACTGGTGATGACCATGACGAATGCTCACGGACGCCTGCCAGGAACCGTCAAACGCCTGGGTCATGGGGTGGGTCTCCGGATTCCACGCATTGAATTCACCCACCACAGCCACTTTCTGAGCCTGAGGGGCCAAACAGATGAAGTTGACCGGGACCAGCGCCTTGGAGCCAAGGGATCGCGGAGGACCTGGTGGACGGGGAGCCGGATTCATGGATTCTCGAAATTGTCTCTGCTCGCACTCGATCTCACGCAGACACCGTGCGCACCGCATGCGAGCCGGCTAAGAAAACCATTTGTAATCTCGGAGCAAGTGGATTTCGCGACAATCAGCCGATTCCTCAAATCCACCGTTCTGCAGGCGGGTTGCGGATTGAATCGTTTCCAGAGATCCTCACCCCCAGTGCTGGGTACTTGGATCAACGCAGCCGCCGGAGTCGGGGCCCTCCTCTGGGCTCGACGGTCCCTCGGCACCGAGAATCCGCCGCCCAACTCAGGGCGGTTCCGTTGGGGGGCGGCCGGATTGGCGTTGCTCATCGGCGGAACCGGGATCGCTCACACCCTGCCGCACTCCATTTCAGGAGCGATCCGTTTTCTCGGGATTGCGGTGGTGGGCCTCCTGTCGGGAAATCTGACCGGCCGAATTCTCGGGCTGCAGCGAAGGCTAGACCTCTGGGGGCGTACTCTTTCCAGTCACCTCCCCACTCCATCAGGAAAACCGATCCGCTTTTCTGGTGCGCTGGCCATGGGAGGGCTCCTGGCCTTGAACCCGCTGCTCATCCCGGCAGCCATCCAAGACGGCCTGGAACATCGATGGATCGGACTCGCCCTCAAATCTGCCCTAGATGCCATAGCGGTCCACGCATGGGTTCGGAGCCTGTCCCCTATTCGATGGAGCCTGTCCCTAGCGATGCTGGGAGTGATCCTTCTTTGGCAATCCGCCTGGACGGTTGGATCCGCGTCAGCGGCGGATTGGCTGCAGTCCCAAGGGATTTCCGACTCCGTGATGCTGGCTTCCAGTCTCCTGATTCTTTGCAGTGCCCCTGCCATCGCCGGCATCCGGCGAGCCGCTCTGGCCAATTTATTGCCGACGCTGGTCTGGATTCCGCTCCTCAACTTCTGGCTTCGCAGCCACTGATGGGATCCGCGGTCAGAGGCCTAGGACTTCGAAGACGCCATCAACCTTGAAGAGGTCCTCATACAAACCAGACCTTGATAAACCGGTCCCAAAACCGTTTGTCAGCCCCCTCCCAGCAGCTCTCCCTTCCCTCAATCGCCTTCGGGCTCTAGGCTCAGGCCCATGACCCCATGGTTGAGTTCCCTTGGTTGCCCGATGGTACTGTGGTCAGGGCTCTGGACCCTGCCGCTGGCGGCGCAGGTTCCGATTCCTCCGGCTCAGTTGGCCAAACTGCCGCCCGCACTGAAACGACCTGTGGACTTCAAGACTGAGGTCTATCCGCTCTTCAAGTCGGCCTGCTTCAAGTGCCACGGTCCCGAAAAGCAAAAGGGGAAATACCGGATGGATACCCGCGAGGGAGCATTCAAGGTGACCGGTGACCACGGCCCAGCCATTCAAGCCGGACAGAGCGACAAGAGCGCCATCATCCTCATGGCAGCCGGGTTGATCGACGAAATGCTCATGCCCCCGCCCGGAGGCAAACCCGGCGAGAGCGACCCTCTGACGGCCGAACAAATCGGTCTTTTGCGGGCTTGGATTGATCAAGGAGCCCAATGGCCCGACGGTCCCATCGCCGAAGTCATCCAACCGGTGCGATTTGATGCGGATATCCAGAAACTCCTCACGGCCTCCTGCTCGAAATGCCATTCCGGCCCCACCGCTGAAGGCGGTTTCTCGGTCGATTCCCTCGAACGAGTACTGGCTGGAGGCAAGTCCTACGGCAAGGTGGTGGTGCCCGGCGACCTCCGAAAGTCCTCACTCCTGACCATTCTCGCTGGAAAGGACGAAGACATCCCCAAGCCGGAAGCGCACCGGATGGCCGGCAAGCCCCTTAAAATGGTGGAAGAGTGGATCCGGCAGGGCGCGAAGTAGCTTCAGAGTCAGCCCGCACGTACCGCAGGAACCGCTCATCGCCCACTGTCCGAACCTGAGCCAACCGAAAACGCGCGGCATCCGCCAAACACGCGGCCAGCGGTCCATCCGCGATGGTGGGCGCGGCCCGTCCCCCAAAAACCCGAGGCACGCAGGTCAGACGGATTTCATCCACCCGATTTGCCGCGAGGAGCGCCGCGTTCACCCGACCTCCCCCCTCCGCCGCCAAACGCCGAATCCCGTGACGCTCTGCCAACCACGACAAGGCGGCTGAAAAATCAAGGCCTTCCCCGGGTGAAACCCAAAGTTCGGCTCCCAACTGACGCAATCGTTCACGTTGAGCTTTTGGAGCGCTTTCAGCGACCAAAACAACGATAGGAGCCCCCGGATGCTTCCAAAGTTCGGCTTCAGAGGACAGCGAAGCGGCCCCACTCACCACCACTCGGACAGGCGCCGGAGCCAATCCCGCCCTCCGCCGGGCCGCCAGATGCTTTGGGGAGCCTGTCCCCAAGGTGGCCCCGGTCTCTTCGACGGTGCGGGCACCGCACAGCAGCGCATCAGCGGTGGCTCTCAATGCATATAGAGCCCTTTGATCATCAGAACTACCAAAGGTGGTCACCTCCCGCCCGGCCGTTGCCACCTTGCCGTCGGCCGTCATGGCCATGTTAATGACCACATAGGGGAAAACCCTGGCACCCCGGGAATCCTTCCGCTGATCAATGGAGGAACATGGCGTCGCCATAACTAAAGAACCGGTATTTCTCTCGAATTGCCTCGGCATAGGCAGCCATAACGAAATCTCGTCCTCGCAATCCACCGGGATCGGCGAACGCACTGACCAACATCAACAACGTACTCTTGGGCAGGTGAAAGTTGGTCAGCAGGGCATCCACCACTCGGAAAACATGGGGGGGATGGATAAAAATCCGGGTCCGCCCAGAACCGGGTTGAATGAGCCCTTCAGCACGGGCCGCCACCGTTTCCAAAACCCGCATGCTGGTGGTCCCGACGGCAATCACCCGCCGCCCTGAAGCCTTGGCTTCATTGAGGGCTTGAGCTGTCTCGATTCCCAACTCGTAACGTTCTTCGTGCATGGTGTGGTCTGAGACCGCCTCCGCCTTGACCGGAAGGAAGGTTCCCGCCCCAACATGCAGTGTGACATAACGCAACCGGACGCCTTTGGCCTCCAAGGCTTGCATTACCCGCTTCGTGAAGTGCAGTCCCGCCGTCGGAGCCGCCACGGATCCCGCCTGCCGGTTGTAGATGGTCTGATACCGCGCGGCATCGTGATCACTGGCCCCGGATCCACCTCGCTCGATGTAGGGGGGCAGCGGGATTTGCCCGATTCTTAGAAGCCGTTCCCAGAAGAACTCCGACTGATCCCATTGGACCAAAATGTGCCCTTCGGGATTCTTGTCCAAGACCTCACACACCAACAACCCCGTTGCGGGATCGCCAAATTGCAGGCGCATGCCCGGCCGTACCCGTTTGCCGGGACGAACCATGGACCACCAACGACCAGCCTGAGTCTCCTCCAGCAACAGCAGTTCCACCTGGCCCGGTGACTCCATTTTGCGACCCATCAGTCGGGCGGGAATGACCCGGGAATCGTTCATCACCAGCACATCTCCTTCTTGGAGGAGATTAACGATATCGAAAAAACTCTGGTGCTCAACACCTTGAGATTGGCGGTTCAAAACCATCAACCGAGAACCATCCCTCTCAGCGCTCGGGGATTGGGCAATCCGATCGATCGGCAGTTCGAAATCAAAATCCGCAACACGCACTCAGGGAGAAAAAGGGAAACAATGCAAAATGTCGATCTCAAGATGATCAAGTTGTTAACGGTATTTACTGGGTTTTCAACCCATGAAGCCCCCTGTGCATAACTTGTGCATAACATATAGTAAGAAAAAGCAACGAGTTAGTTGCAAAAAGGGAGAAGATTAGAGTAAGAAGGGGCCGTCCACGGGACCTTGGAATTTCTCGTGGTATTTGAGGGATAAAATCGCTGACGGAGTTTGAATGGCCACCGCAGGTGACATCATGGAGACAGGAACCGGTTCTGCTGGAGTGAATCCAGCGGCGAATCGGCCCCGTTTCACTTGGCGATACGACCACAAGCTCGACGCTCAAGGCCGCGTTCCCTTGCCGGCAAAATGGCGCCCCGAAGACCCTTCCAGCCTGTCCCTCATGGCGGTGATGATTAAGCACCCATCGGAAGCGGAGTTCGTCATGGTGCTTCCAGTTGAGCAGTTCGAGCGGTTCAGCAACCCGATTTGTCAGGGCGACTTCACGGATCCGCTGCGGTTGGCCGAGCGCCACGACTATGTGGACCGCATCATCGAACTGGAACTCGACAGCGCCGGCCGCATTTCTCTGCCCAAAGAGATGCGCAGCGCAGCCGCACTGACCGACGACGTCCTTTTCGTCGGTTGCATCGACCGATTCGAGGTCTGGAACCCCGAGTCTTATCAGATGGCTCGCCTTTCGGAACGCCTTCTCAAGAAGGTCCAGAACCCCCAAAAAACATGAAGTTGCTGGCTCTGTTCAACCCGCGCTCCTGGTTTTCTAGGGGTCAACCCGACCCGCTCAGTCCCCTCCACAGAACCTCGGGCCTGGGCGGGGTGCCGATCGGTTCTGTAAAGGCCTTGCCGGAAACCTTGGCTCGGCGATTTTTCTCGTTCGAAAACCAACGCTTGCCGGCGCGGAATCTCATCCAGGGCGAGTTGCAACTCCCCGCCGTGACCCCGGTGCGCAATGACCTCGTTGAGGACGATGTCGAACTGGTCCGTCGTCGCCGAGAAACCCGATTGCTGCATGAAACCCGACCGCCGGGAGCTGGCGGAACCCACGACCCCGAACTGGCCGTCAATCGCCTGAGGAACCGGGAACCGGTGACCCATCGATTGGTAGCACGGGATTGAACGCACTCATGCCGCGTGTCCCTGTTTTCACATCAACCCGTTCTGCTGACCGAAGTGGTGACTTCACTCCAACCCAAGGCTCACGGCCGCTACCTGGATGGCACTCTGGGCGGTGGTGGTCACGCTTCGGCGATTTTGGAGGCGAGCTCTCCGGATGGTTTTCTCTACGGATGCGACCGGGACGCCGAAGCTCTGGCGGCCGCCCATGATCGTTTGAAACCTTACGGCGACCGATTCAAGACCCGTCAGTGCAATTTCACCGAGGCAGACCGTTGGATCGCACCCCAGTCCTTGGACGGAGTTCTCCTCGATCTCGGTGTCAGTTCCCACCAACTGGACACGCCTGAGCGCGGGTTCTCTTTCCAAAAAGACGGTCCCTTGGACATGCGCATGGACCAGAACGGGACAGGCCCCACCGCGGCGGACTTGGTCAACAGCCTGCCCGCAGATGAATTGGCCGACTTGTTCTGGAAACTGGGGGATGAGCGTCATTCGCGCAAAATCGCCCGAGCCATCGAAACCGAGCGCCGCAATCGCCCCTTCACGACCACCGGGCAACTGGCGCAGTTCATCGAGCGTATTTGCCCCCGTCGCGGAGCACCGACCCATCCCGCCACCCGCTGTTTCCAGGCACTGAGAATCGCCACCAACGATGAGCTGACATCGGTCCAAGACGGGCTGGAACGGGCCTTCCGTCTCCTGATTCCGGGCGGGCGGCTCGCAGTCATCAGCTTCCAATCCCTCGAAGATCGCATCGTCAAAGAGTTCATGCGCCGGGAAGCCCGGGACTACGACTTCGAAGGGCCGGAAGATCATCCGGATTTTCGGCACCCTCGACATCCCCGGGGCAAGGAACTCGCCAGAAAAGGTCTCGTGGCTTCGGAGTCCGAACTCGACACCAACCCAAGAGCCCGCAGTGCACGACTGCGCGTGCTGGAACGCCTCCCGGAACCATGAGCACCAAAAACCGTTCCGAAATGCGGCTGGGGACCATCGTGCGAGCCATGCTGGGTTCCGCACTCATCGCAACTTTGGGATTCTTGTGGATCCTTCAAAGCCGGGCCCACCAACGGCTTCAAGATCAGATCAGCCAATTTCGCACCCAATGCACCGTGCTGGAGCGCTCCATCGGAAGGGATCAGCAGGAGATTGAAAAACTCCTCACCCGACCGGCTCTCATCCGCCGTATCCAGGAACTCAAGCTGGGGTTGACCAACATCGCCTACCGCCAGGTGATCCATGTCACCAACCCCACTCCCGGCAGCATCCCCTCTTCCGAACTCACCCGTCATGCGGTTCCACCAACTGCCCCCGCCCCACCTCTGGCGGTGGCCGTTCCTCGCTGAAACCTGAAATGACCCAGCCGACACCCCCCGACAAGACGCTGACTGGACTGACCGTCCTGTTCTGTGTCGTGTTCGCCGGGCTGGCCGGTCGGTTGATTTACATTCAAGGCATTCGTCCCGATTCACCCCGGTACACACTGGGAGCCTCTCCGGCTCGCACCAGCTACATCCCGGCTCCTCGAGGAGAACTGCTCGATCGACGCGGCGAACGACTGGCCTACTCGCAATACGCGTACAACCTGCGAGCCAATCCAGTGGTGATCAGCAATCAAGCCCCTCATTTGGCGGCCCTGCTTTCACCGCTGTTGTCCATTCCCGCCGGCGTTTTGGAAGACCGCCTGAATGTGCGGCCCGAGCTGCGTTGGAAGCCGCATTTCAACACCAACTCCACCGGTTTGGTCGCCACCCAGTGGGTACAGATTCTCTACACCAACCAGAGTGTTCTGCTGGCTTCCAACCTGTCTTACGTGGAATGGACGCGGGTCCACACCAATCTGAAAACCTTCCGCTCCCCGGAGGAACGACAACTTCTGGCGGCATCGGCGGCGGTGGCCCATCGCAGGACCAACAGTCCCCCCATCGCTGCCTGGAACCTGCTGGCCAAATATCGTTTCCGGAAGGAAATCGCCCGAGACAACCGGTCGATCAACCTCGCGCTGAAACGGATCCAACCCCAATTGAAGGAAGTGCGGGAAAACGGGATCACTGCCGAGATCATGGAGCGGCGCGTGATGCCGCACGGCGAACTGGCCACTCCACTCCTGGGGACCACCACCAACGGGGTCATTCCCATCGTTGAATACCGCACGGCGACCAACCGCATCCGAGTCCGCACCCGAGAATTGCCGCCCGAAATCCACGGTGCCGACGGCATCGAGCGGCAGTTCAACGACGAGCTTGAAGGTGTCGCCGGACAGGCAGTGATCCGACGGGGCAAAGGACGCGAATTGGCCGGCAGTCGTGAAATGGATTTACCTGCTCAGCCCGGCGCCAATGTCCGGCTGACCATCGACGCCAACCTCCAGTACGTCGCGGAAAACGCGTTGCGACAGGGGATGTCCAAGCTCAAGCCCAACTGGATGTCGGCCATTCTGGTCCGGCCGTCGACCGGAGAAATTCTCGCTCTGGCCAACGCCACGGACCCCGACTACTCCCCGGCCCACCAGCCCAACTCAGCGGCACCGAGCGGCGGCCCGCGCAAACCCCAGCATCGCAATCATGCGGTGTCCGAGTTGGTGGAACCCGGCTCCACCTTCAAGCTGGTCACCTACTCGGCAGCCCTGGAAGCGCTCCCCGGACGCAACCTGTCTCCCAGTTCTCGGATCGACTGCGAAGGCGGCACTTGGCGACCGCCGGCCGGACGCAAGAAACCCATCGCCGATGCACGCGGCCACAAACTCCATACGGTCACCCTCGAGGAAGCCTTCGCTGCATCCTCCAACGTCGGTGCCGCCAAACTGGGATATGCCCTCTGGGATCCCGCCGCACCGCCGCGATCCACCGCACTCGTGAAATACGCCGAAGCCTTCGGTTTCACCCGACGGACCGGCATTCTCTGCGGCGGAGAGCCCAACACACGAATCCCCGCCTGGGACGGCCTCGGCACCCAACTCATCCTCTCCTACGGCTACGGCATCTACGCCACCCCTCTCCAAATCACCATGGCCTACGCCGCCGTAGCCAATGACGGCATCCTCATGGAGCCCATGCTGGTGAAATCGGTGGAAAGCCCCTCGGGCAGCGTGATTCGCCATATTGCCCCGCGTCAGGTAGGCCGAGCGGTTCGCTCCGAAACGGCCAAACAACTGGTGCAACTCCTGACCGCCGTGGTGAGCCCCAAAGGCACTGGCAAGGATGCCGCACTCGACGACTACACGGTCGCTGGCAAGACCGGAACGGCCAACAAGATGACCCAGGCTCACATGGCCGCCGGCGTCACTGCCCATTTCAGTACTTTCGTGGGATTCCTTCCAGCGGAGAACCCTCAGATTTGCCTGCTGGTCTGCGCAGACGAACCCACCGGATCGGACGGACGGGCCGCCTACGGAGCCGCCTGCGTGCCGGTCTTCAAGGAAATTGCCCGAGAGACCGCCAGCTATCTGACCATCCCGCCATCCCCCGTCCTTGCGGTCAGTGGGTCTGCCGCCGAACGCACCGCCCTATCGCGTCACTGACATGCTGACCGCGGAACCCATCCTCTCACCAGCGACCGAGGCTTCGGCTACGAAGGCATCGACGGCCGCATGCCGTCCAAACCGCTCCGCCCACAGCGGCAGCGAAACCTCGAAGTTCCCGCGGCGCATCGGCACAGCGGATCGCTCAGTGATCGATCCGCTGGCCATCCGGCTTCGGCAAGCCCCCAGCGAACATCCGCTGCAACGACTTGATCTGTGTCGGATCGCCAAACAAGGCCGCATCTCCGCAGCGCTTGCCTGCTTCGTTCATGCGCTGCTCACCCAGGCGGGGCGTCGACCAGCCTTGCTCACTCCCGAAGGCGGACTCATCGCTGGCCGACTTTTTCCGCAACGACCGACCATCAGCGACGCTCCCGAGTGGGAACGACTCTTGGCGACCCATGTCCGCTCGGGGGGTGATTGCCTGATCACCGAAGAGGACGCGGAAATCCAGGAGTTGCTCAGTGGAGTGACGGCCCGCTCCGATTTCCAACAACCGTCTACGCCGCGTCTCTGGATCAAGCCGCAGGCATTGCATTGGCGCGGAAGCCGATTGCAAGTCCTCAGCACCGACGGCAGAGCCCGAATGGCCCACCTGCCACTGGTCGGCGGATCCAATCTCAAGGCCCTCGATCTCGCCCTGAATCTGGTCATCAACGCGGGCTGCTGCCCAACCCAATCGTTGGCCACCCTGCCCCTGTTGGAGGCTCCGACTGGGCTCCTCGAACCGGTCCATGCCGGGCAGCCCTACGGTGTTTTCGTGGATCGCGCCGCATCGGCCGCCGATCTGACGGAATTGCTCAATGAGGCACGCACCTTGTCCGGCCGTCGCATCCTTCTCGTGGTCGGAATCCGCGGAAGCACGACGCTGGAAGAACGCCAAGCCATGGGTGCTGCGGCGGCGCTGGCAGACGAGGTCGTTTTCACCAGCGACAATCCTCGCCACGTGCCAGTACCGGCCATTCTGGCTGACTTGCAATCCGGACTGGGCGGCAAAGCCATCGAAGAACCCGACCGCCACACGGCGATCACGACCGCCATCCGGATGGCCAAGTCCGATGACCTCGTGCTCATCGTGGGCAAAGGCGGCAAACCCCTTCAGGAAATCGGCGGTGCGGTCATTCCCTGGGATGATCGGATGCATGCTCTGGACGCACTGGCCGGGCGCGGATGGGTGGGAGATTCACTATGAGCACATTGCCCAAACCCCATTTGCTCGGTCTCTTGGCGGGCCTATTCATGGCCTCGGGCCTGGTCGTCTCCACGACGCTGCTCACGCGGACCTGGCTCAAGGTGGCTGACGCTGAATCCATCACCGTGACCGGATCGTCCCGTCGAAATGTGAGCTCCGACCTCGTCGTGTGGCGTGGTTCGCTAACGGTCGAAAGCCCGACGCTCATGGCCGCACAAGCGCTGCTGAGCCAACAAGAAAGTGTTACCCGCGGTTTCCTCACAACCCAGGGCGTCACCAACACCCATTTCCATCCGATCGCCATCCAGCGCATCCAAGTCCGCGGCGCCAAGCAATCCGGCGAAGCGGAGGGCGAAGCAGAAAACCCCACGACCCGCTTCCGCCTCAGCCGAACCATCGAGGTGCGTTCGGGCGACATCGACACGGTGCTGAGCATGGATGCCAAGACCTCTCAATTGGTCAATCAGGGCATCGAGTTCACCGCAACCCCTCCGGAGTTTGTCTGGACCAAGGCCGGTGAAGCCAAGATCGAGATGCTCGCCGATGCAGCCCGCGATGCCCGCGCCCGAGCCGAACAAATCGTCTCCCAAGGCGGACGCTCCATCTCGCGGATGCGTTCGGCCAAGATGGGCGTCTTCCAAGTGACTCCCCTTTATTCCACCCAGAACACCTGGGACGGAATGAACGACACCACCTCGCGGGAAAAAACCGTCACGGCCGTGGTGAATGCGAGCTACGCCCTGAAATGATGGAACCGGTGACACTCCAATTCATCGCCGAAGCCTCCGGGGGGATTTTGCATCCTCTCGAGGCGGGCTGCATGACGGTGTCCGGCCTCTGCACCGATTCGCGCCGTCTCCAAGCAGGCGAACTGTTCTTGGCGCTCCGCGGTGAACGCTTTGATGGGCACGATTTCCTCAAAGACCCCACTCTCAAGACCGCCGCGGCCGTCTTGATTTCTGAAGATCGACGGGCCGACGTGCCTCCTGGTTTGCCCGTCGTCACGGTCCAGGACACCCGCGCCGCCTTGGGACGCATTGCCGCCGCCTACCGGAAAGGGTTTTCAATTCCAGTGTTTTGTGTGGCCGGCTCCAACGGCAAGACGACCACCAAGGAATTGCTCGCGGCCTTACTGGAGACGCAAATCCCGACCCTCCGTTCCCAGGCCAGCTTCAACAACGACATCGGCGTCCCGCTGAGCCTTCTCGGAATCAACCCCTCTCACCGGGCGGCCGTTCTGGAAGCCGGCACCAATCATCCCGGGGAACTGGCCCCGCTGATCCAGCAAATCGCCCCTCGATACGGGTTGGTCCCACAAATCGGCCGTGAGCATCTGGAACATTTCGGCGATCTGAACGGGGTCGTCGACGAGGAGTGCGCTCTGGGCGAAAACCTGCCCGCCGACGGCATCTTGTTCCTGAATGGTGATTGCGAAGCGGCTCGACCGCTGGCCGCCCGCACTCATGCCCGCGTGGTCCGCACCGGCTTCGGCCCAGAGAATTCATGGCGTGCGCGCATTCTGGAAAACGGCTGGAACTTCACCCGGTTTGAAATCATCGCACCCCAGGCCGAATGGTGCGGGGTTTTTGAGATCGCAGTACCCGGCCGTCACATGGTCTCCAACGCCACCTTGGCACTGGCAGCCGCCGCTGAATTGCACATTCGGCCCGAGGCAGCCCGACAGGCACTGGCCCGTTTTTCCGGAGCCAAACAGCGCCTTCAATGGTCCGAGCAGCGCGGAATCCGCTGGCTCGACGACACGTACAACGCCAACGCCGATTCCACCCTGGCCTCGCTCCAGACACTTTCAGATCTCCCGTGCACCGGGCGCCGGGTGGCCGTGTTGGGCGACATGGCTGAACTGGGGGAACACACCGACGAAGCCCATCGGGAAATCGGAGCCGCGGCCCATCGGCTGGGCATTGACCTGCTGGTTTGCATCGGACGCTCGGCCAAGTACACTGCTGCTGGAGCTTTCGGAATGCATCAGGTGCTCGCGTTCCCCGATGTGGAGCAAGCCGTGCCTGCGCTGCGACCCCTCATCCGATCCGGTGACTGCATTTTGGCCAAGGCCTCCCGGAGCAGCCGACTCGAACGTCTCTTCGAGGCGCTCAAAACAGAAACGGTTGAATGCGGGGATAACCGCTGACCCAGCATGCTCTACAAGCTTTCAGAATTATTCCCGACAGTCCCTTGGACGGTGTTCAAGTATGTCACCTTCCGCAGTGCTGGCGCCGCCATCACCGCCTTGGTGCTGAGTTGGCTCATGGGTCCTCGAGTCATCGAGGGTCTTCGGAATCTCAAATTCCGCCAGGACTACCAGCCCAAGGATGTTCGCAGTCCGGGCGATGCCACAGCCGCAGCCGCCGATCTGGCCAAACGGGGCACCCCCACCATGGGCGGAGTCCTGATCATGCTCGTCTTGGACATCTCGGTCTTCCTCTGGGCCCGCCCTAACATCTTGGTGATCCTCACGATGCTTTCCCTGCTGGTGTTGGCCTTCTTGGGCTTCTACGACGATTGGCTAAAGGTCAGCAAACAAAGCGCAGCGGGCGCTCAGTCCCGGGTAAAGTGGATTGTCCAAATCCTGCTGGCACTGGTGGTTGGAATCTATCTCTGGCAATTGCCCTCCACCCGCGGCTTGGTGACCGACATCCAAATCCCCTTCTTCAAGGACCCCATCCTACGAGCCGTCCCTTGGATCGGCATTCCCCTAGTGGCTCTGACCATCATCGGCAGTTCCAATGCAGTGAATTTGACCGACGGCATGGACGGTCTGGCCATCGGCTGCACCCTGATTGTGGCCACGGTGATGCTCATTCTGACCTACCTGTCCGACAACGTGAAGTTGGCCACCTATCTTCAAATCCCCCACGTCCGTGGTGCGAGCGAACTGACGGTTGTTTGTGCGGCCTTCATCGGAGCTTCCTTGGGTTTTCTGTGGTTCAACTGCCATCCGGCCGAGGTCTTCATGGGCGACACCGGCTCGCTGGCCCTGGGCGGCGCACTGGGCATCATGGCCGTCCTGATCCACCAACCGCTGGTACTCCTCATCGCTGGCGGGGTTTTTGTGGCCGAAGCTGCCAGCGTGATGCTTCAGGTGGGCTGGTTTAAATACACCCGACGCAAGTACGGCGAAGGACGCCGCATCTTCCGCATGGCGCCCTTGCACCACCATTTCCAGAAGCTGGGATGGAAGGAATCGAAAATCGTCACACGGTTCTATATCGCCGGAATTCTCTGCGCCGTGGTGGCGTTGAGCACCCTCAAGATCCGATGAGCGACACCCACCACAACAACCCCAGTTCCGGTCCATCCCAATCCCATGGATTACCGGCTCGAATCTCTGTCCGGATGTTCCTTGATCGCTCCGGTTTCGGTTGTTTAATGATGGCTCGTCGGCGGCACTCCGTTTCCCTATCGAAACCGTGTCGCATCGCCGCGGCGATTCGTGCATACCCAGCCACAAGCCTCATTCTACCATCCACGATCCACGGTTTCGACCGAACTGGATGGGCACCGCTTTTTGGAAACAGTCCTGACAACCGTTTCCGGTCCGCGCTCAACGCGGTCATTACCCCTTTCGTCTCGACCCGGGTGGAGGACCCGGTTCGGGACGAATCCGACACAACTCCATCCTCGATCTACGACGCACCGTCTACCTGCCTAATCCCATGAGCATCCCCAACTCCCCGCTGCTGCCTGGCTCCAAACTGGAACAGGCCGCCAAGAGCAAATCCACCTTCAGCATCGCTGCCTTCATTTTCAGCGCCCACGTGGCGGTGTTCCTGGTGGTCTTGCTCAATGGTTGCAACAAGGAGAGTTCCGCCACCAATGCGGAGCCGTCCGCCGCCACCAATCAGATCGATTTGGCGGTTCAACCCGGAGCCGGCGACACCAACGCCATGGCCCTGCCCCTTGGATTGGATACCAACACCGTGGCCAACCCTCCGGGCGGCGCAGTGACCTTCCCTCCGTTGGCCAGCGTGACCAACGCACCCGTGGCTCCGCCGAACTTGGGCGTCACCCCGCCGGTTGGATCTCCCACCGGTGACACGACGGCCAATGAAGCCGCCGGTGCCGGCTCAGAATACAAGATCAAGGGCGGCGACATTGCCTACAACATCGCCAAGACCCACGGGGTCTCCCTCAAGGCGCTCAAGGATGCCAACCCGAATGTGGACCTGGGCAAGTTGAAGCCGGGGCAGACGATCCAAATCCCGGCCGCCAGCGCCTCCAACTCGAAGGCTGCGGCGAACTCGGTCAAGGCCGACTCCTCTAGCGAACCGGCTGCAACGGGTGCGACCACGCCCTACACGGTCAAGGGCGGAGACACCCTCGGCAAGATTGCCAAGAAGCACGGGACAACGCCCAAGGCTATCCGCGCCGCCAATGGTTTGAGCAGCGACAAGATCAACGTCGGTCAGAAGCTCAAGATTCCCGGCAAGGGTGCGGCCGCTGAGACGGCCGAGCCGACCGCGAAGGCCCTGACGGTGCCCGAGCCCGCTGCGCCCATCCCCGCCCCCCTACCGGTGCCGGGCACGGGCCGCTAAATCGGCACATCGAAGGGACGTCCGGCCCGCAGCCGGACGTCCCGACGGCTCCTGATCTCCTTCCGCCATGCGTTCCACCTCCATCCTGCTGCTGCTGACGGTCAGCCTCCTGCTGGCCTTGAGTTTCACCATGCTCGCCAGTGCCGTGATGATGGAGTCGAAGTTCTCCAGTTTCGTCACCGTGCAGGCCGTGGCGATCATCGCAGGGGCGGCGTTGATGTGCATTCTTTGGAGGAGCGATTACCGCATCTGGCTCAAGTTGCACTGGTGGTTTTACGCTTTCGCCATCGTGACCTTGGCGATGGTGCTCTCACCGGCGGGCACCTACCGCAATGGAGCCCAGCGCTGGATTTTCGGCATCCAACCGGCGGAGTTCGCTAAAATTCCGTTGCTGCTGACCCTGGCTGCCTGGGGCGCACGCTTCGGATCCCGCATGCGCTTTGGCGGCACGGTTTCCACCTTCGTGTGGGGTTTGTTTCTGCCGGGTATGGTCGTCGTGCCGTTCCTCGGATTGCTGTACAAACAACCGGACCGCGGAACCATGATTCTCTTCGGCATGGTCACCGTGGTGGTTCTTCTTCTCAGCGGCATGCGCAAACGGTACGCCATCATTCCGACCCTCCTCGGGGCCGGTCTGGCATTCCATTTCTACAATTCCAGCAAGATGGTCCGGGACCGGATGGATGCGTTCCTGCATCCCGAACTCTTCCCTCAAACGACAGGTTCCCAGGCACTCAAGTCGCTGGCGGCACTGCGAGAGGGGGGATTGGAAGGAGTCGGCCTCGGATCGGGAGTCATCAAGCTC
>JARXAF010000129.1 GCA_029865985.1 Verrucomicrobiota bacterium
CTGATGGGTTTCGACCTCGGTTTTCTCGAGCCGGTCGATCTCCTCGTAGATCGATCGCAATGTCTTGGTGCTGTCCGCGCGAAAATATTTGCCGCCGGTCCGGTCGGCAATCCGCGTGAGCGTGTCTTCGTCGATGTCCACTGCGACCTGACGGTAGACCTTGCGGCCAAAGGCGTCGCGACCGACGGGCATAGGCGCATTACCCCGGATACCTACGCCAATGGTGTACACCTTCACTCCGAGCGACTGGGCCGCTTCGGCGGCGGTGAGCGGCGGGATGTTGCCTGCATTGTTCTGGCCATCCGTGAGCAGGATGACGATGCGACTCTTGGACTTGAGGTCGCGCAGACGGTTCACCGCGGAGCTCAACCCGGCACCGATGGCCGTGCCCTGTTCGCCCAGCACCTCCATGCGATCGATGTGCCGGCGGAGGAAATCGTGATCCAGCGTGGGGGGGGCGGCGATGTACGCGTTGGACGAAAACACAGCCAAACCGATCCGGTCATTCGGGCGATTCTCGATGAAGGCCTTGAGAGTGTCCTTGGCCACAGTGACACGGTCCACCCGCTCACCCTGCAATTCGAAGTCTTCGCTCAACATGGACACCGAGAGATCCAAGGCGACGGCAATGTCGATGCCACTGGCCTTGCGAGGCGCCTTACCCACGGCCCATTGAGGCCGGGCCATGCCCACGATGAGCAACACCAATCCGATCCACCGGGCCGCCAGCAACAGCCGACTAGCCAGGGTTCGGTTCATCTGGAGGATGCCCTTCACCAAGGTGAGGCTGGAATAGACGAACACCGCCTCTCGGGCCGTGCGACGGCGACGCCATTCCAGGAGAGGCAATGCCAGCAAGGCCAACAACCACCAGGGAGACTCGAAGCGGAAATTCATGAGGCCCCCTTCCGTTCCGACGCCGGCTTCCGTGACGGCACTTCCACGCCCGTCTCATCGACCAGACGCGAGGCCATCTGGTGCAGCCGCTCGCACTCAATGCGGCCCGGGTCTCCTTGGGCGAATTTCACCCAGTCACATTGGGTCAGGAATTCTTCCAACATCGGCTTGAGACCGGGTTCCAGCTCGGAACTCTGGGGCAGACTCGCAAGAAACTCCTCGGTGGTCTGGTCCGGGGCCTTGAGACCGAAACGCTCCTCGAGGTAGACGCGAACGACCTCAGAAAGTCGGGTGCAGAACCGCTCGGGTTGATCCACCCAAGCCCAGGCCTCAGACAGCCGAGCCCGAGCCCGAGCGGCGGCGGACTCGCGGAACTCGGCCTGCTTCCGGGCACGACGTCGCAAGGCCCACCAAATTGCACCCAATAGGGCCAGAATGCCCAAGATCAACAGCGTCCGTTGCACCCAAGGGGCTGCCGCGGGGATGTCAATCGGCCCGCGGATATCCTGGATGCCACCAACTCCCGGTGCGGCCGGCTGAGCCCGGTTTCCCGAACCTGGCAAAACCGGCTGAAATGCCCGGTTGGTGACGGCCGCCCCAGCAGACAGCGCGCTCACCCAGAGCATGAGTATCGATGCCCCCAACAACCTCATCGACGCCTCCGTTTCTGCCGTCCCTCGAAGAAGGCCACCAATTGGCTCATGTAGGCATCTTCCGGAACCCCGGCCGCGGGGGTGAGGATTTTGAGGTGATCGACCCGCGCACCACGAAAAAGACGGTCCAATTCCTTTTGAGACTTCTTGGCACGGGTTTCGAATGCCTCACGCCGCCGGACATCCGAAGTGTTGATCTCCACCACTTCGCCGGTTTCGGCATCTTGAAGCAGCAGACGCCCTACGTCGGGCAAGGACTGTTCGCGCGGATCGCCCACTTGCAGCGCGATGACATCGTGCCGACGCCCCACCTGATTGAGTGTGTTCTGAGAGAGGCGGCCCAAGGTCTCCGAATGCAGCACCTTGCGCTTCAAATGGGCGCGCATCGCGGCCCGGCCCGGGTTGGTTTCACCGAGGAAATCGGAAACGACAATCACCACCGCGCGGTGCGGCAGCACCTTGTTCAAGAAGTCGAGAGCCCCATTGGTATTGGTGCCCGTGAACTCCGGCTTGAAGAAAAGGACATCGCGGACCACCCGCAGCACGTGGCGACGCCCTTTGGCAGGGGCAACGAATTTCTCCACCGTCTCCGTGAACAGCAGCAAGCCCACCTTGTCTTGATTGCGGATGGCCGAAAAGGCGAGGACTGCGGCCAGTTCAGCCATCAAAGCCCGCTTGGACTGTTGTCCGGAACCGAAGCGACCGGAACCGCTCAGGTCTACCACCAGCATCACCGTCAATTCGCGCTCCTCGCGGAATTTCTTCACGAACGGATGGTTCATCCGCGCGGTGACGTTCCAGTCGATGGTACGAACCTCGTCACCGGGTTGGTATTCGCGGACTTCATCGAAGTCCATTCCCTGGCCTTTGAAAGCCGAGTGGTACTGTCCGGCCAGCGTCTCAGCGACCAATCGTCGCGTGCGGATCTCAATCTGCCGGACCTTGCGCAGCAGTTCTGGCGAAACCCCGGACTCGGATTCGGCGGGGCCCGAGGAAGACGCTCGGCCCTCTGCACCGTCGGATCCGGAAATCCGGCGCATGACGCCCTGAATGGATTTGGACCACCAAGAACTCATGGAGCCACGACGCGACGCTCCGCGTTTGGGAGTTCAGGAACCTGAGGTTGGGGTCGAAAGTCGCCCATGGCGTGTCCGACACCGTAATCCGCCCCCGGTTCAATCGGCAAGACGCCCGATGAACCAATGTCCCGATGGATTCACGGCCGCGGCCGCCCGGCCGCCAACCCCAAACCTGCCCCGACCCTGGCCGGAGCGTGACCGTTTCATTCACCAAGGTTGACCCCAAGGCGGTCCAACGTGAACCTCGGCGGCGGTGCAGCGGCGGGTATCCGGTGGAGACACTTCCTTCCAATCCCTTCACGAGCTCTCTGAAGCGCCGCTTACCCACTCCTGAGACAATGCTTTCCATCGGTCAATTGAAGATGTCCGTCGCCGGACGGGTCCTGTTCGAAAACGCCTCGCTCCAGGTCAACTATGGAGACCGGGTGGCGTTGGTCGGCCCCAACGGCGCGGGGAAATCCACGCTCTTCTCCATCATCCTCGGCCGCCGGACTCCCGATGAGGGCTCGGTCGAGCGGGATCCTTGGACCATGGTCGGCTACCTGCCCCAAGAAGGCGAAGCCGTGGGCGAGGAGACTGTGCTCGAAGTCGCCACGGGAAGGGCCGGTGAATTGCCCCGCCTCGAGAAACGCCTCAAGGAACTCGAGGCCGCTGGATCCGTGGACAGCCCGGAGTACATGGAGACCCACGCCAAGTTCGATGCGCTCAACGATCCTCAAGTGGAGGCCAAGGCCAAGAAAATGCTCAAAGGTCTGGGCTACAAAGAGACCGACTTCGATCGCTTTGCCAAAGAAATGAGCGGTGGCTGGGTCATGCGGGCCCACCTCGCGCGACTGTTGGTCATGGAGCCTGACCTGCTGCTCCTCGACGAACCGACCAACCACCTCGACCTGCTCTCACTGCTCTGGCTGCAGGAGTACCTGTCCCATTATCCCGGAGCGGTCCTGCTCATTTCCCACGACCGCCAGTTCATGGACGAAATCATCACCCAGGTGCATGAGATCGCCGATCGCAAGCTCATCGGTTATACGGGTAATTATTCGGATTATCTCCAGCAGCGGGAAGATCGCTACGAGCAGCAGAGCGCGGCGTACAAGAACCAGCAGAAGGAAATCCAGGCCCTCCAGGAGTTCGCGGATCGATTCCGCTCCGTGGCCTCGAAGGCCTCGCAGGCGATGTCCAAGCTCAAGCAAATCGAGCGGATGGAGCTGATCGAGAAACCCACGCCCCCCCGGAAGCCCTTCCGCATTCAGATCCCCACACCCCCGCGCGGCGGACAACGGGCCATTTCGCTGGAAGGAATCCACTTCGCCTACGGCAATCACGTGGTCTACTCAGGGCTCGATCTGACCGTCGAACGCGGCGAGCGAACGGTGCTGGTCGGCCCCAACGGCGCCGGAAAGTCCACGTTGCTCAAGATCATCGCCGGCGTCGTGGAATCGCAGGAAGGTGTCCGCAACCTGGGTCACAACGCCAAGCTCGGCTACTTCAGCCAGCACCGGGCCGACAGCCTCGACCCCAACAAGAACGTCATCGAGGAGGTTCTGGCCAGCGCGCCCGCCCTGCGCGAGGACGAAGCTCGGGCCGTCTTGGGTTCGTTCATGTTCCGCAAGGAGGAGATTTACAAACCGACCACGGTCTTGAGCGGCGGCGAGAAAAGCCGGCTCAACCTCATCAAGTTCCTCGTCGATCCCCCGAACTTACTGCTGATGGATGAGCCCACCACGCACCTCGACATCACGACGGTGGAATCCCTGACCATGGCGCTGGAGCGCTACGAAGGCACGCTGCTCTTCATTTCCCACGACGTGCACTTCATCCGTCGCCTAGCAACCAAGGTGTTGCACGTGAACAACGGACGGGTGCTACCCTACTCCGGCGGCTACGATTACTTCCTCGAGAAAATCGGCGCCGGCAACGACCCCCGGGCCGCGCTGACCACGGCGTGAGCCGCGGCCGGCCTCCGAGCCTTTTGCTCGATCCGATCCGTGAATTCGGCACCGGAGGCTTGCCAAAGACCGCTCGGAGGCGGAGGAGTGGGGCGGCGTCAACCCAACGCCAACGACCTGGATCATGCCCCCCTTCTTCCTTCGCAATTGGTTCGCCCTCAGTCTTCCCATCGCGGTGGCCTTGGCTTGGGTGATCCCCGACCTGGGATCCGCCGACGGCCCGCTCAAGACCTCCATCAGCACCAAGGCGGGTGTGGCGCTGATTTTCCTGATTCAAGGACTGACTCTCCCCTCCACGGCGCTGCGCAAAGGGTTGTCGCAATGGAAACTCCATCTGCTGGTGCAATCGTTCACCTTCCTGGTGTTTCCCGTCATGGGCATCGTCCTCGATCGCCTCGCCGGGGGCTGGTTGGCTCCAGACCTCCGCCTCGGATTCCTCTATCTGGCAGTGCTTCCCTCCACCATCACCACATCGGTCATCCTGACGGGCATGGCCGGTGGCAACACCGTCGGGGCCTTGTTCAACGCGGTCCTATCGAGCCTGCTCGGGGTCTTCGTCACACCGCTTTGGGTGGCCTGGCTCATGAAGGCCAGCGGCCAGCAACAACCCTTGGGGCCGGTGATCGTGGAGATCGTAACCCTGCTGCTCATCCCATTGGTGCTGGGACAGGTGTTGCGCCCACCGTGTGCCGCCTGGGCTGACCGCAACAAGAAACGGCTGGGGAACCTCTCGAGCGCCATCGTCCTTTTCATCGTGTACGCCGCGTTCTGCAACTCGGTGAAGCAGCGCCTGTGGACACAACACGGCCTGAACGTCCTGCTGCCGGCGGCCGGCGGAGTGCTGCTGCTCTTCGGTTTGGCGGTGCTGTTGACCGAAGTTCTGGCCCGTGCCCTGTCGCTGCAGCGCCCAGATTTGATCGCCGCGCGGTGCTGCGCCCCACAAAAGACCCTCGCCTCGGGAGTCCCCATGGCCAAGATCATCTTCGGAGTGCACCCGGGGCTTGGGCTGATCCTTCTGCCAGTACTGCTCTACCACCCGCTACAACTCATCGTATGCGGCGCACTGGCCAGCCGATGGGGCCGCGAGGCAAACCTTTTAAGTGCCGCGACCAAACCCAAGGAAACACAGCCTTCCCAAGGTCCCCAAACTCAGTAGGTGATCAAGGAGCGGATATCGAAGGGCCCAAGACGTTCTCTCCCGCCCAGAAATCCGAGTTCGATCACAAATCGGACACCGACAATCTTCGCCCCCAACCGGCTCAACAGCTGAAGAGACGCAGCCGCGGTACCGCCCGTGGCCAGAAGGTCATCCACCAAGAGAATGCGTTCGCCGGGAGTCACCGCATCGGTGTGGACAGCCACCGTGTTGGATCCGTACTCCAGATCGTAGCTCTGCTCGTGGGTTTCCCACGGCAATTTGCCCTTTTTACGCACCGGCACAAAACCCACCCCGAGGCGTTGTGCCGCAGCGGCCCCGAAGATGAACCCGCGGGCGTCGATGCCCACGATCTTGTCCACCGAACCCTGCGGAATATCGGCCAGCAGGTGTTGGACGGTGGCATCAAACAAGCGGCCATCGGCCAGCACGGGAGTGATGTCCTTGAATTGGATTCCCGGCTTGGGGAAGTCCGGCACATTGCGGATCGATTGCTCGAGTTCGTTCAGGGAGGCGATGGTCACGGCCCGGGTTTGTGGACCAAGCCGGCTCCGACGTCAAAGTCCGTTCCGGGCCATTCGATCAAAGTTCAACCAAACCTCGCGAGATTGACCTTGGCCCCGGCGTCGACACACTCGGGTTCGTTCGAAACGTATGTTTTCCAAAGGCCAGAAAGTGGTGTGCATCAACGACGACTTCCCTCCGGAAGCCGCCGTGCTCTTCGCGGAACTCCCCAAGAAGGATCAAGTTTATACGGTGCGCGGCATGTACATCGGCCGAGGCAGCTACTACCGGCATGAGTCTGGCCAAAAAGACGGCGAAATCGGACTGTTGCTTGAGGAAGTCCTCAACCCACGTGACCCGGCCTTGAAAACCGGTCTCAACGGCGAGTTGGGCTTCAATAGCGAACGTTTCGCCCCGCTGGAAACCGACCAGGAGAGCGCGACGGCGGAAGAGGAGGAAGAGTTCGCACTGCCGACTTCGGCGGCCTAAGCCGGCCGAGCTCAGCCTCAGTCACGCCCCGACCGGCCCGACACCGACCAGGCGCATCACCGGCACCTCCGCCGCCTTGCTGGCTGCGAGGTCGACTTCAAACTCGGCCTGCCAGTCGTTGTGTCCCTCCGGGTCCACCAGCACTTGCATCAACCGCCATGTCTTCCGGTCTTCGGACGGCTGAACGTGGGTGTGCTTGGTGTTGCGAGCCTCCGGATCGAGGCTGATGCGTTCGTGATCCTTGTAGTACGGATCCACGGCCGTCTTGAGGCTGGCCGCGGTCCAACCCGAGGATCCGGGTTCCCCGCCCGATTCCAAGGCGGCCACCGCCTCTTCGAACTGATCGAGCGCAAGGCAGCGGACCCAAGGCAGCACCCGGGCGCGGAGCAGCGCAGTGAACTGGCGCGGATCCCGGGTGATGTCACGGGCCGCCTCCTCGGCACCGGGCGGCTTGGCCTCGGGTTTGGATTCACGCGGAGCGGCCTTCGGGTTCTTCATCCGCTCCCACTCCTCGATCAGGCTTGAATCCACCTGACGCAACAACGTGGCCAAATAGGCCTCCATTTCGCGCAAGGCGTCATTCTTGGCCGTCTCCGGAAGCGTTTGCCGCAAGACCTTGTACACCGAGGTCAGATGGCGCAGCAGGAGCCCTTCGATGCGCTGGAGCTCGTATGCCTTGATGTAATCGGAGAACGAGTAGTACTGCTCGAACATCTCCCGCGCGATGGACTTCGGCCGAATGTTCTCCTGGCCCACCCAGGGATGCTTCTCCGAGAAGGCGTTAAAGGTCGAATACACGAATTCCCGACACGGCTTCGGATACTCGAGCTTCTCCAACTCCTCCATGCGCTGGTCGTATTCCATGCCTTGGGCCTTGAGTTCGGCGACCTTCTCGCCCTTCAGGCGGTCGAGTTGCCGACGCAGGATCAGGTCCGGGTTCTCGAGGATGGATTCGACGAGCGTGAGAACATCCAGGGCATAGTTGGGAGATTCCGGATCGATCAACCGCAGCGTGTCGAGCAAGTACAACGACAGCGTCTGATTCATCGAGAAGTCTTCCGGCAACGCGACATTCACCCGCACCCGCTTGCCCTCCCCCTTGGGGGACAACGTGACAATCCCCCGATCGACCAAAGCCCGGAACAATTGCCAAGCCCGCTTGAAGTGAGCCTTCTTCTGGGTAGGTCCATCATGGCAATCCCGGATGAGCCGTCGCAGGGCCCCGCAACCGTCCTCCGGCCGGCTCAGCACGTTCAGGATCATGCCGTGCGAAACCTGGAACCGGGACACCAACCGCTCCGGCGCCGCCTGAATCAATCGCTGGAAAGTCTGTCGGTCCCAGTGGGTGTAGTTCTTGTCCGGGGCCTGCCGCTTCACGAACTTCTTCCCGTCGCGTTTGGATTTCTCCTCGAGCTTGAGGTTCTCGACCACGTGCTCCGGGGCTTGCGCGACGACCCAGCCCACCGAGTCAAACCCTTTGCGCCCAGCGCGCCCGGAGATTTGGTGGAAGTCCCGGGCCCCCAGGATCGCCGTCTTGTCACCGCCGTACTTGCACAGGCGGGTGAAGAGGACCGTTCGGATCGGCACGTTGATGCCGACGCCCAACGTGTCCGTGCCGCAGATGACCTTGAGCAATCCGCGCTGGGCCAACTGCTCGACCAAAATGCGGTAACGCGGCAACAGGCCCGCGTGGTGCAACCCAATGCCCGCCCGCAGCCACCGCTTGATGTCCGGCCCGTACGGACTGGAAAACTTCACCCCTTCCAGAGCGGTGGCGATGGCCGCTTTTTCCTCACGAGTCGCCGTGGCCAAACTGGTGAAATCCTGGGCGCTCTCAGCCGCATCGGCCTGGGCGAAATGCACCACATACACCGGACCCTTGCCCTCGCTGATGAGGGTCTCGACGGTCTGGGCCAGCGGGGTCTCGGCATAGCTGAACTCCAGCGGCACCGGACGGGTCACAGACTTCACCGTCACACTGGGCAACCCGTTCAGACGGGTCATCTCTCCCTCGAAGAATTCGGTCTCGCCCAGGGTCGCCGACATGAGCAGGAAACGAGTCTTGGAGAGCGTCAGCAACGGCACCTGCCAGGCCACGCCCCGCTCGCGGTCGGAGTAGTAGTGAAACTCATCCACCACGACGTCTCGGACGGCTGCATTCGGCCCGTCCCGCAAGGCGATGTTAGCCAGGATCTCGGCCGTGCAGCAGAGGATCGGTGCATCGTGGTTGATCGTGGCATCGCCGGTGCTGAGGCCCACGTTGTCCGGGCCGAATTCACGGCAGAGCGACAGCCACTTCTCATTGACCAACGCCTTGATCGGGCAGGTGTAAACCGACTTGTGGCCCTGGGCCAACGCCTTGAAATGCAGCGCTGAGGCCACGAGCGATTTACCGGAACCAGTCGGGGTGTTGAGGATGACGTTCTTGCCGGCGTACAGTTCAAGAATCGCTTCCTCCTGCGCCGGATAGAGTTCGATACCCCGAGTGCGGGCGAAGTCGAGAAACCGATCCAGCAGGTGATCGGCCGTCGGCGCCTCCAGGCGGGGCAGGAAATCGTATAGGGTGGCGCTCACAGGGGCCGAGAGCCTAGTGTCCTGAATGAGAAATTCGCCACACAATGTTGCGCCAAGATTGATCTGGGGCGAGGCGTGACGAAGGAGCATCCCCTCGTGGGGCTGTGACTGAGGAACAACGAAGCCGCGGATCAATATGGGCGCAACCCGGAGGGCGGCAGGGATTTTGGGCTCGGGCTGTGTTGCTCGCTCCTCACAGATCCTCAAGGATATGCTCGTCGCTCGCGCCTAGCCCGAGCCCAAAATCCCTCGCCGCATTATGCAGCGAATTTCTCACTCAGGACACCAGTCCGCCCGAGGCTTCGCAAGCAATCGCCGGTAAAGGGCGTGGTATTGGCCCCAAGCGACCGAGGCGGAGTAGTGGCGGGCACTGTCTCGGATTTGCTCGGGCGTCGCCGTGGTTCCGTCACCGGAAATCATGCCGGCGATTTGCCGGGCCAGGTCTTCCGAATCATCCGGGCGAAACAATCGGCCGTTGTACCCATTCTTCACGAGATCCACCGAGCCTCCGCTGGCCGAAGCGATGGAGGGTTTTCCCAAGGCCAACGCTTCGGTCAGGGCCACCGAGCACGGTTCATCCGTCGAAGGGATGACAAAGACATCGGCCCCCTCGACCACCTCCCGGACCCGAGTCGTCGGCCCCGCCAGTCTCACATACGGTGCCAGCCCAAGAGCTCCCACCTGAGCCTTCAGCTCGCGGGCGAAGGATTGAGAATCGGCATCAGCCGGCGTCGGCCCCCACAGCGTGAAGTGCACCCGCTGGCGAAAGGCCACGGGCAAGCGCCCCAGGGCATCCAAGACCAGATTCCATTTCTTCCAACGAACCAAGTTGCCCACACCCACTAGAGCCAACCGTGAACGCGGCGCTGGCGGATGCACCAGCGGCCCTTCGAAGAAGGAATCCGAACAACAATCGGGGATGATCTCCACGCGTCCGGGTTCCGGTTTCAGGCCGTAATGGGTCGCCATCGCCGGATTCAGGACGACCGTCACCAAGCCCTTCCGGCCAGCGGCCCAGCGGTACATGCCTGTCCGACGGGCGAAGGCATGGTTGGTGAAGACGAGCGGGATGTTGCCGGGCAGCAATGCCATCAACACCGCAGCGGCAAACCCGCCCCGGCTGTGAGCGTGAACCACATCCCAGCGCTCCGCTCGGCAACGGCGCCGGGTTTCCATGGCCACGCCCAAGGCACGCGCAAACAGGGACAGATGCCTGGGAGATTCGGCCAGAAGCCAAGAACTTTCACGCAGGTCCAAAGGGGGCTGTCGTCTCAATTCAAAACCGCGATGAACCACCACCGCATGTCGGAAAACACCCTCAGGATCACCCGCCTGACGCAGGACCGTGAGGATACCACCATCATCCTGGGTGGAACCGACCAGGTGCAGCACAGACACTCCATGACCCTGTGAGGGGGCTCCCGCTGCTATCCTCTGCGCATCCAAACGGGGCGGAGCGATCATGGGCCGGTTGATCAGGAGGCCGGTTGCCCCGCAACCTCCGGAGAGGCCTTCTCATCCGATTTGGACGAAATCTTGAAGAAGGTTTTCCCCTGCGGCGCATCCATCGGAAGGGTCCGGGTGCGGTGCCAGTGAGTGATGAGCACAAATCCGGAAAGCATACCGAATGTTTGCATGAAGAAACCCGCCTCGCCGGTCGTGATCATGAAAGTCACCACCTGCACCACCCAGAGGGAGCTGACATGACAGGTCAGGCGATCGAAGGTGGTTTCACAACCTGCTCGATAGATCGATCGGAGATTGCGGAAGGCCACGGTGGTCACCGTGCCAAGAAAGACCAAAACCCCCGCCACGCCGGGCAGTCCCAGATTCACCAGCAAGCTGGGAATGCCGGCATAGAAGATGCCTTGATCCAAACTTTGCTCGAGCATGCCGTACTGATCGATCTCGTTGTGGGTGTACAAGTGACTGATGTCCGGCACGTAACCCAAGCCTCGGCCGATCCAGAGGAAATTCGGGGCGATATCGAAGGCAATGCGGCGCATGGAGGCACGGCCGGTCGTGGAGTTCTCGGCATCCACACTGGCCAGCGGATCAATTTCGATTCCCGGCAAAACTGACAACATGCGCTGCGCTGAATGGGGTAATTGCCGGGCCGTCTGATAAGTGACCATCAGCGCCAGACCGAGCAGAATGACGGAAACCACCACCTTGGCCATTGAAACGGTTCGCTGCACGAAGCTCGAAACCAAGATGACCGACGGGATGATGATCATCGACATACGATGCCCACCCAGAGCGCTTCCTCCGAGCAGTCCTAGGATCGCCAGCAC
>JARXAF010000098.1 GCA_029865985.1 Verrucomicrobiota bacterium
AGGATGTGCTTGCCGGCCGCGATGGCGGCCATGGCGATGGGGAAGTGCAGGAGGTTGGGTGTGGCGATGATGATCGCGTGCACGTCCTCCCGGGCCAGCAGTTGGTGGTAGTCGGTGGTGGTGATCGTGCAACCGGTGGCCGCGCTGGCCCGTTGCAGGGTGCCGGCATCGCTGTCGCACAGGGCGGCGACGCGGACGTCGGGGCAGAGGGCCAGGCCGGGGAGGTGGTTCTGCAGGGTGATGCCGCCGCAGCCGATGATGCCGATTCCAAGGATGCTCATGTACGTGGTGACGCACGCTACCCGCGGATTCTCCAGAACCCAACCCTGAGATTCACCCTCGGGTTCACCGCAAACGGACGGACTTTGAATCGTGGGCTGGGTTCGGGGTGTGAGCGCTGACAGGGTTCTTGAGACATCACCGTTCTTCGAAGGCGTGAATCCCTGGCCGATATTCAGCCGTGCTTGCTTCCCAAAACCGTGGGGCGCTTGGGTTGTTTGGCTGATCTCCGGCAGGGTGACTGCCCATGCGGGGCTTGCAAGAGATGGGGCCCTTGTTTTCCGGCATCGCCGAGCGGTTCATCACCCATCGGGCTTACGCGCTGGCCACCGCAGAGGCCAATCTCGAAGGACTGCTCTCGCCCAAAGTCTCCGCATGCTGGCTCAGCTCGCTGGTGCTGCTGCGCCGCGGTGAGGCGAGGTGCGGTGAGGCGAGGTGCGTCCGTTGCCGGATGCCGCTCAATTGGGGCTGATCCGGGCCATCGCACCCGGTGACTTCAAAGGCGACGGACGCCGTGACTTCTTCGCGGCCCTGGGTTTCCGCCTGCTGGGAGAACCCTGCGACGCGGTGGCCGAAGATTGGAACGGAGACGGGGTGAGTGATCGGGTAGTCAGTGAAGCCGACGGTGGTCTCCAGTGGATCCAGAGTCGTAAGGCCAATGGACGCTCCGCAGGCGAGCCATCCAAGACGGGGGAGAGGGCGCGGGAACCTCAGCCCGAATTCCGTCTCAGAACACCGGGCCGAGCCACTGGCCGCGCCAAGTCGTGACCGCGTGCCCCAGGAGTCGAACCCGATCGCCGTGCAGTGCCACCCCCACGGTGCCGCCCCGGGCGCTGGCCTGAAAACCCGTCAGTGCGGTGCGCTCGAGCCGATTGGACCAGTGGCAGGCCAGGGTGCAATGGGCCGATCCGGTGACCGGATCTTCATCGATCCCGACTGCGGGCGCGAAGAAACGGCTGACGAAGTCGGCGCCGGCACGGTCGGAGCGGGCCGTCACGATGACGCCGCGTACAGGAAACGCGGCGAGGGCCTTGAAGTCGGGTTTCAGGGACCGGACCTCCTCGGCTGTAGTCACTTCGACCAACAGGTCTTCACGGCTCCGCCCCACCCAGACGGCAGAAACTCCCAGGGCCTCCAGAAGCCCTGGAAGCACGGGTGTTGCCTGGGCCGGTTGGGCCGGAAAATCCATGGCGATGCGGGCGTTCCCGGATGGACTGTCTTCGAGGCGGCAATGGAGTGGACCGCTGCGGGTTTCAAAGCACAGAGGCTGTGAGGCGGGCGCATCTCCCGCTTCCCACAAGGCGTGCGCTGTAGCGAGGGTGGCGTGGCCGCACAAGTCCACTTCGGCCTTGGGCGTGAACCAGCGGAGCCGCCAACGACCTTCGCTCAAGGGCACCGCAAAGGCCGTCTCGGACAAGTTGAGTTCGGCGGCGACCGATTGCATCCAGGCGGTGGTCGCGTCAGAGCCCGGAAGGCACACGGCCGCGGGGTTGCCACGGAAGGCTTCCCGAGTGAATGCGTCGACGACGCAGAGCGGCAGGGGCATGCGCCGAGGTTGTGTGCCGGAGTTGGAGGCAGGGCGTTGGCGTCTAGGCGTTGGGGTCTAGACGTGGGCGTTCAAGGAACGGGCAGTTCGTCGAAGAGGCGCTGGACGATGTCTTCCGAGGTCTTCTCTTCGGCTTCGGCCTCGTAGGTCAAGGTGATGCGGTGACGCAGCACATCCATGCCGATGCTCTTCACGTCTTGCGGCGTCACATAACCGCGGCCACGGATGAAGGCGTGGGCTTTGGCGGCCAAGGTTAGCGCAATGGTGGCCCGCGGACTCGCACCCATTTGGATGAGGTCTTTGAGCTTTAGCTTGTAGGCCTCGGGATCGCGAGTCGCACACACCACGTCGACGATGTAGTCCTTCACCTTGTCATCGACATAGAGCTCATTGATGACTTGCCGGGCCTTGAGAATGGTCTCGGGCTGGATGACCGGTTCCACGGTCGGATGTCCCGAGGTACGCGCCATGAGGTCGAGGATGAGGCGTTCTTCTTCGCGGGACGGGTAGCCGACCTTCAGCTTGAGCATGAAGCGGTCGACCTGAGCTTCGGGCAGCGTGTAGGTGCCTT
The DNA here is from genome assembly GCA_029865985.1 of Verrucomicrobiota bacterium. Classification (GTDB taxonomy): domain Bacteria; phylum Verrucomicrobiota; class Verrucomicrobiia; order Limisphaerales; family UBA9464; genus SXXZ01. Next base: position 2,397 of record JARXAF010000098.1, read on the forward strand.
CTTGTTCGATGGGGTTCTGGGTGGCCAGCACCAAGAACGGGTCGGGGAGCTTGTAGGTTTGATCGCCGATGGTGACCTGCCGCTCCTGCATGGCTTCCAGCAGGGCCGACTGCACCTTGGCCGGCGCACGATTGATTTCGTCGGCGAGGACCAGGTTGGCGAAGACCGGGCCCTTGCGAGTCGTGAAGCCACCGGCGGGGTTGTAGATTTGGGTTCCGACGACGTCGGCCGGGAGCATGTCGGGCGTGAACTGGAGCCGTGAGAACTTCACGTGCATGGCCGTGGCCAGCGTCTTGACCGAGAGGGTCTTGGCCAAGCCGGGCACGCCTTCGAGGAGCACATGGCCATTGGCCAAGAGTCCGATCACCAGGCGCTCAACGAGGTATTTCTGGCCGACGACGCAGCGGTTGATCTCCGTCATCAAGGTCGGCAGGAAGGCACTGGCCTCCTGCACGGCAGCATTCAAGGCGGGCACTCCGGAATTCATTGTCAGGATGGATGGCACAACTCTTGGCCCATGGGCAAGCCACACTGCGAATGGATTCGGCCCAAGTCGACGGGTTTGCGTCTTGGGTTCGGACGGATTTATCGGTGACGGGGATCGGAAGCACCGGGTGCGGACGACTGGTTTCCCTTCGGCCGGTGGGGCGAATCCTCCATGATCATGATCGGGCTGTCGTCGAAGAGGTCTCCGCCTTTGCAACCCAGAGCCGTCTGAATCCGGTCCACCGTGGTCAGCAAGATGTTCATCTGCCCGGCTTCGATTTTCTGAATGGTTCTGGTACTCAGGTCTGCTGCCCTCGCCAATTGCTCTTGTGTCAGATTCTGGGCGCGTCGCAGCGATCGCACGCGTTTTCCAAATCGAACGAGAATTGACAGCATCCCCGAAATCTAAGCCATCAGGTTTGAATAGAAACACGACTTAATAGATCGTGTATAAACTCCTATAAACCGTTTAATACGATCTATTGGTTCGTAAAAAATGTATTATGAGATCGTTTTTTACTTTGCAACCTCAAAAAACCGCCGTATCAGAGCAAAAAATTCTACTGAAACCCGTTCATCGGATGGATCTGGCGGCTCCAACGAAACTGCCGGTTTGTTTTGCTTGAGCCTTTCCAGAGGACCTGTCTCGGACGCTCTCGGAGCGTGTTTCCGGTCGGACTACCATCCCAGAGACACCCATTGAATCCTGCAGACTCAGCGAGAAAATGGACGAAAAAGGCCATCCCCAGTTGGTTGCGAAACAGCGTCGTTCGGTCACGTCTGGAACCGGTCGGAGTTGTCATTGAGGCCTCCATGACTGCCGGCACTTTTCCCGGGCTTTTGGCCGAGAAAGTCTGCGGTAAGAGTTACTTGGAGCATCAATTGGATCGGGTGATGGTCGCCTTTGATCGCTCCAACTGTGTGGTGGTGATCACCGAGCTGTGGGAGGATCGGTTGGTTGAACAAATTTGCCTGAATCTGGGTGTACCGGTTTATGTTGGGGACCGTGATGACGCTCTCGGCAACTGCATGCGGGCTGCGCGGAGGCAGCGCTTCCGGGGTGTGATGATCCTTCGATCGGACTGTCCGCTCATCGATCCGATGCTGTTGGTACGGGTGAGGAACGAATATTTACGGCGTGGGGAACCGACCTGCTATTTTGGTAATCGACGGCGGCGGACCTACCCGGTGGGCATGGAAGTCGAAATCACTGGGGTGGAGCGCCTTTTAGATGCTTATCTGGCGGTGTCCAAATATTCTGATGTCTTCGACCCGACTCTCCTCTTGCGTCGGGGAGATCTCGGTGACGATCGCGTGATCGATGTCGTTCAGGCCTCCGATCAATCCGAGTGGAGATTCCGCCTCGACACTTGGCAAGACCATGAACAGCTCTCGAAAATGTTGGGCTTGGTTCAAGATCATTCGCTGGAGGAGGTTATGAGGGTTGCCCAAGCCAACGGATTGTTGCTTCGAGATAGCGGTTCGAGTCGCGCCTTGGCCCAAGGTCGCTGATCCGGATGAGGGAGCAGGTTTCGGCGTTTCGGACGCGACCCGGGGGCGATTTCGGGCTTCAATAGGGTCCATGACGACGGTGTTCATCGCGACGGGCAATGCCCACAAGGTGGAGGAAATCCGGGCGGTGTTGGGTGGGCCGGGGCGGATATTCCTATGCCAGCAAGATGCCCCAGTCCGGTTGGAGCCCGAGGAAAATGGCAGCACCTTCCGGGAGAATGCCCGCATCAAGGCGCTCACTTGGGCGACGTATTTGGCGATCGACGTTTGCAATATGGGGGTGCAGTGGGTGTTGGCGGATGATTCAGGCTTGGAAGTCGATGCCTTGAACGGAGCGCCCGGAGTTCACTCCGCCCGATTCGCTGCGCTGGACTCAGGTCGCCCCGGCAACTCGCCCGATTCTGAAAACAATGCCAAACTCCTGCTCTTGATGGACGGGATCGTTCCGAAACGCCGGACCGCCCGCTTCCGTTGCGCCTTGGCCCTCACTCCGGTGCTGGCTGGCTTGGATGCCGCGGCCATGGCGGCTGGCACCCGCGATTTCGACGGAGTGTGTGAAGGTCGACTGCTGGCTCAGCCCTCGGGCGCTGGAGGCTTTGGTTACGACCCGCTCTTTGTGCCTCAGGGATGGGATCGGCCGTTTGCTGAACTGGGCGCGGAGGTGAAGAACCAACTCAGTCATCGGGCCCGGGCGCTGGCGGCCCTGCGTGCCGGGTGGGTCTAATCTGGAACGATCCCGGGATCAGAATCCCAGGCGTGTTCCGATCTGGTAGGTCAGGAAGGCCAAGATCCAGGCCAGCGAGGTCATGTACACGGTTTGGAAGATCGGCCATTTCCAGGAGTTGGTCTCGCGGCGCACCACAGCCACGGTGCTCACGCACTGCATGGCGAAGACGTAGAAGACCATCAGGGTGATGCCGGTCAGGGGCGTGTACATGGCGCGACCATCGGCGCGGCGCTCGGACTTCATCACCTCGGCCAGGCTGGCCGTGTTCTCGCCATCACCCCCGACGTTGTAGACCACGGACAAGGTGCTCACAAAGACTTCGCGGGCAGCGAAGGAAGTGACGATGCCGATGCCGATCTTCCAATCGAAACCCAACGGCTTGAGGGTGGGCTCGATGGCCCGGCCCAACCGACCGGCGAAGGACTGCCGCAGTTTCTCGCCGGCTTCTTCGTGGTCCAGTTGCAGCCCGGTCTCGGTTTCCGCAGGGGTGGGTGGGTTGGAGACCGATTGTTTCCACTGGGCCCGGCGCTGGATGAATTGTTCTTCGACTTCGCTGGAGCGGGGGTAGGTGGCCAGAAACCACAGGAGGATATTGATGCCCAGGATCACCGTGCCGGCCCGGCGCAGGAAGAGCTTGGAGCGGTCCCACATTTGCCGCAGCACCGCGCCGAGCATGGGGCGTTTGTAGGGCGGCAATTCGAGGATGAGCATGGGCGGTTCGCCGCGAAGGAGGGTCTTCTTGAAGATCCAGGCCATGCCGAGGGCTCCGGCGATACCGAGCAGGTACATCATCAGCAAGGTGAGTCCGGGCCAGCCGTTGCGCTGCGGGATGCAGGCGGCGATGAGCACCGTGTACACCGGCAGGCGGGCTGAACAGCTCATGAGCGGCGCCACCAAGATCGTGGCCAAGCGATCCTGGCGGGTCTCAATGGTCCGGGTGGCCATGATGCCCGGAATGGCACAGGCGAACGACGAGAGCATGGGGATGAAGCTCTTGCCGTGCAGTCCGACCCGGCTCATCAGGCGGTCCATCAAGAAGGCGGCCCGGGACATGTAGCCCGTGTCCTCCAACAGGCCGATGAAGAGGAAGAGCAGGCAGATTTGAGGCAGGAAAATCACCACCGACCCCACGCCGGAGATGGCCCCGCGCGTGATCAGGTCGTTGAGATCGCCCGGGGGCATGCTCGAGCCGACCCATTGGGCCAAGGCATCGACAGCCGCCTCAATGCCGTCCATGGGGTACTGCGCCAGCCAGAAGATGGACTGGAACATCAAGGCCATCACCGCCACGAAGATGAGCAACCCCCAAACCCTGTGGGTTACGACGCGGTCGATCCGGTCGGAGAGGAGTTCGCCCGGCGGGGCCGTCTCGCGGGTGACGTGCTGCTCGATGGCAAAGAGTCGGGCGTAGCGGGCTTCGATGGCGGCGCTGCGCCAGTCCACACCGGCCGCTTCGAGGCGTTGGCGAGCCGATTGGACTTGCTGGATCAGGGTCTCGGGATAGCGCGGACCGCCTGTGCTTCCGTCGGTACTGAGCGCTCGTTCATCGCTCAGGAGGAGCAGTGCCTCGGCGGCGGCCAGACGGGATCGATGGGGAAAGTGGCCCTCGAGGGCGGTCTCGATGGCTTGGGCTTCGCGACCGAAGCCTTCGGGCAGTTCGTTGAACTCCCGGGGAATGACGTGGCGGGTTCCCGGTGTCTTGGCCTGACCCCGAAGGGTTTGGCGGAGCACGTCCAGTCCTTCGCCTTCGCTGGCCACCATGGGAATCACCGGAACACCCAGCGCCTTGGACAGGGCTTCGGTATCGATCTCGTGCCCTTGATCGCGGGCCACGTCGATCATGTTGAGAACCAACAACGTCGGGTGTCCCAGTTCGATGACTTGGGTCGCGAAGTAGAGGTTGCGCTGGAGGTTGGAGGCATCGGCGACGATCACGACCAAATCCGGCGCGGGCACGTCGGCCACGCGTTGGAACAAGATGTCGCGGGCGATTTGCTCGTCGGGGGACTGCGGACTCAGGGAATAGGTTCCCGGGAGATCCAGAATGGTGACCGGATGGAGGGCGTCGGCTCCGGTGAGGGCGCCTTCTTTGCGCTCCACCGTGACCCCGGCGTAGTTGCCGACGCGAGCGCGGAGGCCGGTCAATGCGTTGAACAGCGTGGTCTTGCCGCAGTTCGGGTTGCCGGTGAGGACGACGGTGAAGGTCTTCATCGGTTCAGCGGACGAAGATTTTCTCGGCCTCCAATTTGCGGAGGGAGAGGTGGTAGTTCCGCAGCTTGATTTCGACGGGATCCCCGAGCGGAGCAAAGCGCACCAGTTCCACTGGAGTGCCGGGAAGCAGTCCCATCTCCATCAGGCGGCCGCGCTGTTCCGGCGGAATGTCGATTCGGGCGACCACCGCCCGTTCGCCGGGAGTCATTGTGGACAGTGGGCGCATCGTGATAGGGAGGCTAGGGATGGAACCTCCCTGAGGGCAAGGAGGGGGGTTGTCGGGAACTTGTTGCCGATTGTCGGTGGATTGCTGCTGCGGCGAGGCTGCGATGAAGCCTTGGCCTGCCACGGAGAACCGCACTTGAATCCGCCAGGGAGGATTTCGAGATCAGGCCGCCAGGGGATCAGGCCGCCAGTCGCACAGGAGGCATCGGACTCAGGGGATAGCTCAAGGGCTGAACCAGGATGGTCTCGGCCAGGCGTTCGCTCAACCCGAGTCGCGCATTGCAAACCTGACAGAGGAGATTGTTGGCCAGACTCAGCACTTTGATGCGCTGTTCTTCGCCGAATCCCATCTCGCGCAGCCGCCGATTCATGTCGGGCGAGGCGGTCAGTTGCTTGACGACGACCGTGGTGCCGGCACGCACGCGGTTCAATGGGCACACCGCCGGAGTCGCGCAGCGATCGGGAGCGCAATGGGGGACGGTGCAAGCCTCGGACATCGGTATTGAATTTACTGCCCCCTCTGGGGAGCGGCAAGAAACCGCATTGTCGGAGACTTGCCCTGGGTTGTCGTGCGGTTGCACTGGGGCAGTCGGGCCGTTGTGCGGCTCAAAGTCCGGCGATGGCGGTGTCGAGGATTTCGATCAAGGCGCCGATGGTCTCCGGGGTCTCGTCGCCCATGTTGGAAATGCGGAAGGTGGTGCCCTTGATCTTGCCGTAGCCGCCGTCGATGAGGATGCCGCGGTCTTTGATGCGCTTCTGGAAGGTGGCCACGTCGATGACGCGCCCGCCAGGTTTGGCGCCGTTGTTCACGCAGACTAGGGTCTTGGATTCGAACCCGGCTTCCGGGAATAGGGTGAATCCCTGACGGGTGGCCCAATCCTTGAGCATTTGGTTGGTCTGGGTGTGCCGGGCATAGCGAGTCTCCAGGCCTTCGGCGAAGAAGTCTCCCAGCTTGGACTCCAACGCGTAGACGAGCGAGATGGCCGGGGTGCTGGGGGTCATGTTCTCGAGCGCGTTCTTCTCGAACTCGAGGAGGTCGAAGTAGTAGCCACGGGTCTTGATGGTGGCGGCCTTGGCGAGCGCGGCCGGGGAGGCGACGAAGACGGCGAGGCCGGGGGGTAGGGCGAAGGCTTTCTGGGTGCCGGCCAGGAGGATGTCGATGCCGAGGTCGTCGAAGCGGTGCGGCAAGGCGGTCAGGGAGCTGACGGCGTCGACGATGAACATCACGTCGGGGTACTTCTTCTTGAGGGCGGCGATCTCATCCAGTGGGCTCATGGTGCCGGTGCTGGTTTCGTTGTGGATGAGGGTGAGGGCGTCGAATTGGCCGGTGGCGAGGCGGGCGTCGATTTGTTCGGCGCGAATGGGGGAGCCCCAGGGGACTTGGAGAGCTTCGGCGTCTTTGCCGAGCTTCTTGGCGACGTCGAACCACTTGTCGGAGAAGGCTCCGCACATGCAGTTGAGGACCTTTTTGGTGCAGAGGTTGGTCAGTGCACCCTCCATGACGCCCCAGGCGCTGGAGGTGGAGAGGTAGACGCGCTGTTGAGTGGACAGCAGGGTTTGAAGCTGCGGCTGGATGCGGCCGTAGAGGTCTTTGAAGCCCTGACCGCGGTGCCCGATCATGGGCTGGGTCATGGCTTGAAAGGTCTTGGCGCTCACCTCAACGGGTCCAGGAATGTGCAACTTTACGTGTGCCATAAGTAAGAGGAACAGAGTTTCGGCTCAAAACCCGAGGATTCAAGGGCGCAGTTGTCAGCGCCCCGCAGAAAGGCCCCAATCCCCGCGGGGTCGGTCCCACACATTTACACAAAAGGGGCCACTCTTTCACTCATTCTCATTGGGGACAGGCTCCGAATGGGGGCGGTTTTTCGGTGCGTTGTTGGGTCGTGCTCCGCGAGACCGGTCCTGCGCGCGCAGGGAAGCTCGGGGAAGGATAGGCTTTCGCGCTGTGCGCGAGGGGAGGTTTGATCGCTTCCAGTGCTTGCTCCGGCCCGGTCCCGCTGCCGCTTCGATGTTGTCGGGTGGTTCGGAGAGTTTAGGGACAGGCTCGCAAAGGGTGAATCCTGAGTTGGATTGGGGACAGGCTCCACAATGGGGCGGTTTTTCGGTGCGTTGTTGGGTCGTGCTCCGCGGGACCGGTCCTGCGCGCGCAGGGAAGCTCGGGGAAGGATAGGCTTTCGCGCTGTGCGCGAGGGGAGGTTTGATCGCTTCCAGTGCTTGCTCCGGCCCGGTCCCGCTGCCGCTGTGTGCCTGCTTGGTGTGGCGGTTGGGGGCGAATGGGATTAGCCGCGGACGAATTCGGCGTGCATGCGGGCGTAGATGCCGTTTTGGGCGAGGAGGCTGTCGTGGGTGCCGCGTTCGATGATGCGGCCGTGGTCGAGGACGAGGAGGAGGTCGGCGTTGCGGACGGTGCTGAGGCGGTGTGCGATGACGAGGCTCGTGCGGCGCTGGAAAAGGGTTCGCAGGGCCTCTTGGATGAGGCGTTCGGTCTGAGGGTCCACGGCGCTGGTCGCTTCGTCGAAGATGAGGATGCGCGGTGCGGCGACCATGGCGCGGGTGATGGTGATGAGTTGCCGTTCTCCGGCGCTGAAGTTTCCACCGCGTTCGCGGACTTCGGTGGCGTAGCCGGCGGGGAGACGTTCGATGATGGTGTGCGTTCCCAGGGCTTTGGCGGCGTCATGGACCTCGGCGTCGGTGGCCTCAGGGCGTCCGAACTTGAGGTTGTCCATCACGGTGCCGGTGAAGAGGAAGTTTTCCTGGGTGACCATGCCCAGTTGGCGGTGGAGGGAGGCGAGGGTGTGGGAGGCAATGGGAAGACCGTCGACGCGTATTTGGCCTGCCTGGGGTTCGTAGAAACGGGCCAGGAGGCTGATGATGCTGGTCTTGCCGGAGCCGGTGTGGCCGACGAGGGCCACGGTAGATCCCGCGGCAACTGAGAAATGAATGTCTTCGAGGATCCACCGGTCGGCGGGCGTGGTGTCGTAGCGGAAGGAAACACCCTCGAACTCAACGTCGCCCCGCAGTGTCGGCAAATCGGTGGCGGCCGTGGCGTCCTTCACCTGGGGCTCGGTGTCGAGCAGGGCGAAGATGCGCTCGGCGCTGGCGGCGGCCGATAGCACGGCGTTGTAGAGGTCCCCCATGGTCTGGATGGGGCCGAAAAACATGCCCAGATAAAGGACATAGGCGGCGAGCGCTCCGACGGTGAGTCCTCCTTGTTGTACCCGCCATCCGCCGTAGCCGAGGACGATGGCGGTGGCCAAGCCCGACAGCAACCCGACGGCCGGCATGTAGGTGTGGAAGACGCGCGCCGAGGCCACCCAGCGTTCCGTGAAGTCGGCGTGCAGGCCTTGGAATCGGCGCAGGTTCTCGGCTTCGCGCACGAACGCCTGAACCACGCGGACGCCCGAGATGTTCTCGGCCATGGCGGCGATGAGGCGGGATTGGGTGCCGCGCAGGCTTCGGTAGGCCTCGCGCCCGCGACGGTGGAACCAGTGGGTGATCCAAGCCAGCAGCGGAAGCACTGAGCACACGGCCAAGCTCAGGCGGAGATCGTATTGCACCATCAGCACCACGACGCCAATGAGGGTCACCAGACTGGACAGGGCCTGACCGGCACCCCAGGTCAGGACGCGGTCCAACGAATCCACATCGGAGTCGGCCCGCGCGATGATGCGCCCTTGGTGGGTGCGGTCGAAGTAGTTGAGAGACAGGCGTTGGATGTGCTCGAAGACGGCCAGGCGCAGGTCGTTCATCGCTCCCTGACCGGTTTCAATGGAAGTCCGGACTTGAATGATGGTCAGCCCCCATCCCAGCAGCAGGTTGAGGAGGTAGAGCACGCTCAAGGCGAGGATTTCCCGTGCCGCCGCCGTGGTGTTCGCCGCCACAGCCGTGCTGCCGCTTCCGAGCATCGGAAACAGGGCATGGTCGATGCCGTGCTGGATGAGCCGGGGCCCGACCAAGGCCGATGCGGTGGCCAGAAGGGTGAGCGCTAGGTTAGTGTACAATGCCCGGCGATACGGGCGAGTGTAGGCGAAGAGCCGGCGCAGCAAGGAACCGCGCAAGCTGCTCTGGGCGAACTCCTCGTCGAGGGCGATGTCGTCGTGGGTGGCCATCAGTGCACGGGGTTATCGTCCGCGGGGTTGTCGGCTTCCCGGTTTGCGAACAACTCCTGATACAATGGGCAATCACTCAGGAGCGACTCGTGCTGCCCTTGGGCCACCAGTCGACCTTCTTGGAGAACGAGGATTTGATCGGCGGAGCGAATGGTCGCCGCCCGGTGGGCCACCAGGAATGTGGTTCGGCCGTTGCACAGTTCGCGCATTGCCTCGCGAATCTCTTGTTCGGTGGTGGGGTCGACGGCGCTGGTGGCATCGTCGAGCAATACGATCCGAGGTTGAATGAGCAAGGCGCGGGCGATGGCAATACGCTGGCGTTGTCCGCCGCTGAGGGAGATGCCTCGTTCGCCGATGACGGTGTCGTAGCCGTCGGCCAACTCTCGGATGAATCCGTCGGCCCGTGCCGCCCGCGCGGCCGCCTCAATCTCGTCTCGGGAAGCCGTGGGGCGTCCGAGGGCGATGTTTTCAGCGAGGGTCGCGCTGAAGAGAAAGGTCTCTTGAAAAACCATACCGATGTTTCGGCGCAGGGTGTCGCGGTCCCAGTCCCGGAGGTCGGTGCCGTCTAGCAGGATGCGCCCTTGGGCCGGCTCGTAGAATCGGGCGATGAGCGCCAGAAGGGTGGATTTGCCCGAACCGGTCGGTCCCACCACGGCGACTCGGGCTCCCGCGGCAACGCTGAAGGACGCCGATTCCAGGGCCTGAGTGCGGGATGGGGTGGCAGTGGCGGGACGCTTCTCGGTCGGCGGCTTCGATTCATCCAGCACTCGGAGGGAAGGTTCCGAGGAGTACCGGAAGTCGACCGCGTCGAACACGATGGATCCTTCAACGGTGGAAATCCGTCCGGTCGAGCGGTGTGGGTGCTGCGGAGCCGGATCGTCGAGCAATTCACTCACCCGCTGTGCGGCGGAGCTGGAGTTCTGGAGGATGTTGGTGATTTGGCCGATCACGCCGATCCGTCCCCCCAGAGCCATTTGATAAACCAGCACCTTCGCCAGATCTCCGAGCGAGATGGATCCGTCCAGCACCTCGCTGCCCCCCATCCACAAGGTCAGGGGTACGGCCAAGCCGAAGAGGAATTGAGCGAAGGGAACACGGGCGGCCCAGTAGTTCACCGCCTCGGCCAGTTCCTTGAGAAATTCGGCCCGACGCGCGCGGAATTTGGTGATTTCGGCCGATTCCCTGGCAAAGGCCTTCACCACCCGAACTCCGGCGATGTTCTCCTGGATGACCGTGCTCATGGCTCCGTGCCGCTCGTGGACACGCCGCCACCGCGGCTGCAATTGGGCGGCAAACCAGGCCATGGTAGCCACTGTGGGAACCAGGGCCACCAGAGTCATCAGGCCGAGGCGCGTGCTGGTGACAAAGATGAGCGACAGGGTGCCGATGAGCCCGACGGCGACATCCACACCGAAGAGCAGGCACACGAAGAGGAGGTCTTGCAGGCGGCCGACATCGGTGCCGGCGCGGGAGATGAGTTCGCCGGTGCGGGCGTTGTCATGCCAGGCGAAGGAGCGCCGTTGGAGCGAGTCGTACACGGCGGCGCGAATATCGCCCAGGGTCGTTTGGGCGGTCCGGTTGCGGATGGGGCCGAGAACCAGGCCCACGACGGCCCGGAGCACGACGAGTCCGACAAAAACCCCGACCATGGTCCCGAGGGACTGCTGGGTCGATGGGGTGCCCAGCGCTGTGATGGTGGAACCCAGGAACTGGGGCAGCGACAACTCGATGCCGATATTGAGCAGCAGGAGCCCGATGGACAGCGCCGTCCAGCCGGGTCTCTTGCCCAGGAAACCCACGATAAGGCGCACCGCGGCCACCGGACGGATCGCCGGTGGCGTGGTGGGTGGGTGGGTGTCGGGCATGACCTCTGGGAACGACTCAATGGTGACCGAGAGCAGATCGACGAGCGAACTCGTGGACCGAATTCATCAGGTTTCGGATCGTTTTTTGTCGGTTTTCGGCCAGTTGTTTCAGCAGTCCCAACGACTCAAAGGGACTGAAATCCAGTGCAGCAATCTCGTCGGGAGTGCCGCCGGAAGCCAATTCGGCGATCGCGCCGGCGAGGCACTTGAGGGTCATGGCGTCCGAATCGGTCCGGAACCAGCATCGACCCTCGCGCCATTCCGCTATCCACCAGGTGCGCACGACGCAGCCCGGAACTCGATGAGCTTCCTGACGGTCGATCGACGGGAGAGGCGGCAGCAGCCGTGCGGTTTCGACCAATTGGGCCAGGCGAACTTGCGGATCATTGAGTGCTGCCAGACGGGACGACCAATGGGCCAGCCGCAGCGACGGTGCCAGTGGTTCGAAAGGGCCGGATTCGCCCGGAGCGGACTCCGGCGGCGCAGCAGAGGGAGACTGCGGTGCGGTCGGTGCGGCCATGGCCGGATTAGTTGAGGAAGGCCGTCAGCGGGCTCGTCGGACTGGCTTGATCAATGGCCTCTCCAAGGCCCAACTCGTAGGCCGTCCGTCCGGCGTTGACCGCATCACGGAAGGCGATGGCCATGCGCGAAGGATTCGAGGCGACCGCGATAGCGGTGTTCACCAGCACCGCGTCAGCGCCCAGTTCCATGGCTTCGGCGGCATGGCTGGGTGCTCCGATGCCGGCGTCCACGACGATGGGCACGGTTGCCTGCTCGATGATGATCCGCAGTTGATCGCGGGTCTGGAGGCCTCGATGCGAACCGATGGGTGATCCCAAGGGCATGACCGTAGCGGTGCCGATCTCTTGCAAACGCTTGGCCAGAACGGGGTCGGCGTTGATGTAAGGCAGCACCACGAATCCTTCGGCCACGAGTTGCTTGGCCGCTTCGAAGGTCTCCACCGGATCCGGCAGCAGGTATCGGGGATCGGGGTGGATCTCGAGTTTGATCCATTTGGGCAGACCGGCCGCCGCCGCCAAACGGGCCAAACGAACCGCTTCCGCAGCGTTCATGGCCCCGCTGGTGTTGGGCAGGATGAGGTAGCGCTTCGGATCGATGAACTCGAGGATGTTGGCGAAGGGATCCTTCTTGCCGCTGAGATCCGCGCGTCGCAAAGCGACCGTCACCATTTGGGTTCCGCTGGACTCCAGAGCGTCACGCATGGACTCCGGCGACGGGAACTTTCCCGTTCCCAGAAACAATCGGGAATCAAATGAGCGCCCGGCGATCAGCAGCGGTTTCGACATGTGTCGTGGAAGCTCTCAAAACCGCCGACGTGTTGTAAAGCCGGTGCCCTGAATTGAAGCCTCGAGCGTCCCTGTGAAAATCCGGGCAGGGTGGGGAGGGTCGGGGTTGGGGGCTGGCCGTGAAGGATGGCCCGTGATGTGTTGGCCAATTGCTCAAACGTCGGGCGAAGGCCTGACGGTCTAGGAATACGAACTCCAGGCCGAGCGGGCCACTGGAGCGTACGAGCGGACTTGGCGGAGTTGGCGACTGGAACGATCCAGTTCCGCCTCCTCCGCCATGGCCCGGCATCGGACTTGAGCGAGTGTTTCGCCGTTTTTATTCTCGAGATCGATGAGTGAGGCCACCTCGCTGCGAAGGCGCTTTTCAATCTCCGACCAACTCACTCCGGAACGGGACACTTCAGCCCGGGCGGCTTCAGTGTATCGGATGATCCTTCCCTGCAATTCCAGCTTGGCCCGTTGGCAAGAATTCACTTTGGGCCAGTCGGAACTGCGGATGGCATCGCCCTCGAGAACGGTCCAATCCCGCCATTCATCGTAAGTCTTGAACAGGTCGTGATGGGCGCTCACGGGAGGGCTTTTGTTGTGGAAGGCTTTTCTTGTGGAATAGCCACGAGGTGGCGGTCTGGTTCAGGCAGCCTGCAATTGCAAATCTGCGTGTTGATCCACCTGGCTGGTGGATCGGCCAGACAGCATCTCCGACCAGGCGTTCCGGATCTCGGTCAGCAGTCGAATGACCAGTTGAACCCCGGTAGGGTCTTTCTGGAGGTTGCTCTTGCTGAGTTGTGAATCGTAGTAGTTGTACAGCCGCCGCATCGTGGCCGAGAACTCGCCGCCCAACTCCATGTTCAACGACGCATTCAATTCCCGGATGATGTCCTGGGCCTTGAGGATGTTGTTGTTGATCGCGAGGTTGGATTCCAAAGGATCGTCGAGATCGAAGCCGATCAGTGCCCGGTCCAAGAAGCGCAGTGCTCCATCAAACAGCATCAAGACCAGTTGTCCCGGGGTCGCGGTCTTGGTGGCGGCCTGACGATAGGATTGCCACGGGTTGGGGTTGTATCTCATGGGCGGGCTAAAAAGGTTGAGTGATCAGAACGACGATCAAAATTGCGATCCGTGTTGCCGCAGTTTACCAGGCCATTGGCCCCTGTATTTTGACTGCGAGCAGAGTGGAGATTTGGCGGATGGTCTTGGCGGGCGGGTAATCGACACTGGATGCCAGTTCTCTGGCTAGTTGAACCTTTTCTGGTCGAGCACCGGCCAGTTGATCCAGAGCGCCTCGGAGAGAGTCTGCCTGGGAGAAGTCCTGCTCATCGACCGCCGGAGCGGTGGTGTCCCTGCGAGAGGTGTTGCGATGTACCTTCGACGTGGAGTCGAGGGTGCCTGTACGTTGGATGTCCATTTTTTCTCACTTTCTAGGCAGGCGCGGACGGTTCTTGTTATCCCCCAAGTACCAGCCGCACTGAGGACATCGGAGCGTGGCGGAAAAACTTGAGGAATCATCGCTTGGGTAGAGTTTGCCAGACTGTTTGGGCCGTATATCGGCAAAATCGGGAAGGAGAACGGAGATCAGACTGAGGGTCTGCCAGTTCCGATGCTCCGGTGTGGTGCCCGCGGAAATAGTCCCGGGCCGAACGAGCGACCTCGGCTTGGGAGGCGTCGAAGGTTTCATCAATGGACCACAGCGTGCCCCCCTGATCAGCAGTCACCAAGCGGAGTTCCCATCCGATGGCCACCGGAGGGAAGGGGCGGTAACTGGCCAATTGAGCAAAGATCACCCCGTCGGCCGAGTGGGCCGACTGGATGCGGGTCAGGAGGTCGGCGGGCAGGGGCTCCCCGGCTGAAAAGGCATCCTTGCCAAAGCCACGACGCAATTCTTCTGGAGTGGCCTTGATGACCTCAAAGCGGTGGGTCTTTCTCAATTCCTCTTCCAGGATCTTGGCCAGTTGGTTCCGGTGGTCCAAGGTGGCGAGGTCTGGCGTCGAAAGGGTGACTGGCATCAGGACAACCCGCTGCAGGTTTCCCGGCAACGCATCGACGGCCCGGTACACGTTCTTGGGCTCGAATCGGGCGCCGAGCTCGGGTAGCGACGGCTTCGGTGTCTGACACCCTGCCAGAATAAGGCCAATGGCGAGGATCCAGGAGCGGTTCGGATTAAGGGTCTTCATGGGTAGTAGGACGGTCACCGTTCCGGGCCAGATGCAGCGACCACTTGTTCAATGAGGCGCGCTGCTGACGGAAGGACTTGATGGAGGGCACCGAGACGTTCGTGGAAGGCTTGAATCCAACCGTCCAGCCCGAGTTCGACCGCTTGCCGGTAACGTCGGATGACATCCTGACTCACGGCCCGTTCGCGATTTGGCGGCAGCCCGCTCAAAGGTTCTCCGGTAAACAACTGGCACAGGATGAGGCCGGATGCGCTGGCGTCGTCGTTGTTTTTCGAGAGCTCGATCCACAAGGGGAGCGCATCGCCGACATGGCCATTGAGCAGGAGCGTTTCCGCACGCTGCCGTTTGAGAATGGGGTTGTCGGGCAGGTGCTTGAGGGCTTCGCCACTCCAGTCCAATGCGAACTCGTGAGAATCCTTGTGACGCAGCGCGATGGCGGAGCCTACCTCCCAGACCTTGGGTTGGTTGGGATCGAGTTGAATCCCTTCATGCAGCAGCGTGAGGGCGGGGATGATTTGTCCCGATTCCGCCTGGAACGCGGCGAACTCCACCCGCGCTGCCTCGTTGAGCGGGGCATCTTGGAGCGATTGCTCATAGGCTTTGTTCGCATCGGTGGTGCGTCCGAGCTTTCGCAAGGCATGGGCCAGGCAGTGTCCGGGGGTTCCACCTCGAATGTCTTGGTGGATGGGGGTGAGGGCGGGCTGATTCCTCAGCTTCAGGCATTGCTGAAGGCTTGTCGCGCAGGCTTCCCAACGCTGCAGTGCCGACTCGGCCAAACCCTGGATGAAGTAATGCGATGCGGTGCGATCCTTGGGCAAGATCGCCTGATCGTTGAAGATGGTAACGACGTCCTCGTTTTGCTTCAGGGTCAGCAAATGGGAGGCGTATTGAGTGAGCAGTACCTCGCGCAACTCCTGGGGTGTTTGCGAGTAGGGGTACTGCAGCATGGCCATGTAGGATTTTTCGTAATATCCAATGCCATAGCCGTGCTGACCCGAGCGCCAGAGCTCCAACCCGAGGTTCATGAGCAAATTGACGTCATTCGGGTACTCTTCGTTGGCTTGTTCCAACAAACGGAGATTCCGTTGAACCTTGTTCCGGCTCTTGACCACCTCGGTCTGGTATCCGTGATGGAGGAGTTGAGCGTCTCCGAAGCGGTTTTCCATGGACCAGGTCTCCCGGTTGATCTCGAGGCTGGCGTAGACCTGTTCATGGATCCGGCTCACATAGAACTGCCGGGGCGCATTGCGGAAAAGGCGCGGCACCTGGCTGACTCCCTGATCTTCCCGGCCCACATCCACCAAAGGCAAACGATAGGCGAGTGTGTTGGCCTGCGTCAGCAGGGCGCGCAAGGCCGAGTGGTGAGCCTTTGAGACTTCTTCATCGGCATCGAGGACGAGGATCCAGTCTCCGCGGGCATGGAGCAGGGCGGCATTGCGGGCGGCGCTGAAGTCGTTGTCCCAGGCACGGAAGTGGACTTCAGCTCCGTGGGCGCGGGCGATCTCGACAGTCCGGTCGGTAGAGCCGGTGTCCACGAGGATGATCTGGTCGGCGAGGCCTCGGATGGATTCGAGGCATCCATTGAGGAATCGTTCCTCGTTCTTGGCGATGAGGCAGACCGACAGTCGCGGGGGCAAACCCTCGCGCAGCGGCGGTTCGCTCAGTTCGATCGTGGGTTTGTCGGGGCCTCCGGGAATGCTGGAGAGGCGCTTGCGGGCGGGCTTCCAGTTGGGCGCCAGTGTGGTGGCTTTTTGTGCGCACTGGCGGGCTAGAGTCCGATGACCCATGCTGGCCGCCACTTCGCTCAAGAAGACCCATCCTTCTGGGTGGAAGGGGCGTTCTTCGATGGCATTGCATCCCAGTCGCCAGGCTTCGAGCGGGTTCTGTCCTTGGAACGCCTTTTGGGCGGCGAGGAGATCTCCGCGGAATGACACCTCCGGCAAGGTCATGCCGCGGTTCGCGTTGGCCAAACGGGACGTCTTGGCCTCGGCCTGGGCTTGGCGTCGAGCGACCAAATCCCGCGCCAAATGGGCAGCGGTCTGGGCGGCGTTTTTCCAGGTCCAATGGGCGGCTACGTGCTGAGCGCCACGAAGGGCACGCTCACGCCATTGCGGAGCCTCTTGAACAGCGGCCTTGAGGGATTCCCGCAAGGCATCGGCATCCGGGCTCAACCACCAGCCCCGGTGATCAAGCTTCATGCCGCTGACCTCATGGCCCACGTACTCCCGCGAGGCCGGGATGCGATGCACGAACTCGTCGGTGGCGAAGTCGTCGGTCGACCCACCGCCGGTGCAAATCACCGGCAGGGCGCAGCCCATGGCCTCGAGGACCGGCAGACCAAAGCCCTCGCCGCGGTACGGGTGCACGAGGCAGTCGCAGGCCGTGTAAAGACCGGCCAGTTCGCGCTCGGGCAACTCCTGATCCAGGTAAACGATTTCCGGGGTATTCGGATCGGACTGCGCCTGACGGATCCGTTCCGACAAGGTCTGTCCCTGATAGGCGGACTTGCCTCCGAAATCCTTGATGACCAGACAGACATCGTCGGATCGGCGGAAGGTGGCCAGGTAGGTTTCCAGGAGCAGGTCGGCTCCCTTGCGGGCGATGGTTCCGCCCACGAAGAGGAACTTGAATTTCTTGCCGGTGGCGATGGGCGTGGGGGCAGCTCCCGGATGGTGCACTGCCGGATTGTAGCCATTGGGCAAGACCTTCAGCTTGTCTGACGGAATGCCGGCTTGCAGGTACAGGCTTCGGACGTACCGGCTGGGGCACCAGATTTCGTCCACGTTCTTGGCTTGCTGGGCCCATTCCGCAGGGATGGACCCGTATTCCCAAGGCTGGATGAGCACCCAGGCGCCGTGCTCGGGGCGTCGCCAGTCCGGTGGCCAGGCATGGCGCAACGTGATCACGCTCTCTGAGGGGGAACGCCGCAGGACGCGTTGAGTCCAGCCCTTCAGTTCCGGAGGCACCGGACCGTTGTTGTTGGTTGATACCGCCACGGCACGGAATCGAGGCTCCTGATTGAGGCCTTGGACCAAAGACCGGTTCACATGCGACAGGGAACCCAAGTCGAGGAAGGAACCCTCGAGAGCCAGGGTCATCGTGGTGGTCGGAGCGTCTGAGACGGGCGCATGAAGATCCACTATCGGCGCCGGCGGAAGGTGGGCCGAGACCAGCGAACGCTCGATGGTCTGCAAGCGTCGGATCACCACATCGGCCACCGCATCACGGCTGTAATGGCGGGCCATGTGTTTGCGGGCCGCCTGGCCCTTGGCGCGGGCTTCCTCTGGATGGGTGAACACCCGGCGCATCAGCGATCGCAAGTGGGTCTCCGAGGGATTGGCCCAGCGGTGACCCTTGTAGTGCCACAGCTCCGGCTCGAGCCCGCGGGCTTCGACCATTTCATAGTCGAGGAGATAGCTGGTTTCCTCGGACATGAATTCCGTATTCGCGCTCCAGTTTGTCGCGATGACCGGCCGCTCCATGAGCATCGCCTCGTGCTGAGGGCGTCCCCAGCCCTCTCCCCGGCTCGGCGCCACATAGCAGTCACAAGCGAGATACAACCCTGGCAATTGGTCGCTGGGCACCTGATCGGCGATGAGTTCGATCCGGGGCAGATTCTTGTCTCCGAGTCCGAGGGTTGCGGTGAAGTCTGCGATCCTTCGGCGGATTTCCTCCGTCGGATCGCCTTCGGGTTTGGAGAACAGGTAGGTGCGCAGCCACAGGCACACGTCATCGTCGGCCGAGAACTCGCGCAAATAAGCGGCCAACAAAACGTCCCAGCCCTTGCGGGAGGACCACTCGAAAATGGACAAGAAGTTGAACCGGGCCTGGTTGGGCAACGGGTAGACCGTGTGCCGGGCCGGATCAAAAAACTCCGAATCCACCGCACCCGGAATCACCACCAGTTTCGAGCGCTCCACGCCACTGGCCGCGAAGGTCTCGACATTGTATTGCGACGGCACCCAAACCTCATCCATCCGATTGCAGGACGCAACCCACTCCGGCGAGATGCGATCAGTCTCGAACATCGTGCGCCCAATGCTGTAGTCGGCGTCGGGGAGGCGAGTGAAGAACCCTGCAGGGCCATGGGAGATGCAAATGCCGCCACGGAGCGTTCCGAACCGGTCGCGCATCCGGAACAGCGCCTCGCGGTCTGCAGCGGGAAGGCCTCGAGTAAATGTCGCCGATTCGATCGATGAATTATGGAGAATGCCGAGAGTGCTCCTCTTCTCCAACGGCAGGACAAAGTTGATCGCCTCGCTGGCGTAACCACTCGGATTGAAGAATGGGGCCGACCAGCGCAGGGGGAGGCCCGATTCCGTCGATCGCCGATGCATTTGACGCCCGGCTGGGGTTATCACCATGGTATACCGACCGTCATCGTGGGTGGTCGAGCTGTGGCGATTGAAGGACGGACGGATTCCGGCCTTCCTCAACCTGCTGGAAAAATCCAGGTCTTCGCCTTGGTAGAATCCCCGGCCGTCGTCCCATTTCACTCGGTCGGCCACCTCGGCTTTGAGCAAAATCAGACCTCCGGTGATGTACACATGGTCATCATCGTCGGTGTAGTCCAGCAACACATGCCCGCGCGGGCCTCCATGAGTGGCCCAATCCCAGAATCGGGATCCGTCTGGATTCAGAATGCGGACAGACAGCGCCTCCCAATCGTCTCCATAGCGCTGGAGACCGGTGTAGAAATCGTCGTGGAAAATGAAGTCGTCATCTACCACGACAAAATGGTCGAACCGGGCGGCGGCGGTCAGCGCGTTGCGCATCTCGCCCAACCGTCCGTTGCGGGCGGCGTCGACGGCTAGAACCGTTCCGACACCTTCAGGAAGCTCGGTGGGCGGTTCGCCGCCGACCAGTATTTCGAACTGAGGAATCTTGAGCGCGCGGATGGATTCTACCTCTCGGGCTAATTTCCGGGGGCGCTTGCCGTTGGTGATGATGAGAAAAGACCACCCCGGTTCCCGTTGGGGGCTCTTGCC
>JARXAF010000158.1 GCA_029865985.1 Verrucomicrobiota bacterium
CGCTCGGCCTGGGTACTTGGAAACTGCCCAAGCCGCAGGCACCGGCGGTGATCCGCGAGGCGGTCCGGCTCGGGTACCGGCATTTTGATTGCGCCTGCGACTATGGCAATGAGGCCGAGGTGGGCGCGGGGTTGGCTTCGGTTGTCCAGCAAGGCCTTTGCCGCCGGGACGACCTCTGGGTCACCTCCAAACTGTGGAACACCTACCACGAACCGAAGCACGTTCGTGCTGCCTGCGAGCGGTCGCTGCGGGACCTGCGCTTGGATGTTCTGGATTTGTACCTGGTGCATTTCCCCATCGCTCTGGCTTACGTGCCCTTCGACGTGCGCTATCCGCCAGAGTGGTTCTTCGATCCGGCGGCCGAAAAGCCGGCCATGAACCCCATCGCCGTGCCCTATGCCGACACCTGGGGTGCGATGGAAGAATTGCAGCGGGCCGGCCTGGTGAAGCGGATCGGCGTGTGCAACCTGAACGTCTCGATGCTGCGGGAAGTGCTGAACACGGCCTCCATCCGGCCGGCGGTGCATCAGTTCGAAGCGCATCCGTACCTGATCCAGGAACGTCAGGTGCGCTTCTGCCAGTCGGAGGGAATCGCCGTGACGGCGTTCTCGCCGCTGGGCGCGCCGTCTTATCTGCCCTTGGGGATGGCCCGACCGGAGGAGTCGGTGCTGGTGGATCCCGTGGTGGCCGGCATCGCCGCGGCTCTGGGGCGCACTCCGGCCCAAGTGGTGCTGCGATGGGGAGTCCAGCGCGGATGCGCCGTCATTCCGAAGGCGCAGGATTTCAATCATTTGCGCGATAATGCCCAGGTCTTCGACTTTTCGCTGAGCGATGGGCAAATGCAGGCCATCGATGCACTCGACCGCCATCGCCGCTTCAATGACCCGGGGTATTTCTGCGAGAAGGCCTTCAACACCTTCTTCCCGATTTTCGACTGAGCTGGAACCCGGCCTGCGCCTCTCTTCGGCTGGGGCCAGAATCAGAACAGGCTCGGTTGTTCAGCGAACGCTTCGATGCATCGTGGGTCGTCGATGCGGGCCTGGCCCACGATGGGGTTCACCCGGTAGGCCGACCAGTCAGCCTCCGGGCTCGGCCTGAGGAGGGTTTGCAGGAGTTCCACTGGGGACGACGGTTCCAGCCAGAGCGCCGCGGCTTCCCGGTCGAGGCATGCCGGCATCCGGTCGTGGATGGGTGCAACCACGGAGTTCGGGACCGTGGTGATGACGGTGAAGGATTCGAGTGGGGCAGCTTCAGTGGGCGATGACCAGGATTCCCACAGCCCGGCGAACAGCAGGAAGTCGGGGTCGGTTCGTCTGAATCTCCAGGGTTGCTTGGACCGGCCGAGGACCTGCCATTCGTAAAACCCATCGGCCACAATGAGACACCGCCGACTTCGGAAGGCGGTCCGGAAGGCGGGTTTGTCGGCCAAGGTTTCGGAACGGGCGTTGATGAGTGAAAAACCGATGGCCTCATCGCGGGACCACTCGGGAACGAGTCCCCAGCGCAAGTCGTCCACCGCCAAACCAGCGGCCTTCCGGCGGATCACCGGGGCGCGCTGGGTGGGCGCGATATTGTAACGGGGTTTTCCACGGCGTGAGACGCGTTGGGTCCCGACTTCCACCTCCATGGATTCCCGCGTCAAACTGTACCGGCCACACATGGGTTGCACCTTGGTCGACACCCTGTGTAGGTCAAGCACCTCCCCTAGCCAGTGGGTTTGCAGGGGTTCACCCGTACAAATATCTCAGTGTTGAATGGGATCACAGACGTCACTGAAATCGGGTCAAGTCACGGACTTGTAACCTGACCGACACGGAGCGACCATGGCATTGATGCTAAAACCAGTGCGAGTTATGGCAAAGATACTCGTCGTCGACGACGAACCCGATGCGCTGGAGGTTCTGGGCTTCAATTTGAAGAACGCCGGATACGAGGTGACGACGGCGGATGACGGCGACGCTGCGCTGAAAAAGGCGCGTCAACAGTTGCCCGACCTGATCCTCCTGGACCTCATGCTGCCCGAGGTGGATGGCTTGGAAGTGTGCAAGCTGTTGCGGCGAGACCCGGCCACCAGCGGCATTCCCATCATCATGGTGACTGCCAAGGCCGCGGAGATCGACCGCGTGGTGGGCTTGGAGTTGGGCGCCGACGACTACGTCACCAAGCCTTTCAGCCCGCGCGAATTGATCTTGCGCATCCGCAATTTGCTCAAGCGTCGCAGCGAGACGGAGGAGGAAAAGCCGCAGACGATGCAGTTTGGCGATCTCCTCATCGATATTCCCCGCCATTTGGTCAGTGTTGCGGGTCAACGGGTCGATCTGACGGCCACCGAGTTCAAGCTCTTGATCGTGTTGGCTCAGCGACGTGGCCGTGTTCAGAGCCGGGAGGCGTTGCTGCGCGATGTCTGGGAATACGACAACCTCATCGACACCCGGACCGTCGATACCCACATGCGGCGCCTGCGTGAAAAATTGGGAGCCGGGGCCCAGTACTTGGACACTGTGCGCGGAGTCGGCTACCGCTTCATGGAGGCCTGAGTCCCGAGCATGTCGATTTCTCCATTACTGGCGGCGGTTCTGGGTGCTGGAATCTCTGGATTGGTCGTTACCTTGTTCATGCGGGGGCGATGCCTCCGAGTGACCAAAGAGGCAACAGCCCTGCGTGATCAACTCGCTCGCGAGCGCTCCAGCCGGGCTGAATCCCAGGCGGCCGAGAACGCCCGGCAACAGGCGCTCTTCGAGAACATGCTCGAAGGAGTGCTGTTGTTGGACGCTTCCGGAAGGGTGCAGTTCACCAACACCGCGTGCCGGCGATTTTTTGATCTCGAGGCTGATGTTCGGGGTCGTACGCTCCTCGAGGCCTTTCGTTGCAACGATCTTTCGGCGGTGGCTGCCGAGGCGGCCAAGGCGGGGCGGGTCAACGGCAAGGAATTGGAGTTGGAAGGTGGATCGGAAGCCCGGTTGCTTCAGGTCAATGCCGTCGCTTTGATCGGGCCCGAGGGGCGGACCGATGGCGTGCTGATGGTGTTGCACGATGCGACGCGCCTCCGTCAGTTGGAGCGAACCCGGCGTGAATTCGTGGCCAATGTCAGCCATGAGTTGCGCACCCCGCTCTCGCTCATCAAAGGTTCGGTGGAGACCTTGTTGGATGGTGCGGCGTCGCAACCGGCGATCGCTTCCAAGTTCCTCGACATCATCGATCGTCATTGCGACCGGTTGACCTACCTGATTGAGGATCTCCTGACTTTGTCCCGATTGGAGTCCGGTCAGTTGGCCATCAATTACGACACGGTGCCATTGCGCGGACATGTGACGGAGGTGTTCGACGATTTCCACCGCAAGGCGGAGGACCGCGGCGTCCAGCTCATCAACGATGTGCCCGCTGGGTTGCATGCGCGTGCCGACTCCGATCGCCTGGATCAGGTGCTGTCGAACCTCATCGACAACGCCATCAAATACGGTCGCCCCGGTGGCAGGGTGCGCATCGAGGGGCGCGACCTTCCGGGCGGAGACTTGGTCGAGCTGGCCGTGGCCGATGACGGTCCGGGTATTCCGACCGAGGCTGCTGAGCGGGTTTTCGAACGGTTCTATCGCGTGGATACAGCCCGGTCGCGGGAGCAGGGAGGCACGGGTCTTGGCTTGAGTATCGTCAAGCACATCATCCAGGCCCACGGCGGTGAGGTGCGACTCGAGACGGCTCCGGGCAAAGGCGCTGCATTTCGCTTCACCTTGCCAGCGGTTCCGCCTCCAGTGATGGGCAAATGATCCTGAGCGGCATCTGTGGCTCGGGAGCTTAAGCAGGCTGCGCAGGTCTTCTGCGTGACTCCGGGCCGCTTCCGCGTTAGGGCTAGTGACGCAATGTCCGCCATGTCAGAACTTTCCGCCGAGTCGTCCCAGCCGCTGGTGTTCGATTGCCATCTGGATCTCTCCATGAATGCCATGGAGTGGAACCGGGATCTCACCCGATCGCTCGAGTACATCCGTCGCCGGGAGCAGCATCAGCGTGACCAGCCCGATCGGGGCAACGGTATCGTGTGTTTTCCGGAAATGCGTCGGGGCAACATGGGACTTTGCGTGGCAACCCAGATCGCCCGTTCGGTGAATCGATTCAGCCGCATGCCGGGCTGGAGCAGTGCCTCACAAGCGTGGGCGCAGACCCAGGGGCAATTGGCCTGGTATCGTGAAATGGAGGCCGCGGGCGAATTACGCTTCATCACGGACAAAGCCGGTCTGGAGTCGCATCTGGCGGAATGGCAACGCCCTTCGGTTGGCCGCAGGCCCATCGGATACATCCTGAGCCTCGAAGGCGCTGATTCCCTTCATACCCCTGCGCATTTGGAACGGGCCTACGCCTACGGTCTGCGGGCCGTGGGTTTGACTCATTATGGCCCCGGCCTGTGTGGAGCGGGCACGGATGACGAGGGACCCTTGAGTGCCTATGGTCGGGAACTCCTGGCTGAGGTGGAGCGTCTGGGGTTGATCCTCGATGTGACCCACTTGAGTGATGAATCCTTCCGGGATGCGCTGGATCGTTTTTCCGGACCTGTGTGGGCCAGTCATTCCAACTGCCGTGCTTTGGCTGACTGGAACCGGCAGTTCACCGACGATCAAATCCGCGAACTCATCCGGCGCGATGCGGTCATCGGTGTGGCGGTCGATGCGATCATGATGGTCCATGGCTGGCGGCATCTCCGTTCCAAGCCGGCGGATTTTGATCTCAGCCTGGAGCACCTCGCCAATCACATTGACCACATCTGCCAATTGGCCGGGAACATTCGTCATGTGGGCATCGGGACGGACGCCGATGGCGGGTTTGGGACTGAGCAAATGCCTGCCGATTTGGGCTCCATCGCCGACATCCAGAAGCTGGGGCCCATCTTGGCGCGCCGCGGCTATTCGAAGGCTGACATCGCCGCCATTTTCCACGGCAATTTCTTGGCTCTGCTCCGTCGCGTCTGGAAATAGCCGTTTCGATTGGGTGTTCTGCAAGCTCCGCCCCGCAGCGGGCGGCAGCGGGACCGGGCCGGAGCAAGCATTGGAAGCGATCAAACCCTCCCCTCGCGCGCAGCGCGAAAGCTCACCCTCCCCCTAGCTTCCCTGCGCGCGCAGGACCGATCCCGCGGAGCCCTCCCCGAGGCACCAACCCCGGGCGCCAGCCTCAGAAAGTTTGCCGCAGATGATATGTTCTTGTGTCCCCTTTTGTGTCAATAGGAGGGCCCCCTTTTGAGTTCATCTCGCCGTTGAGTTTCTGGGCGCGAACCGGCTCAATCGTCTCCTCGATGATCCTGCCTCGTATTTCTATCCAGCGCCCCATCCTGGCCTGGATGATGAATTTGGTGCTGGTGCTCTTCGGGTTGATCGGGCTGTCCCGTCTGCCCGTCCGTGAGTTGCCAGACATCGATCCGCCGATTGTCTCGGTGACGACGGTCTTCCCTGGGGCCAATGCCCAGGTGGTCGAGACGGAGGTGACCGAGCGGCTTGAGGAGGCCATCAACAACATCGAGGGCATCAAGACTTTGCGCAGCGAAAGTCGCGAGGGGGTGAGCAACATCTCGGTGGAGTTCGATCTTTCCCGGGACATCGACTCTTCAGCCCAGGATGTCCGCGACCGGGTTTCGCGCGTGCGCGGTGCGCTGCCCCGGGATATCCGCGAGCCCATTGTCTCCAAGCAGGATTCCGATGCGCAGCCCATCCTCTGGATCGCCCTGAACAGCGAGCGCTATTCCCCGCTGGAAATGACCACCCTCGCCGAGAAGCAAATCAAACCGCGTTTCCAAGGGGTCACCGGTGTTTCATCGATCACCATCGGAGGCGAGAAACGTTATGCGATGCGGCTGTGGCTGGATTCGGCGCGCATGGCCGCCCGGCGCGTGACGGTCTTGGATGTCCAGCAGGCGCTCCGGCAGCAGAACATCGAATTGCCCAGCGGGCGCGTTGAGAACCTCGATCGCGAGATGACCATCCAGACCCGCGGCGAGATGAAGTCGGCCGAGGAATTCAACAACCTGGTGCTCAGAGCGGAAGGGGCCAACTTGGTGCGCCTCAAGGATGTGGGGCGTGCCGAGGACGGCGTCTCGGACTACCGCACCATCGCGCGTGCCTCGGGCAAGCCCTGCATTTTCCTGGGCATCGTCAAGCAGGCCAAGGCCAACACGGTGAACGTGGCCCAATCCATCCGCGCGGAAATGAAGGCCATCGAACCCACCTTGCCAGAAGGCGTGAAGATGTGGGTCAACTACGACTCCAGTATTTACGTCGAGAAGGCCATCAGCGAGGTCTGGGACACGCTGGCCATCGCCTTCGGTCTGGTGGTGCTCATCATCTTTGTCTTCCTCCGCGATTTGCGGGCGACGGTCATCCCCACCGTGGCCATCCCGGTGTCCATCATTGGCACCTTCGCCGTGCTCCACCTCATGGGCTACTCGGTCAACATCCTCACCATGCTCGCGCTGGTGCTGGTCATCGGCATCGTGGTGGACGACGCCATCGTGGTGCTGGAGGCCATTTACCGGCACATCGAAGAGGGCATGAAGCCCATGCCAGCGGCCTTCAAGGCCATGGAGGAGATCAGCTTCGCGGTCATCGCCATCACCCTGTCGCTGGTGGCGGTCTTCACGCCGTTGGCCTTCCAGAAGAGCACCACGGGCCGCCTCTTCGTGGAGTTCGCTGTGGCCGTCTCGGTGTCGGTCATCATCTCGGCCTTCGTCGCGCTCACCTTGTCGCCGGCGATCGCGGCGCGGGTGCTCAAGCCCATCCACGGCAAGAAGGCTACCGGGTTGTTTGCGGTGTTCGAAGCGGTCCTGGATGCTGTGACCCGCAGCTACCTGAGTTCTCTGCGTTGGGCCTTGCGCCACCGCTTTTTGTCGGTGCTGGTGACCTTGGGAACGGTGGCCTTGATGATCTTCGCCTATCGCGGCTTGGATAAAGATTTCCTGCCGCAGGAGGACAAGAGCCGGATGTTTGCGATCGTCCTCACTCCCAACGGTTCCACCAGTGAGTTCACCGACCGGCAGCTCCGCAAGGCCGAGGCCATCGTGGCCAGCTACCCGGAGGTGGAAAGCTACGGCGCCATCGTGGCTCCAGGTTTCAGTGGTCCCGGACAGGCCTCGTTCGGCATCGTGTTCGTGAGCTTTCAAGATCGCTCGCTGCGGAAACGATCGACCCAGGAAATCGTCAACGGACCGGGCGGCATGGCGCAGCGCTTCTTCTCGGAGGTCGAAGGCGGCTTCGCCATCGCCAACTTGCCCAAGGCCATCGAGGTCAGCTTCAACAGTTCGCCCTTCGAACTGGTGGTCCAGAACCAGGACCTCGACACGCTCAACCAGACGGTGCAGGCGTTGTCGGCGCGCATCGGTGGACTGACCAACGCCCAGGGACAGCCGCTGCTCAAGAATATCCGAGTGAGCTACGAGGTGGACAAACCGGAGTTGCGCCTCTCGGTGGACCGCAGTCGGGCCGCGGCGTTGGGGGTGAGCATCGAAGACATTTCCCGGACGCTTCAAATCTTGTTCGGTGGCCTGGATCTCAGTCGTTTGAAGGTCGATGGCAAGGAGTACGAA
>JARXAF010000211.1 GCA_029865985.1 Verrucomicrobiota bacterium
CGAACTTTTTCACTTCTCCGCCGTTCGGGCCATCTCCTGCAACACGGCCAGGTCTGCGGGCTTGCCGGCGGGATCGAAACCGAAGGCGTTCTCTCGGGCGATGAGCACCTGCCGCCGCATTTCGATGCGGGCGCGTTCCCCCGCGTTCGCCGCCGCCACGTAAATCGCCGCGCGGCTGACGCGGTCGCGGATTTCCACGAATCCGTCACTCACTGTGTGCTGCACTTGGGTGACACCGTCGGCATCCACGCGGAATAGTTCGGCGGGCGCTCGCAGATAGGCCGGCAGTGGAAACCGGAAAGTGGCCTCCCGCGGCGGGCCGAACTTGAAGACGTGTTCCTGCGGGTCCGGAGTGTAGGCCAGGTCGAGCGCAAACAGCAGCGCCCCGCGAGGTCCGGCCACCACATCCAAATCCCAGTCCGACTGGCCGTCCCGCAACATGCGTTCGTGGCTCGTGGCGTCGCCTTCCAGCCAATACTCTTCCAACATCCGGATCTCACGGCCGACGCGCGTCACCGGGGCGATCAAATCGGGGAAGGCCACCAGCGAGTGCAGACTCGGGTTGAACCAGTAGAGCGACGTGATGCGACTGGCGAGGGCATGGTAGGCTTGGAGACGGAGTTCATCAGGAGTCGGGGAACCGCGCTTGCGTCCGCCGTAGCCTCTCCAGTCGTGGTGGGGGCCTTGAGACCAATAAGCCACCGGACGGGGGCGGTTCAGTTCGCGCAACGACCGCGACATGTCGCCAATGGTTTCAAGAGGCGCTCCCCAACGGAGGCGTTGGCCACCCCAACGATCGTAATGGCCCCAGGCATCGGGCGATGGCGCGGTGACACGGTAGGCGTCGTAGTGAGGGTAGTCGGATATACCGGCGTAGAAACGCCACACCCGTTCCTCGCTGTGCGTCACCGAGGTCGGCAACCGGGTCGGCGCGTAGGGCGCGAACGCCTTCCAGCAATCCTGCGGCGAAACGGGCTTGCCGCCGCCATACTGCGGCTCACCCAGAAACTCCACGGCATGGATGCGCGGGAGCATCGACTCGGTGTCATACCGTGCCACGGGTTGCAGCCGGTTCATGTATTTGAGCGGATACTTTTCGAAGAGCGGCGTGTCCGAATAGCCGGGCACATGCTCGTGCATGCCGGCGTTGATGTGCATCCGGCTCAGCGTTTTCAAATACGGCTCCGAGTGCAGGGTGTTGCTGGAGCCCAGTTTCGAGACCACCCAACCACCGCTGATATCGAACACCTCGCGTTTGATGCGTTGATGGGTCCAGACGGTGATCGGCTTTCCGCCAGCGTCGGACAAGCGCACTTCCAGCGCCGCATAGGTGAGCGGCAATGGACCGGTGTCCACGCGCGCTCCGCCGCGATGCTTGGCTGGGATGAGACCGCCCGTCGGGAAGCGATCCAGTCGGTTGCTGAGCCACGGTTGGGGAATGAGCGCACGCCACGTGGCGTTGTTCTCCGGCAGCCAGAGGCGGCAGGCTTCGAGTCGCAGCGGGCCAGCCGTGCGATTGACCAGATGAAAGAGCACGGAGTCCGGCTGAGCGTTGGTTCCCGTGCCGAGAAACGTCACGGCTGACAGCCACACGTCGGGGTTGTCGATGCGCACCTGCATCCGATCGGCCTGGCCCATTCCGGGAAGACCCACTGCCAGCTCGGCCTGCGTGTTGGTACCCCACTCCGCGCGCTTGCCGTTCCAACTCCAGACAGTCAGGGCCCCCGGCGGCAGGCGGAGCGGTTCGCCACCCCATGCCGACGGCAGGTCATGCCACGCCCACTCGTCGGTCTGCAGGAGTTCCTCAGGAGTGCGACCGCGCAACCGAATGTCGGCTAAAGCCGGGATGACCACCACTTCTGTGGATGTATTGCGCAGGTAAACCTCCACCCGCGCACCGAGGCTGAAATCGGGCTTCTTGCGATACTGCATCGCGGGGGATTGAAGGTGCGGCACCACATGAACACCGTCCAACGACAGCGAGGCTGCCCAGACACCCATGGGTAGAACGGCCAGAAGACTCAGGCATCCCAGCACGAGCCTCAGCGCAACTGTCGCCCTAGTGAAAATCGGGGGTTTAGATCTTGGCGTCATAAGAAATTTTATTTTGGAGCCGATGGGCGGACTCCATCACCCGCAAGACAGACTGGCAGGCCAGGTCTTTTCCGTAAGGCTTCACTGAAGGGTCTTGGGCGCAACCGGGCGAACCCGACCTCCGGAGGAACGTCCCAGCTCACGAATCGAAATGGACACGTCCGGAACCGTGCGTCGGTCCCGTGCGGCGACGAGGAGGAAATGCCGGCCCTGGTTCATCCGCAATGGCAACCGCTTCGGGGACCAGGTTTCACGCCCCAGCCGCAAATCCCACAACTCTTTGCCATCGAGATAAAACTGGACCTCAAATTTCCCACCCGGAGCACCCGAACTCACGGTGACCTCCGCCCAAAGGTCCGCATCGGCTTCCACTGCACACAGGGCATAAGCCCCCACCCACCCTACCCCGGACTCCCGGGACCCGGAGACGGGGTCCGTCCATTCCAACCGCACCGTGTTCGTCATGGGCCGCCAGAGAAACTGCACGTTCCCCACGTTCACCGGAGCTTTCAGGTTCCAGGCATCTGGCGCTGTGTTGACGAGGGTGGAGACGGCCATGGTGTCGACCGGGAACGGTCCAACCACCTGCCATTCATGAACCGCACCGGTTCCGACTGAGATGGATTCCAACCACGACACCACGGACTCCCCAGACTGAACCGTGATTTTCGCCGGAAAGGTGTAGGCCCCTCGCGATCCCGCTGGCAGCACCACCGGCATCCGCAGCGTGGTCGGCTGGCCCGGCGGAGCCTCAAGAATCTCGCTACTGCCAGCCTGCCAACCCCGAGGCCAAACGGGCTCGATGCGGCATTGGAGCTTCTGGCTGCCCGTGTTCGAAAACCGCACCCGCACTTCGCTCGAACCGCCGGCACCGGTCTCGAGCAATCGTTCCAGCGATGCGTCTGGCTGCACGTCCGCCTGGACCGAGAACAGGACTCGAGCGAGTTCCGCGTGCTGCGGAGGCGGGATGGCTTGAGTGACCAGGGGCGCGACCAATCGTTGGAGTTCTCCGAGAACCGCTTCGGAGTCGCCCGATGGACCCGTTTGCACCGCGCGAGTGACGCGGGCGTAGGTCGCGGGCCAGGCCGTGTGCGCCAGACGTCCGCCCACTCCATCGAGGGAGCTCAACCAGTTCCGAACGCGCATCCCCGGTTCCAGCCAGGCATCTCGAATACCTTCTCCGAGCAGGGGCTCCCGAACCGCGGTCAATGAGTTCCGACGCATCATGATGCCAGCGGTCCGACCCCCAATCTCGATGCCCACCGGCGCGTCGGAAATCACATTGTCCTCGATCAGGATATCCTCGGCCCGGAACGGTTTCTGGCTCCCCACCGAAATCAGGATCTTGCCACCTTGGATCCGATTGCCCCGGAGAACGGCGGCATTCATCAGACAGGGAGTCTCGACGTTGCCCAACGAATCCACGTCGCCTCCGCTCAATTCCATGGCCGCGGTCCCGGATTCAAAACGCCTCAAATCCATCCGGTGCGCCACCAATTGGTTACCCAGCATTTGGGAGAAGAACGAAGGCTCCGCCGCCTCCGGACCATCGCTCGTGTGCTGGAAGGCCAAAAATCTCAGCGCGGCCTCGGAACTGCCACCCACCCGTTCCAACCGGTTTTCCGCAAAAACCACCTCGTGGTTGAGCCCGTACATTTGCATCGAATCGCCGTCGGCGATCCGGTTTCCAACCATCAGCCATTGGCGCAGGCTGTGATTGATGCCCAAGAGCGACGTCTCATCGAGGGGAACCTCCCAAGGACGATCCAACTCGATGCTCTGGGTGGTTCCGCGCACGACGGCTCGAGCTTGTCCCTTGCCCTTGCCAGCGAGCACAAAGGCGAGATGTCCCTCCGGTTCAAAGGGCCACGATTTGACCGGGCGCTGGAGCTGCAGCTGCGTTCCGCCGCCCGGCACCACACCCCCGTAGTAAACCGGCGAGGCCCCGTCGGATCCGACAATCTCATAATCGGCCGACTGGGCGAAGGCGACCGTGTTGCCGCGGAAATAGACCTGGTCGTAATATGGATGTGCCTTGGTGCTCCAACCGGCCCGCGAGAGGTTGTCGGAACCCAGCATCTGGTTGTCCTCCCAAATCACTTTCCGACCGCGCTGCGCCCACACCAGTCCGCCCCGCCCGGTCCTCAGCACGTTGTTGCGCACCAGGCTGCCGTCGGACATGAAGGCCAACAACAGCGGGAACCCACCGGAATAGACGTCGCAATCCTCCACCCGGATGTCGCGGCCGCATAACCAGATCGCCACACCCTTGCCCGCGGCATCGAGCGATTCAAAGTTCAATTGCCGCGTCAGCTCGAGGGTATCGCTCAACTGGCCCCACCCAGGCCGCGCTCCATACGGACTCCACCGGATGAACAGTCGTCGCAACCGGATATCGCCCTCCTGCCACCAAGGGGGTCGGTTCGCCGTGGAATACAGGCTCTTTCCTTCCACCTCGGCCATGTTCTCGATCCCCCGCTCGGCCCCGACATACCAGATCGTCAGATCCTCCAATCCGAATTGGGCCTCGCCATGAATGATCCCGCGAAGGCGTGCGAAATGCCGGTTGCTCCAGTAGAGAAGGGTTTTATCGCGGCTCTCCCCGCGCAATAGAGTCCGGCGCGGCATCCTCAGCGGTCGATTGAATCGGTATTGCCCGGATGGACAATGGACCGTCCCACCCCCGGCCTGACCCGCGGCGTCCAAGGCGGCCTGCACGGCATCGGTGTCGTCGGCCACGCCATCCCCACGCGCACCAAACCGGAGGACGTTGTATTCGGTCGCAGGCCAGGGATCTGGCCGACCGACGCGCAAGGGTTCCAGACAGCGCCCCCAAGCCGCCGGACCTCCACACCCATTGTGCACCCAGACGGTGTATTCGCCGACGGGCAGGTCTGCAGGCAACGGCGCGCGCGCTGAATAGAGATCCGCATCCGCAACGACCAACTCGGTCGTTCGCGGTCCCTGAAGCACGATGCGCGTCCCCAGGTTTTTCGGAGGTTCTCCAGCCAAAGCCTCATGGACGCCACGCCAACCCAGGCCGAGTCCGAAGAGCCGCAAATCCTCACCGGGCAAGGCCTCCAGCCGTTGAGCGCCCCGGCCCCACCAAACCTGTGGGGCGTTGACCAGGATTCTCTGGGAGTGCGGATCCGCCCCGACCGTCAGCGCGTAAACACCGGGGGCTTCATCCGGGAGGATGGCTTTCAACGCCCGTTCCCTCGCCTGGATCACCGTCAGAGGCCGGGACTTGAAGTCGGGAACCACCCCGTTTCCGTCACCGGGCATTCCGGCGGGACCGTCGTCCAACCGTCCTCCGACCACCGGGGCGGCGGCCAGCTCATGGCCATAAACCAAGACCGATTGCCCGGGCTTCACCGGTTGCGAATGCCAAAGCACCCGAGGATCACTCGCCATGGACTGCATGACAAAACCACAGAAGGCGATAATCCAGGCACTGCCCATCCAACTCGAAACAGCACCACACCCGCCGAAATTCCATCGAGATTTCATGGTTTGAAGAACCTAGGGAAACCATGTGCTCAGGACAACGGAATCGAGGAAACTCAACCAATAGGGGGCGGTCCTCACTATTGACACAACTCCCCCCAATAGGTTCAGAACCCGCTCGACCCGGCGCAATCCAGAGGCGATCCGGAAGTCAGCACGAAAAAGTTTGTGTCAATAGTGAGGACCGACCCTTTTTCGTTGAGGCTCAGGCTTTGGAGAAACTGAGCCGGTGGGTTTTCTGAATCTTGTTCTGCCACTTGCCTGAGAGCTTTGCTTCCGCTGCAAACTCCGGCCAGTGCTTCACCGCCTCCCGAACTTCTTCGATGATGGTCGCAGCCCGCCCCCGTTTCATCAGCGCTGCCTTCGCGCACGCCTCGAAATCCGCCAGAGCAAAACCGTCCCGCTTGCCGTTGAGCGTCATCTGATGCGTGGCCGTCCACGAGCCGGATGGGTTGTAGCTGTAAGTCACGTCGAAGGCGGGCGCGAGTGACCACTCGCCCTGCTGGTTCATCAGGAAGGCGATGTTCTTCACATGGTCATCCTGATTCCGCGCCACGACGTTGAAGACCATCCGGCGGAACTGCTCCTCCACCGCCGCCATCGGCAGCTTGAGCTGGCGTATCGTCAGCAGCGCCTGCTCGTAGCTGTAGGCTCCGGCCTGGTTGAAATCGAAATGCGCCAGTGCGCAGAGCGACTGCATGTGCAGCTTCGCCCCGCCCGCCAGACGATCGAAGCGGCGCGTCATGAAGTGCCTCCGCTCGTTCTCTTCCAGCAGTCGACACTCGCTCATCGTGATGCCCGCCGCCCTGGCCATCAGGTGATAGGCATACTCGATGGCGCCGTAACCTTTCGGGTCTTCCAGCTCCTTGTCCTTGTTGCCCGCCACGCCGTCGAATTTCAGCAGCCAGTAATCGAAACCGTCGCCCGCCGCGATCTGCCCCGAGCGCACCTCGTTGGTCGCGCGATTCCAAGCGATCACCGCCTTGGCCCGCGCGCCGCCCGCCGAAGTGCCCACGCTCAGGATATCGCGCAGCGCCTTCTCCTTCCCGGCCACGTTAAAGTGTCCCTGCAAATTGCCGCGATGCGTCAACACCTCTCCGGCCAATCGCACCAGCGCGTCCACTTCGATCTTCGACGCTTTGCGCGATTTTGGCCCTATCACCGGCGCAAATTCCAACGCGCCCATCCCGCGCGTGCCGGTGTAGCAGAGCCGCTCCACCGCGTTGAAACTTTCCGGTGTGCGGCCTTGCGTCGCCAGCCACGCGTCAATCAGCGCATTGCCGAACTTGTCCGGCAGCGAATCCGCCAGCAGCCCCGGCAAGCCGTGAAAGGTGTTCCGGGGCAGCGCGGGAAATTCAACCACCCGCTCGCTCGGCGGCATGACCAGCGGCGACAACTCGATCCCGCTGCGCGCGAAGTCCGCGTCGTATTGAAATGCCGCGACCTCGCGTCCTTCGTCGAGCGACACTGCGCCAATCGTCCGGCCCCAGAGCTGAACCTTGGCGATCATGCCTGTTCACCCCACGTCCATTTTTTGGACCCGCCCGTCGCCGCTTTCCTGCCCGTCGCCCGCTGGCGCTTCCGGCCCGCCTGCTGGAGTTGCGCCATTGGGCTCACCGCTGGCTGCGGGATGAATGCCTCTAGATTCTCGACCAGCCCGAGCACCCGGCACACGCGGATGAATCCCGACAACTGCGTCGCCGCCGCCCCCAGTTCGAGCCGTTGCACCGTCCGCAGGCCGAGTCCCGCCTGTTCCGCCAACTGTTGCTGCGTGAGGTTGCGCGCCAGCCGGCAACCGGACAGCCGCTCCCCGACCAGCCGCAACAGCACTTCGTCGGTCATCGTGGGATTAATCCTCATAAACGCCTAAAATGGCGTATTATCTTCATTTGTCGATTTAAAACGCCATTTAAGGCGCGTGAGAAGAAATCTATAAGGCGCCATAAGTGGCATTTTATCTACTGGGAAGCCGAGGAACTTGGGAAAGCGCCAACCCGTCAGGAAGGGTCACCTACCCCTGAATCACGGCTTGGATTCCCAGTCTGAAAACCCAAGAAAACAGGGCGAATCCGGGCGGCTTCGTAGGACACGCGCAGGACAGTGCCCGGAAAAACTACGAATTTGCTCAGGGAAAGATTGGATCGGGTGAAGGGAATCGAACCCTCGTTTTTGTAGGAACAGGCCAAATCATCGAAAATAGGCGCAAAATGCGCGATTTGTCAGTCAGCAGGGGGCCATCCGTATGACACTGTATGACAATCGGCCGACGCGTTTTTTCAGCGCAACCTAGGAGCTAAATTCTAGCCCCTCGGGGGGGCCAGAGCTATCAACTTAATGCGAGCCGGATCCGCCCAACGCCGGACTGAATGCCTTCGGGCAAAAACACTGGCCGAACCGTCAGGGCTTCGTCCACCGTAACCGACAGATTGGCCGGGCCCGGCAGGTGGTTTGCAGTCGATTCGACGAGCGCGAAATCAGGCCCCAGTTGATTCACCGCCAACCGTTCA
>JARXAF010000064.1 GCA_029865985.1 Verrucomicrobiota bacterium
CGGGGGTTGGCCAAGACAACCACACCGTCCTCGCTTCGCCCGGTTCGCGGCGTTGGCGGAACAGACCCCATCGGTTAGAACCGCAGTTGGCGTTAGTTGACGTTTTGACACCACGACTCTGGCAATGATTGACGTAGAAAATTTGATCAAGGAGTTCGGGCCCAAGCGGGCGGTGAACGGGGTTTCCTTCACGGTCCGCCGCGGCGAGATCCTCGGCTTCCTCGGGCCCAATGGCGCCGGGAAATCGACTACCATGCGAATGATCACCGGCTTTTTCCCGCCCACATCCGGGCGGGTTCGTATTGGTGACCACGACATCGCCGACCAACCCATCGCAGCCAAGAAACTCATCGGCTACCTCCCGGAAAGCGCTCCCTGCTATTCGGACATGACCGTCAACGGGTTCCTGCGATTCACGGCCGAACTCCGCGGAATGCGGGGCGCTCAAATCGATGCGGCCGTAGCCAAGGTGGCCGGCCAGTGCTTCCTGGAAGGCGTGCTCCACCAGAGCGTGGACACCCTTTCCAAGGGCTATCGACACCGCACCTGCTTCGCTCAGTCCATCCTCCATGATCCCGAGGTGCTGGTGCTGGACGAACCGACCGACGGTCTCGATCCGAACCAGAAGCACGAGGTTCGGCAGATCATCAAGCGCATGGGCCAGACCAAGGCCATCATCTTCTCGACCCACATCCTGGAGGAGGTCGAGGCCTGCTGTTCCCGCGCCATCATCATCGATCGCGGCACGGTCGTCGCCAACGGCACCCCGGCCGAGTTGAAGGCCCGCGCAGAGTCGGCCGGATCGGTCCACCTGCGCGTTCGCAACGTCTCGGGCGAAACCCTGAAGTCCAAATTGGGCGCGCTGCCCGTGGCCGGACGGGTCAGCCTGCAAGACAACGCAGACGGATCCCTTTCCGCCCGGGTCTTCCCGCGCGACAAGTCCACCCGGTCCGATCTGGCCCAATCCATCGCCCAGACTGCCACCCAGTCTGGATGGAACTTCGACGAGTTGCACACCGAGGAAGGTCGTCTGGACGACGTTTTCCGGGCCATCACCCTCCCTGATTCCGTCAAAACTCGCGAATGACCGCCCCTGATGCGGACCTCCTTGGGCCCAAGCTCTGAGGCATCGAGTCCGCGTCAACGAATCCACTGACCGCCCCATTCTCAATCCCATGAACGAATCGCTTCGGAACATCTGGACGATCCTGAAACGCGAGCTGACCGGCTACTTTGCTTCACCGGTCGCCTACGTGTTCATCGTCATCTTCTTGCTGCTCAACGGCTTCTTCACCTTCATGCTCGGAGGTTTCTTCGAGCTGGGCGAAGCCTCGCTGTCCCGCCCCTTCTTCAACTGGCATCCGTGGCTCTACTTGTTCCTGGTGCCCGCCGCCGGCATGCGCCTGTGGGCTGAAGAACGCCGCGTGGGCACCCTGGAGCTGCTCCTGACCATGCCGGTCACGGCGTCCCAGGCCATCATCGGCAAGTTCCTCGCCTGCTGGGCTTTCTTGGCTCTGGCTCTGGCACTGACCTTCCCGGTGGTCGGCTCCGTGTATTATCTCGGCCATCCGGACGGCGGCGCGGTCTTCGCCGGCTACGTCGGCAGCCTGCTTCTGGCCGGTTCTTACTTGGCCGTCACCGTAGCCACCTCGGCCATGACTCGCAACCAGGTCATCAGCTTCATCCTGTCGGTGGTCATTTGTTTCTTCCTCATCCTCGCCGGATGGGAACCGGTCACCAGCCTGCTGGTCCGCTGGGCCCCGGCGGGATTGGTGGAACTGGTCACCGGGTTCTCCGTGATGCCGCACTTCGCCAGCTTCCAGCGCGGGGTGATCGACTTCCGAGACCTGCTTTTCTTCGCTTCCGTGATCGTCTTCAGCCTCTTTGGTACCAGCGTGATCCTCCGTGGACTCCGCGGCGCCTGAAATCTCCGACCCTTCCTGCGCAATGAAACAGACCAAGATTCAAACACTGCTGTTCTCGACCGCCGGCGTCGGCCTGGCCTTCGTCGCGATCACCGGCCTGAACCTGCTGTTCAGCCCGGTCCGGGCCCGACTCGACCTCACGGCCGACGGCCTGCACACCCTGTCCGAGGGTTCCCGCAAGATCCTCGCCAAGATCGACTCCAACGTGGAGGTGCGGCTCTACGTCTCCCGCGGCGAGAACCGGATGCCCAGCGCGCTGAAGAATTACTCGCAAACCGTCGAAGACCTCCTGCAGGAGTTCCGCGCGGCTTCCGGCGGCAAGATCACCATCAAGCGCCTCGACCCCGAGCCCGACTCCGATGCCGAAGACACGGCCAAGCTCGACGGCATTGAACCGGTTTCATTGGGCCAGATGGGCGGCGATCCGATTTACTTCGGCATGGCCGTCAGCCTCGCTCCCGAGACCAAGGCCATTCCGTTCCTGTCTCCCCAGCGTGAAAAGCTCCTGGAATACGACATCGCGCGGGTGATTTCTCAGGTCATCGCCACCAACAAGCCGGTGCTCGGTGTGATGAGCCCGCTCCCCGTGTTGGGCGGGCCCGCCATGAACCCCATGATGATGCAAATGGGGCGTCAACCCCAGCAGCAGCAGCCGTGGATCACCTTCAGTGAGCTCAAGCGTGACTTCACCGTGGAAAGCGTCCCGATGGACAGCGACTCTATCCCGGAGAAGATCCAGGTGCTCATGGTCGTCCACCCGAAGGACATCTCGGAGAAGGCCCAATACGCCATCGATCAATTCATCCTGCGCGGCGGCAAACTAATCGCCTTCCTCGATACTCAATGCATCACCGACAATCGGAATCCGAACCCGATGGGCATGAACCTCGGTGGCGGCTCCTCCCTGCCCAAGCTTCTGGAGAAGTGGGGAATTGGTCTCGACACCTCCAAGGTGGTCGCCGACCGGACCTTCAGCCGCGAACTCCAGGGACGTGACGGTCGCCCGCAGCCGGTGCCGGCCTTCTTGTTCCTCAACGCCGACGGCGTGAACCGTGACGATGCCGTCACCGGCCAGAGTGACAACCTGTGGCTGCCCTTTGCCGGTGGATTCACTGGCAAGCCCGCCGACGGTCTCCGCGCGGATGTCCTGCTCAAATCGTCCGAGGATTCACAGCTGGTGGACGGCATGACCTCGCAGTTCAACGGATCGAAGATCCTCGATGATTTCGCCCCGTCCCGCACGAACTACCCACTGGCCCTGCGTTTGTCGGGCAAGTTCAAGACCGCCTTCCCGGATGGCAAACCCGGAGCCACCAACGCCAGCAGCCTGAAGGAAGCCAAGTCCGACACGGTCGTGTACCTCTTCGGTGACGTGGACTTCCTCAATGACGCCTACTCCGTCGAGGTCAACCCGATGCTGGGAATGGCCATGCCGCGCAACGGCAATTTGGCTCTGGTGCAGAACCTCGTGGAGCAAGCCTCCGGTGACGTGAATCTGGTCGGGGCCCGTGGCCGCGCTTCGGTGAGTCGCCCCTTCACGGTCGTCCAGAAGATGGAGGCCGAGGCCCGCGCCCGGTATCAGGGCAAGATCGAAGGCCTCAACCGCAAGGTCGAACAACTTCAGAGCAAGTTGAACGACGTTCAAATCAAGCAGGAAGGCAACACTTCGAAGATTATCCTGACCAAGGATCAACAGGACGCCATCGCCAACTTCAAGAAGCAGCAAGTCGAGGCGCGCAAAGATCTCCGCAAGGAGCGCCGCAACCTCGATGTGGACGTCAAGAATCTCGAAAACCGGGTAAAATGGTTGAACATCGCGGCGATGCCCCTGCTGGTTTCGGCCGCCGGGATCGCTCTGGCCATCGCCCGTAAGAACCGCACGAACGCCAAATGAAAACCCAGCAACTGGCCATCCTTGTCGCCGTCGGACTCGCCTTGGGCGGAGCGGGCCTCTATGTCCGCAACCAGCAGTCTGCCGGCTACCGGCAATCCTCAGCGCAATTGGGAGGAGCCCTCCTGCAGGGAGTCGATGCCTCCACTCTGACGGGATTGCGCATCACCCAGGGCACCAATCAACTGAACATCCTGAAGTCCGGCAACGACTGGACCGTGAAGGAGCGCGGTGGCTACGCCGCCAACTTCGGCACCATCCAGGATCTCGTCCGGAAGTTGGTGGATCTCAAGGCCACCCAACCCATTCAAGTGGGCCCCTCCCGCCTGCCCATTCTTGAACTGGTCGCCCCGGACAAAGGCCCGGGCGTTCTGGTGGAACTGCTCGGCACGGATGGCAAGACCTCCCGCTCGGTGCTGCTCGGCAAGAAGCACACCAAGGGCGGTCAGGATGACGGCGGTGGCGGCCTCGGAGGCATGGGCGGCGCCTGGCCCATCGGCCGATACGTCATGGTCGACAACAAGATCGAGACGGTCACCTTGGTCAACGAACCCTTGGCCAATGCCGAACCCAAGCCCGATCAGTGGCTCGAAAAGGAATGGTTCAAGGTTGAGCAACCCGTTTCCGTCACCATCACCCATCCCGAAGCCACCAACAGTTTCAGCCTGACCCGCACCAATGAGTTCTCCGAATGGACTTTGGTGGGAGCCACGGCCGAGGAGAAGGTGGACACGGCGAAAACCGGGGTGTTCAGCTCACTGCTCAGCTCTCCCAGCTTCGATGACGTGATCGTCGACGCCCAACCGGCCGCCCTCGGTCTTGACCAACCGGTCCAGGCGAAGATCCGCACCTCCAGCGGTTGGAATTATACGGTCAAGATCGGCAAGGCTCAGGAAGGCGATCACTACCCCGTGCAATTCACTACCGAAGCCCAGTTGCTCACCCAACGGAATCCGGCCAAGGACGAGAAGAAAGAGGAGACCGAGAAGTTCAACAAGGACTTCGCCGAGAAGCTCAAGAAGCAGCAGGAAAAACTGGCAGCCGAGCAATCGCGTGGCCGTTGGACCTATCTCGTCAGCAAGTGGACCATCGACTCGTTGCTCAAGAAGCGCTCGGAGCTGATGGTGGACCCCAAGAAGGACGCGGCTCCCGACAACGCGGACGCTATCTCAGCCCCGGTGGGCTTGCCCAATTTCGGGCAGTGATTTCGAGAATCTGTTGATTCGAGGACGTCCTAGACGGGCGAACCATCAGCACCAAAAAACCCCGACCCATTGTCCAATAGGTCGGGGTTTTGTGTCTCAATCGCGAAGCTCTTGCTGAAGAAGTCTCGGTTCTATCCAGCGCCCGGTTTCAGTGCCGGAAAAGACCAACTGTCGTGGTCAATCAGCCTGCCGGGCCAACTGTGAGGCACGCGCCGCTGACAGAATTTCGATCTCCTCGGCAGCCACCCGGCGGTGGTCGTAGCGTTGGACAAACTCCCGACCAGCCATCCCCCGCTGGCGAGCCTCCTCGGGATGGTCCAGCCAGTGCAGGATTCGTGTCACGGTCGTCCCGATGTCCTTCTGCGGCACCAAGTCCAACTGACCCGGGAACACGCTGCGGAACACCGGCACTTCCATGGCCACCACGGGCAAACCCGCGGCGAGGAATTCATTCACCGACAGACCCCACCCTTCCTCACGGGACAAACTCAGCCCCACCCGAGCCCGGGAGACCAAGGCCACCTTCTCTGCCTCGGAGACGGGTCCGGAAAAGTGCACCGCATCGCCTAAGCCCGCCGCCTCGAACCGGGACTTGAGCTCGGCTCGATGTGGTCCCTCCCCGATCACCAGCAAGCGCGCGCCAGGCCGTCGCTGCCGAACCGCCTGCCACAGCGGCACGGCATCGAACACGCCTTTGTGCTCATGCACCCGCCCCAGTAGCACCGCGTCGAATTCCTTGGGCCCATCGACCGACAAGGGAATTCGATCGAGATCGATGCCGTAGCCCGTGGCGAAGGTCTTGCTGGGCTTGAGACCCAGGTGCGATTCCAGCGTGTTGAAATCTCGGGCGATCAATTCCGTGCCGCAAAGAATGGCATCGGCCTCCCGGTTCAACCAACGCGCGGTCATCCGTTCGGACTGAAAATGCATCCGGTCGAAGAGCCCTGCCGGCTGGCGCTGATTGGACAAAACGTGATGAATCTTCACCGTCAAAGCGGCCTTGCATCGGCGCGCCAGAGTGCGGGCGGGCCCTACTTCATAAATGAACTGAGCACACGCCAGAATCACATCGTACTGCACCGGC
This sequence comes from Verrucomicrobiota bacterium, assembly GCA_029865985.1. Lineage (GTDB taxonomy): Bacteria > Verrucomicrobiota > Verrucomicrobiia > Limisphaerales > UBA9464 > SXXZ01. Next base: position 6,106 of record JARXAF010000064.1, read on the forward strand.
AACCGGGTGAAATGGGCGGTCAGCATCCGCCAGGCAAAGGCGGGGAGGTATCGCCAAGTCTGCCCCAGATAACGATTCGGATCGAACAGATCGTCGCTGCTGATGAGTTGCGAGCGCGGATAAAGACTCTGGAATACCGGCCAAGCGGATCGGGCCACGAGGAAATCCACCCGATGCCCCGCGTTGATCCAGTGCTCCACCACGCCCGCGAAATAGGTCTGCACCCCGGATACCGACCGGGCATCCAGCGCTGAATTGTAGACGATCAGGATCTGCACCGGCCCCATCAAAGCCCACTCCCGCAGCGCTCGCCAGCCTGCGAGTTCAATTCATCCAACCCGGGTTCATCGCCGTTGCAGGGCCAGCCGCCGCCTCGCCTTCAGGGCGACCTCCCTTCGGTGCTGGAAACTCTGTGACACCTGAGCCACGCTTTTGCACTTCGATGATCCTGCCCCAACTGCTGTGGCGCTTCGTCCACCATCGCGATGACCCGGAATTCTACCGGATGCAGGCGCTGGACGCGATCGCATGGATCGAGGAAGGCGGCATCCCGGTCGGCCCCGGAATCCGAGTCTTGGACTTGGGCTGCGGCCATGGAGTCTTCGGCGGAGAATTATTGAAACGCGGCTGCGCTGTGACCTTCGCGGATGAGCAGAATCACCTGCTCCCTGAATTCCGCTCCTGCCCTTTTTTCAGCGTGAACCTCGACAAGGATTCGCTGCATCGGCTGGGAAGCTATGACTTGGTGATTTGCTCCAATGTGCTGGAACACCTCTCCCAGCCTGAATCGTTCCTGTCGCGGGCCAACCAACTGCTCTCCCCGGGAGGCCGCTTCTACCTGAGTTGGACCAACTGGCTGTCACCCTGGGGTGGTCACGAATTCTCGCCCTGGCATTACCTCGGTCCCCGAATGGGCCCAGCCATCTACGACATGTTGGGCAAAGGGCGCTTTCACCGACCCGGCACCAATTTGTTCGTGACGTCCATCGGAGTCATTCTGTACCACCTGCAAGAGCGAACCAGCTTGTCCATCACGCGCCGGGCGCCCCGCTATTACCCGGAATTCTGGTTCCTGCTGCACATTCCCATCGTGCGGGAATTCCTGTCCTGGAACTGCGCCTTGCTCCTGAAGTCCCGATCCCAACCGGCTCCCCCTGCAGTGAATGATCCGGCGAGTCCCTGCACCTCCTCCAGTCCCCATTCATGAACACAGCGTCCCCTGCCACCTCCCGTCGCCTGAATGTCGGCTGCGGCCTCGATATCCGCGAGGGCTGGGTGAATCTCGATTCCGTGGATTACGGGGGTAACCAACTCTGTGACCTGAACCAGTATCCCTGGCCCTTCCCCGACAATCACTTCGACGAGGTCTATGCCTCCCACATCCTGGAGCACATGGGCAACTTCAACGCGGTGGTCAACGAGTTGTGGCGGGTGTGTCGTCCCGGGGCGATCATCACCGTCAAAGTCCCTTTCTTTCTCAGCACCAAGTTCTACTCCGAACCCGATCACCGCATCCCCTTTGGTATCCGATCCTTCGACAACTACGAGGACATCACCGGGCGCACGTTGAAGTTCTATGAGCAGTGGAAGCTCGGGCACCGCACCAACTACGGCAGCAAGGCTCGCTTTGTGGTGGAATCCAAGCGCTTCCATTTCTCCAACTTTGCCGCGCTGCGCTGGATCAATGGCCCCATCAACCTCGAACCCGTGATCTTCGAGCGATTCTTCGCGACACTCATCACGCCCGAAGAAGTGCATTTCCGACTGCGGGTCTCCAAGCGCTGAGCCGCGGACCGCCACCGGTTGAAGGGGCTTTCCATCGCCGTTCTGCGCAGAAACGGGCGGAATCCCGGTTCGACACCTAGGGCCTCATCGGGTTATTCTCTCCCTTTATGTTCGAAGTCACCCGGTCCCATCTGGACGTCATCACGTCCAAGCTCGGACAACTGCGACGGTTCATCGACCTGCCTGAGGCCACCAAGCGCCTCGCCGAGTACGAGGCGCAGATGGCTTCCGACACCTTCTGGAACAATCAAGAGACGGCCAAGAAGGTCATCGAAGAGACCAACGCGCTGAAGAAGAAGGCTGAGCCGCTGATCAGCTTCGGCAAGCGGGTCGATGATGTGCTGGTGTTGCTCGAACTGGGCGAGGCCGAACCTCAAGCGGGTCAAGACGCCGTTCAAACCGAGGCGGATGCCGAATTGGCCAAGCTCGATCGGGAAATTGATTCCTACGAACTCGAAGTCCTGCTGACCGGTCCCCACGACCACCGCAGTGCGATCTTCAGTGTTCAAGCCGGCGCCGGCGGCACCGAGGCCCAAGACTGGGCACAAATGCTCTCCCGCATGTACGAGCGATGGTTTGAGAGCCGCGGCTGGAAGCACGAATCCACCGATGCGCTGCCGGGCGAACAGGCGGGACTGAAAAGCGTCACCTACCGAGTGACGGGTCACAACGCCTACGGTTTCTGCAAGGCCGAGCGCGGCGTGCACCGGCTAGTCCGCATTTCCCCCTTCGACTCCAACAAACGCCGGCATACCAGCTTCGCCAGCGTGGACGTCATCGCCGAAATCGATGACATCGCCGAGAGCGACATCGTCATCCCGAAGAGCGAAATTCTTCGCGACACCTTCCGCTCGGGTGGCAAAGGGGGCCAGAACGTCAACAAGGTAGAAACCGCCGTCCGCCTCACCCACATTCCCACAGGATTGGTCGCTGCCTCTCAGGCGCAGCGCAGCCAAGTCCAGAACGAGGCCACGGCGATGACCATGCTGATTTCCAAGCTCTTCGCCCTGAAGCTCGATCAAGCCAAGTCCGACATGGACAAGTTCTACGGAGAAAAGGGCAGCGTGAGTTGGGGCAACCAAATTCGCAGCTACGTCTTCCAGCCGTACCGCATGGTGAAAGACCTGCGCACCGGCGTGCAAACCAGCGACGTCCAGGGAGTCATGGACGGCGCATTGGATCCCTACGTCAACGGTTGGCTGCGCGGCGGATGCCCCATGAAGCGCATGCAAGGTGTCAGCGACGACGAGGAGTGATCAGCCCTGGGCCTTGGGAAAGCCCCAGAGCCGTCCATCCGACCTTCCCGAAGCATCCAGGAAGGCGTCTCCCTCCGATCACTTGTTGCCGACCGCGAGCAGGGTTTCCAGACAGGGCTCCTGCTCTTCCCGTGCCACCTTGGTGATTTCGATCCCCGAGAAGCCGGCCGACTCCAGCCAGCGGTGGAGATCGCTCTCGGCGAATCCGAGCCACCGATCCCCGTAAAGTTCCCGCGCCTGCACGAAGCGGTGCTTCACCAGGTCGAGGATCATCACCCGGCCACCGGGGCGCAGGATCTTGGCCGCAGCCAGAAGCGCTTTCGACGGGTCTTCCGCATGGTGCAGCGCTTGGCTGAGGATCACCAAATCCACTGAAGCAGGCTCTATGGGCGGGCTTTGCAAATCACCCTGTCGAAACTCCAAATTGGTCAGCCCATTCTGCCGTGCCTTCTTGGCACCGAACTGAACCATCTTCTCGGAATTGTCCACGGCGATGACCGTGCGGCAGCGGCGTGCCAGCAACTCCGCGAGCAGCCCTTCCCCAGACCCCAAATCCGCCACATCGATGGCCGGCAGCATGCGCAGCAGCAAATGACCGAACGCCTGCCAAGACCGACCCGGTCCATAACTGCGGTCGAACCGGCCTGCCACCTGATTGAAATAAACCTGGGCCTGCTCCTCACGACGGGCCAACACACGTCGCAAGTTCAGTTGATCCCCCTCATGCTCCGGCAACTCCTTCGCCCCCTGCATCGCCAGACGCGTGAACTCCCGGATTTGCACATCCGCCTGTGGATTGAGCCGGTAGAACGTCCGCTTTCCATCCCGCCGCGACAACACCAAGCCCGTCTCCGCCAGCAGGCTCAAGTGCGTCGAAACCCGCGACTGCCCCAGACTCGTGATTTCCTGAATCTCATTGACCGGCAACTCCTCGGACTCCAACAACGCCACGATCCGAAGGCGGGTCGGGTCGGCCAATGCTCGCAGGGATCGGAGGGTGGGGGTCATGGAATCTAAAAACCGACGTCCCGATTGAAACCTTCCAGTGCCCCCAGAACAAGCTTCTCTCACCCTAGGGTTTCCGCCCCTCACCATCGGGAGGACTCCTCTCGCTTTCGAGCAACATCGCCCGCGCGAGGCGCGGCAGCGGGAGAGGTCCGGAGCGAGCATTGGAAGCGAACAACCTCCACCTCTGGCGCAAAGCGCCAAAGCTCATCCTCCCAGAGCTTCCCTGCGAGCGCAGGACCACTCCCGCGAAGCCCCCACCGCCACCCGACCACCGATTCCCAAAAACCATCAGCCCGTGGAAGGCTCAGCAAATAGTAAAGCGTATCCCTTTTCGTGTAAAAGTGTGTCCCCTCCTTTTGCTGGGCGATATCGCCCCGACGAGGCGGTAGCGGGAGAGGTCCGGAGCGAGCATTGGAAGCGAACAACCTCCACCTCTGGCGCAAAGCGCCAAAGCTCATCCTCCCAGAGCTTCCCTGCGAGCGCAGGACCACTCCCGCGGAGCCCCCACCGCCAACCAACCACCGATTCCCAAAAACCATCAGCCCGTGGAAGGCTCAGCAAATAGTGAAGAGTGGCACCTTTTGTGTTGATATGCGGGACCGACCCCTTTGGCGATGGCTTGAAATGACCGACCCGATTGCGACTCCTGCCTTGTCGGAGCGGGACGGGGTCGCATAACTTCACCCCACAGGCCTGCAATCATTGCCGATTACTCACACCCAATCCATGAACTCTGGAGTCCGATTCAAATTGTTCCTCATGATGGTGCTCGAATTCTTCATCTGGGGAGCCTGGCTGCCCCTGATATTCGGGTACTTGCCCAGCTTGGGTTTCACACCCAGCCAGCAGTCGTGGATCCTCAACGCCTTCCCCATCGCCTCCATCGTGGGCATGTTCTTCAGCAACGAGTGGGCTGACCGCAAGTTCTCGGCCGAGAAATTCCTCGCCTTCTCCCACCTGATCGGCGGCCTGGCCATCCTCGGTTGCGGATTCACCAAGGACTTCACCCCGTTCTTCATCCTGATGCTGGTGCACTGCCTCCTGTACGTGCCCACCATCTCCATCACCAACTCCATCGCCTTCGCCAACATGAAGGACGCCTCCAAGGAGTTCGGTATCGTCCGCATGGGCGGCACCATCGGATGGATCCTCGCCGCCTGGCCCTTCACCTTCATCTTCGTCAACTGGGACGCCGTCAACGCCGCCAACCCGGTCGGTGCCGTGAAGTGGATCGAAGCCGTCTTCAGCAACCCCCTCACCGGTGACGCTGCCAAGGCCGCCACCAAGTGGACCTATATCGTCGCCGGTCTCGCTTCGCTGGCTCTCGCCGGCTTCAGCTTCCTGCTGCCCCACACCCCGCCCAAGAAGGTCGTCGCGGGTGCCAATGGCGGCCAATCCTCGGCTTGGGTCCAAGCGGTCCAACTGCTCAAGCACCCGTTCGTCCTGGTGCTCTGGCTCGTGACCCTCGTCGATTCCTTCGTCCACAACTGCTACTTCAACTGGACCGGCACCTTCCTCGGCACCGCCAAGGCCGACGGCGGCGTGGGCATCGCCGCCCCGTGGATCACCCCGATCATGAGCATCGGTCAAATTGCCGAGATCCTCACCATGTTCATCCTGGGTTCCACCCTCAAGAAGCTCGGTTGGCGCACCACCATGATCGTCGGCATCCTCGGACATGCCGCCCGCTTCGCCGTATACTCCTTCGTGCCCGACAGCGCCGGAGCCATCATCCTCATCCAGGTGCTCCACGGCATTTGCTACGCGTTCTTCTTCGCCACCGTCTACATCTTCGTGGACGCCTACTTCCCGAAGGACATCCGTTCCAGCGCCCAAGGACTGTTCAATCTCCAGATCCTGGGCATCGGCGCCCTCATCGCCAACTCCATCTGCCCCTGGCTCATGCAATCGGTCTACACCACCAACAAGCTGGTGAACTTCAAGGGTTTGTTCCTGGTGCCGCTCTTCGCTTCCACGGCCGCCGCGGTAGCACTGGCGCTGTTCTTCCACCCGCCGAAGTCGGTGGCATCGGCAACCTCGGGTGGTTCGGCCCCGGCCCACTAATCCGCATCGATCCGCGCCATCCATCGCCATGAATCGTCGCCAGTTTCTCGGTCAGGCTTCGATGGCTGCTGCCTGGGCCGCCACGGGGTGCACCCTGTGGCCGTCCAAGGACAAAGATCGATCCTTTCAGATCAGCCTGGCTGAGTGGTCGTACCACAAGGCCCTGTTCGGGAAGAAGATGACCCACATGGACTTCCCCATCGTGGCCCGCCGAACGCACGACTTGGACGGCATTGAACTGGTCAACCAGTTCTTCAAAGACCAGGTCAAGGACACGGGCTACCTGAAGGAGTTCAAGGATCGGGCCGACAGCGAAGGCGTCCGCTGCCTGCTCATCATGTGCGATGGCGAAGGTGCCCTCGGCGACCCGGATGCGGCCAAGCGCAAGCAGGCCGTCGAAAACCATCGCAAGTGGGCCGAGGCCGCCAAGTTCCTGGGTTGTCATTCGATCCGGGTCAACGCTGAGACCCAAGATGTGGGATCCTTCGAGGAACAGCAGAAACGAGCGGCCGACGGCCTGAGCCAATTGGCCAAGGTCTGCCGCCCTTTGGGTCTTAATTGCATCGTCGAGAACCACGGCCACCTCAGCTCCAACGGGAAATGGCTGGCCGGGGTGATGAAGCTCGTGGGCAAGTCCAACTGCGGCATACTGCCCGATTTTGGCAATTTCACCATCCGTCCCGGCGAAACTTACGATCGCTACAAAGGGGTCGCCGAGATGATGCCCTATGCCAAGGCGGTGAGCGCCAAGTCCTATCAATTCGACAACGACGGCAACTGCGTGGAGACCGACTACCGCAAGATGATGAAAATCGTCTTGGATGCCGGTTACCGCGGTTTCGTGGGCATCGAGTACGAAGGCGATAAACTCCCGGAACGCGAGGGAATCAACGCCACCCGCGACTTGCTGATCCGCCTGAAGCTGGAAGGCATCTGAGGCGGGAGTCACCCATTCCAGCGCCGGTCCGGGCTTCGTTCCGGCCGGCGCTTTTTCACAGACCTCACACCTCTCCGACTTGACTCGAGACAAACGCGAGCGAACAGTCGCTCGCGTTTATGAAATCCGCAGGCACCCGCAACCGGACTTTTCCAGAACGACAGGAAGCCATCCTGAAGGCGGCCTGCGGAGTGTTCGTCCGAAGCGGTTTCCATGCGGCATCGATGAAGGACATCTGCGCGGCGGCCGACATGAGTCCGGGCTCGGTGTACCGGTATTTTTCCAGCAAGGATGCCCTCATCGAGGCGCTCATCGAGGCGGATCAAGCCCGGTGGACGGCCGCGATAGATGGGCTGCCAATCGAGAAGGGACTGCTACCCGCATTGGAGGCCTTGGCGGAATTGGGGCTCCAGGATTTAGAAAACCGGGGGCTCCTGAATTTGTGGGTCGAGACAGCGGCTGAGGCCTCACGCAATCCCGTCGTGGCGGCCCGTTTGAGGGAAAGCTATCAGGTGCTTCAGGGTCGACTGGCATCCCTCGTCCAAGCCGCCCAAAGATCCGGGGCAATCGAATCCGATACCGATCCGCTGGTCTTGTCCTGCCTGATCTTCGCCGCTTTCGACGGCCTAATCTTGAGAGCCACCTTCGACCCCCATCTGGATACGCGGGCTCTGGCCCGAGGATTTTTGGAGTTCATCGGACGCGCCCTCGGGTCACGCACGCCGCGCAAGAAGGGATCCCGATGAATTGGGTGGGCCTTCAAATGCTCCGGAACGACCGGGCCAAGTTCGCCGCAATGATCGTCGCCGTCTCGCTGGCCGTCTTCCTGATGCAAAATCAGGCGGCGATCTTGGCGACGATGCTCTCCATGACGGCGGCCCAAATCCGCGATGTTCAGGATGCCGACCTGTGGGTCACCGAGCCCGATGTCGAATGCTTCGACCAAGTCAAACCGATGCGGGACATCCAATTGTTGCGGGTGCGTGGCGTCGCCGGTATCGCCTGGGCCGCCCCGCTGCTCAAGATCGATGCCATCGGTCGCTCCGAAGGCGGGCGGCTCAACACGGTCACCCTCCTCGGAATCGACGACGCCAGCCTGGCGGGACTGCCGCAAAAGATGCGGGTCGGACGGGCCGACGCGATCCGTGAACTCGACACAGCCATCATCGATCCCGGTGGTCACGAACTGTTCTTCCCGGGCGAACCGTTTCGAGCGGGTCGGTCCGTGCGCATCCGAAACCGTCGCCTTCGCATCGTGGGCGTGTCGGACATCGCCGCTCCCTTCACAGGACTGCCAATGCTGCACACCTCCCGATCCACCGCCGCGGCCTTTAACCTCGGCGAGCAGCACATGACGAGCTTCATCCTGGCCCGATCGGCGCCGGGAGGAAACCCCGAGGAGATCTGCCAAAAGATCAACACCCTCGGAGGCCTGCGGGCCCGGACCACCGAGCAGTTCGCCGCCGATGCCATGTGGTTCTACGGCAGCCAGGGCGTCCCCATGCTGTTCATGGTGACCATCACCATCGGACTCATCGTCGGCGCGGCCATCACGGGCCAGACCTTCCTGATGTTCATCAAGGAAAACGCCCGCCCCATCTCCATGCTCAAGGTGGTGGGGACCACCGATCGCCAACTCGGGACCATGATCCTGCTCCAAGGGGCGGTGGTGCTGGTGTTGGGTTCGTGCTTTGGCAGCGGCATCGCGGCCGCCGTGTGCAACGTCATCCGGACGCAACCCTTCCTGCGAAGCCTGTACTTGCCCTGGGAGATCGCCCTGGGGACCTGCTTCGCACTGGCCTCGGTCACGGGAATCGCCCTGTACGCCAGCTTCCGCCACGTGCGCGGCCTGGAACCCGCCGCGGTCTTCCGCTGATTCCCACCATGACGTCCCCCGATTCGACCGCCGTGCGTTGCACCGGAATCCGAAAACACTTCGGCGAAGACGACGCCCGCGTGGAGGTGCTTCGTGGCGTGGACTACACGGTGCGTCGAGGAGAACTCAGCTTCTTGGTGGGGCCCAGCGGCTGCGGCAAGACCACCTTGATCTCGGTCATCGCGGGCTTGTTGGAGACCTCCTCCGGTGAGGTGAGTCTCTTTGGAAACCATCTCGCCCGGATGCCCCAACCGGAACGTGTCCTCTTCCGGCGAAGCCATCTGGGTTTCGTCTTCCAGCAGTACAACCTGTTGCAGGCGCTGACCGCGGCGGAGAACGCAGCCATCCCGCTGCTGGCAGCCGGTGTTCGACGGCGCGAAGCGGTGGACCGTGCGGCCGCGCTGCTCGACCGGCTGGGGCTGGGTTCGAAAACCGGCTCCTATCCGCGCCAGTTGTCCGGCGGACAGCAGCAGCGGGTGGCACTGGCCCGCGCCCTGGTCCACGAACCCCGGCTGATCATTTGCGATGAGCCGACAGCCGCACTGGATCACGCCACGGGCGAGGCCGTCATGGAACTGCTCGCCTCGGCCGCCGTGCATCCAGATCGGGCCGTCATCGTGGTGACCCATGACAGCCGGGTCTTTCACTTTGCCGACGTCATCGCCCGCATGGATGACGGACACATTACCCACGTCGAACCGGGGCAACGCACCGTTGCAAACCCGCACCTGGGATCGTCCCGAAACTCACACCCTTCCGCATGAAGCAATACCTCCTGCCCGTGCTCGCCGCCGGTGCGGCCCTCTTCGCCACCGTATCCGTGGTGCGCACTCAGCCCGTCCGGGAAGTCACTGAACCTGTGTCGCCCCCGCCGGCTTCGTCGTTCACCGACACCGTCGCTGCCGTCGGGCTCATCGAAGCCAGCACCGAGCACATCAGCGTGGGCACGCCGCTCTCGGGCGTCGTCACCGAAGTGTTGGTCACCCTCAATCAATCGGTGCGCGCCGGAACCCCCCTTTTCCGCCTGGATACGCGTGCGCTGCAGGCCTCGTTGGCCGTGCATGAATCTCAACTCACCGCGGCCCGCGCCCGACAGGCGACCGCCCAGTGTCAGGTGGAAGACCTCAACGATCGCCTGGAGCGCTCACTGAAACTGCGCAGCAGCACGGTCATCAGTGAGGATGAACTCATTCGGACGCGGTTTGCCCTCAAGGTGTCCCAGGCACGCGCGGTGGAAGCTCAGGCCGAAGTCGCTGTCGCCGAGGCCTCCTCAGCGTCCGTGCGGACCGAGATCACTCGAAGCACCATCCTGGCCCCCATGGATGCCACGGTGCTTCAATTGAAAATTCGTCCCGGAGAGTTCGCCGCCGCCGGCGCCCCCACCTCACCACTCGTCCTGCTCGGCAACCTGAGCCCGCTGCACCTGAGGGTGGACATCGATGAACACGAGGCGTGGCGAGTCCAGCCGGGGACCCGAGCCAAGGGGCATGTACGGGGCAATGCGACGCTGGCCTCCCCGTTGAGCTTCGTCCGCTTCGAGCCCTTCGTCATCCCCAAGCGATCCCTGACCGGCGACAGCATCGAACGGGTGGATACCCGGGTGCTGCAGGCCATTTACCGCCTCGACCGGACGGATCTGCGGCTCTACGCCGGCCAGCAAATGGATGTGTTCATCGAGGCCTCCGGAACCCCGACGGCCTCCCG
>JARXAF010000107.1 GCA_029865985.1 Verrucomicrobiota bacterium
GATCTTCACGCCATCGACGATGCGATCCCCGGAGGCCATGTTGGTCACCACCACGACCGTGTTGCCGCGACGCAACAATCCATCGGCCATGAGTTGAGCAACGGCTGTATCCACCGTCTGGTCTGGATTCTCAGAATTGAAGGCGATCACCCGCGGCAACACGCCACGCAGCAAGGTCAATCCATCGGCGGTTGGCCATCGATCCGTGAAGGCGTAAATCGCCGAGTGACGGGGTCTCATCCAAGAGGCGAAGCGCGCCATGTGACCGCGTTTGGTGAAGACGAGCATGGCATCGGCTTTGAGATCGTCGGCCAAACCCACGGCACTGCGAACCAACTTCTGACGCGCGGAAGTCATCTCGGCCCTCTCCTGATAATTGGCCCCTCCGCTGCGCTCGATACGGCGGGCTATGGTATCCATCACTTCGATGCAACCCAGTGGGTATTTACCAACCGTAGTCTCGCCGCTCAGCATGACAGCATCGCTTTGCTCGAAAACAGCGTTGGCCACATCAGTGATTTCAGCCCGTGTCGGCAAGGGGCTTTGGATCATGCTCTCCAGCATGTGGGTGGCCACGATGACCGGGCGTCCCAATTGCTGGCACGTCTTAACGATGCGCCGCTGGATGATGGGCAACTCCTCATAGTTGCACTCGATGCCCAAATCTCCGCGAGCCACCATGATCACGTCGGCTTCTCGGGCGATGGCGTCGAAATGGTTGACCGCGAACTGATGCTCGATCTTGGCCACGATCTGCGGCTGATGGGCTGAGGGGTGTTGTTTCAGGAATGCCCGCAGCAACTCGATGTCGTGCGGTTCTCGAACAAAGCTCAGAGCCACATAATCGACCCCCACCTCGAGCCCCAAACGGATGTCGTCTTTGTCTTTGTCCGTGAGGGCCGGAAGCGACACATGCACTCCGGGCAAGTTGATGTGACGGCGACTACCCAACGTTCCTTCGGTGAGCACCTCACACTCCACCGTATCGGTGGTCTTGGAAACGATCCGCATCTTCATTTCACCATTGTCCACGATCAACGTGTCTCCGGTGTGAACATCGTCGGCGAATTGATCGTAGCCCACGCTGGTCCATTTACCCTCGGTCGGAACCTTCCCTCGAACGGTGAACGTGAACCGCTCTCCTACCGACAACGGGATTTTCTGAGCCACATCTCCGGTGCGAATCGAAGGACCTTGGGTATCCAACAAAATTCCAACGGCTCGCTTATGGCGCTCGGCCAAGCTTCGGATGTCCTGAACGACTCGCCGAACCCACTCCGGCTTGGCATGACTCATGTTGAGTCTCAAGACATTGACTCCGGCCAAGATGAGCCGCTCCAGCATTTCAGCCGAGTCGGTGGCCGGGCCGAGGGTGGCGATGATCTTGGTCTTGCGGAAACCGTAGATGCTCATGGGTTGTTTCTGGGGATATTGTCTGCGCTGAGCATCACTCGATCTGGAGCCGGGTCAACGGCGCTTGGCAAATCGTCCAATTGTTCGGATCGTCGTCTTGCGAACCGATGTCTGCCGAATACACCCAACTACTGGATGCCGCCATCGCTCATCTGGAGACCCTGAAAGAACGGGGTATCGCTTGGGTACCGGTACGTCGCGAAACTTTGTCTTCCGTCGCAGCGCCTGTTCCGAAGTCCGGTCCCGCAATTGTGGCACGTGAAACTCCCCAAATTCTTCGTTCTCCGGGAAGTGTTCCTACGACTTCTGTCCCTGCGTCTGAACGTTCTGTCGGTTCATCGCCTTTAACTCAACCCAAGAACCCGGTCCCATCGGAGGCCGCTCGTTCTCGGTGGTCTCGGGCTGCTTCGGTGACTCCGACGACTTGGGTCGTTCCCAAATTGACCACAGCGTCCCGGCCATTGCCTCCACCTCTCCCTCCTGAGGCTCGATCGGCGGCGATGGCCGAGTTGCGTTCCCAGATTTTGGCCTGCTCGCAATGTTCTCACTTGGTGGCTTCGAGACAGTCTGTCGTTTTTGGAGTCGGAGATATCCAAGCCAAGATTCTTTTTGTCGGAGAGGCTCCCGGAGCCGAAGAAGACGAACAGGGAGTGCCTTTTGTGGGCATGGCGGGTGAACTTTTGACCAAAATCATCACCGCGATGGGCTTGAGTCGAGACAGCGTGTTCATCACCAACCTGCTCAAATGCCGACCGGATACCCAGGGACCGGCTTCGGGAAATCGTAAACCCTCTTCGGACGAAATGGCGACGTGCCTTCCGTGGCTTGATCGTCAAATGGATCTGGTACAGCCCTTGGTCATGGTCGCTTTAGGAGCCACGGCCGTTGAAGGCCTATTGGGCAAAGGAACGGCTGGAATCAGCCAACTTCGAGGTTCCTGGCAAACTTACCGAGGCATTCCGTTGATGCCCACCTATCATCCGGCTTACTTGCTCCGGAACCAGGCGCTTTCGGAGAAACGAAAGGTCTGGGAGGACATGCTTCAGGCTTTGGAACGGGCAGGCTATCCGGTGAGTGCCAAACAGCGCGGCTATTTTCTTACGAGGGACTAGCCGTCCCTTCGACCACTCTCTCTTCTTCATGCCGACCGCTCCATTCGTCCCCTCAGTCTCAGCCGGAACGATTCAATGGGGAGGAAAGGGATGGCTTGGCGGATTCTTTCGCAAGACAAGGCGTGAGCGAGGCGCGGGCCGATGGAAGGCCCGTAACGAACGAACAACGAAGCTCTTGCGGAAGAAGACGCAGCCAGCACGACCGATCCAATTGATTCGTTCCGGCTCGGCCGAGGTGGCTGAGAGCAATCATGGCCTCAGGGGTTTCCACCCTGTCTGCGCCAATCGTTGTCGGCGTAAGACCTCCAAGTCCGGTTGGTCTTCACCGCTTCGGCATGGCCATCTGCATAGGTAATATTGGCCAACTGACCGGGATGCCGACCCAACATGCGCGCCTGCTGCTGAGCCGACGACGCATCGTCAAAGGCCCACGGTTGCGGGTACATGCCTCCGCGCGACGGCGAGCCATTGGCGCGCCCGGCATCCCCCAGCACGATGAATTGCGACGGTTGTCGAAATGAGGAAGGCGGCGTCGTTTCGTTGAACCCAAAATCCGGATTGGCCAAAAACCAAGCCTGCTGGGAGGCGTTCTCGAGGTTGGCCTCGTTGTGGTTGTTGCCGTAGTCGGTGGTGAACCACGCCCCGGCCTTCGGTGCGTCCCACTTGGGACCATTGGGGCATCGGAAAACATTGGTCGCGCCACCGAGGAGCGGGATGAGCACCTGACGGTAGGAATAAGGAGCTCGAGCCTCGAACGTGTCGGGCGTTCCCGAAGGCGCGGTGCGCTCGGTGACATGGTTGGGGTACCGATCCTGATTATCCTGGAGATACAGCAGGTAGCCGATGCCAATCTGCCGGACGTTGCTCAGGCACTGGACTCGCTTGGCGGTGGATTTGGCCCGGGCCAGCGCGGGCAGGAGCATTCCGGCGAGGATCGCGATGATCGCGATGACCACCAAAAGCTCAATGAGGGTGAAGGCCGTCCGATTGGAACGGAAGAAGGCCGGGGAACGAGGGACTGCAGGAGACATGGTCTATGGATTTCATGGATGATGCCTCCGGGAGTCCGGTCGGTCTCAGGGTCGTGGTGAAGCCTCCCCGGGGTGGGGTCGGCGGGAAATCGGTGCTCAGATGTTCTGGGCAATGGCCTGCAGGTAGCGGTTCTCGACCAGAATGGTCCGGAGCGCGGCTACCAGGGCGTCGACTTGTCGGTGCAAGGGGGCTTTTTGAGGGGTTTCGAGCGTGATCTCGAAGGGCGGTCGGGCCATCCCGGGGATGGATTGAAGCATGCCCGGGTATCCACTGTGGATGATGCCGGATCGGGCATTGAACCCATCGATCACCGCCCCGTGATTGCGCGGCAAGTATCGGCCGGCCTCGAGGAGAGCGGGTTGCAGCAGGTGTTCGGACAACACGCTCCCCTTCACAAATCCGTAGAGTCCTTGGCTGGTATCGTCGCTATGCAAGGTAACGATACCGTGGAAGGCCTGCATCCAAATCTCGGACTCCAGGAACCGCACCTCCGAGTGGGGGGTCTGCTTCCAGAACTCGCGATTCAGGTCCACCCCGGCGCGGGAGTGACGGGTGCCGTCTTCAAAACCGGTGGGATTGCACAGTGGATAAATGAACAGCGCGTAGCCCTCGGCGATTTCCGGCCGCTCTTCGAGGGTTTGCAGGAACTTGCCCAACGCCAGCACGCCCTCCGGTTCATCGCCGTGCAACGTGGCGAAAATGCCGATCCGCTGCAAATCGCCACCCCCCTGGCGCCCGACATACAAGTAGCGAGGGATGGAGTAGTCTTGGCCGCCGATCTGCACCTGGGCATGGGAGGTTCCGACCAACCGGCGGGAGTCCCGGGCCACGCGTTCGAGGGGCTCAAGAACCTTGGTGATGGAGCGAGTGCGAGCCGGGCCGGGCGCCGGTGACAGACCTTGGGCCAAGGTTGAATCGGACCTCGATTCGACTGTCGACGGGGAGACCGAACGGACGGACCGACTGGCGGGCGAACTGGCCTGCGATTGGGGCGACACCCGGTCGGGAGAGGCAGTGAGGAGGCTCATGGTGTTTCAGTTCTTACGGGTGATGACGTCGAAGGTGCCGCCCTCGGCGAAGTGCTGCTTCTGAGCCTTGGTCCATCCACCGAAAACGGCCTCGATGGTGAAGAGCTCCACCTTGGGAAATTGCCCGGCAAATTCGGCAGCGATCTTGGCGTTGCGCGGGCGGTAGAAATGCTTGGCGGCCAACCGCTGGCCCTCGTCGCTGTACAAGTGCTGCACGTAGGCTTGAGCCACTTCCGCGGTTCCCTTGCGCTGCACCACCCCATCGACCCAGGTGACCGGAGGCTCGGCCAAAATGCTGATCGTCGGAATGACACGCTCCAATCCGGCGGCCGCCGACTCGTGTTGTGCCAGAATCGCTTCGTTCTCCCAGGTGATCAGAACATCACCCACGCCCCGCTCAATGAACGTGACCGTGGAACCCCGAGCCCCGGAATCGAGCACCGGCACATTGGCGTAGAGCTTTTTCACGAAATCAACGGCTTTGGCCTCGTCGCCCCCGAACTGCTTGAGGGCGTAACCATAGGCGGCCAGATAATTCCAGCGGGCCCCGCCTCCGGTCTTGGGGTTGGCGGTCACCACACCGACACCGGGCCGCACCAAGTCGGACCAATCACGAATGCCCTTGGGGTTGCCCTTGCGAACCAGGAACACGATGAGGCTCGTGTAGGGGCTGCTATTGTCGGGCAATCGCTTCTGCCACTCCGGAGCCAAGAGCGCCGGTTTTTTGGCAATGGCGTCGATATCGTAAGACAGAGCCAGAGTCACCACATCGGCGCGCAATCCGTCGATCACCGAACGGGCCTGCTTGCCGGAGCCACCGTGCGATTGGGTCACCCGCACACTGTCACTCGTCTTGGCGTTCCAATGTTTGGAGAACGCTTCGTTGTACTCGGCGTAGAACTCCCGAGTGGGGTCGTAGCTGACATTGAGGAGCTGGATGTCCTTGGCCAGCGCAGCCACCCCGAGCCCCCCAGAAAATGCCAGCAGTGCAGACATCCCGGTGATTTGGATCCAACGACGCAAATTCATAGTGTTGCTTTCCCACCCTTGGAGCCTCCGAGGCGAACCTTCTCGGTGCGCTCCATCTGGACCACACGTCCTTCATGAACCACCAACTGGATCACCCCGAACCGCAGCGAAGCCACCCAGGGCGCCAAGGCCTCCAGCCATTGGGCTTGTTCCTCGACGGCAATCCGGTCCACCGGATCGGCAGACTCTAGGCTCCCTGTGTTTCGATGCGCGCTCATGACGGAATGACGATCACGGCAAATCCCACTTATGTCAACTGCGTTGGTGTAGTTTTAAATTTAAACTTCGGATTGGTCGTCCGAAACCCCGTTTTCATTAGGATTATTGACTCGGAAATACTCCACTTTTCTGATCGGGTTTAATTCGTTGCTTGAGATTCCCGAGCAGCCTGTCCCTCCCGAGCAGCCTGTCCCTCCCGAGCAGCCTGTCCCTCCCGAGCAGCCTGTCCCTCCCGAGCAGCCTGTCCCTCCCGAGCAGCCTGTCCCTCCCGAGCAGCCTGTCCCTCCCGAGCAG
>JARXAF010000187.1 GCA_029865985.1 Verrucomicrobiota bacterium
CGCGCCCAAATCGCGAGCCACGCTTTCCAGGCGACGGTATTCCTCGACCGCCCCGAGTCCACGGGGTGCCTGCAATGGGGCGACCACCGCGTGGCGACCCCGTTGGTCATGGGCGGGCGGCCCCCACCGACGGGGAGAGGCCGACTCGAGGTCGATCCCTTGAAGGTAGCCGTAGAAACTCAAATTGAAGTCCAACCGGGTTTGTTCGCCATCGGTGATGACATCCAAGCCGGCCGCCAGTTGATCCTTCACGGCACAGGTCACCGCATCGGATTGAAGCTCGGCGCGGTCCTCGGAACCAAAGCGCTCGAGGTGTTGGGAGGCATGCTCCAGCCAGGCCGGAAACGGGTAACTGCCAATGACCGAGGTTCGCAATGGGCACTGATTCATGGGAGCAGACGATGGAAGGCTTTGGGCCGGTTGGATTTTTAGACGGGCTCAGTCGAAGATGACCGTCCGGTTGCCCGCCAGGAAAACACGGTCTTCAAAGACCAACCGGAGGGCTTGGGCCAAAGCAAATTGCTCCACATCTCGCCCGGCCCGGACAAGGTCTTCAGCAGCATGGGTGTGGTCCACCGGGATGACTTGCTGGACCAGAATGGGGCCGGCATCCAAATCATCAGTCACGAGGTGGGCCGTGGCTCCAATGACCTTCACCCCACGCTGAAAGGCCTGATGGTAAGGCTTCGCTCCGATGAAGGCCGGAAGGAAGGAGTGGTGAATATTGATGATCCGGGACGGGTACTGACGGACGAACTCCGACGACAGCACCCTCATGTATTTGGCCAGCACGAGAAACTCGGGCTGTATCTCGTCGAGAATGCGGCGCACGGCTGCCTCATGAGCCCCACGCTCCAATCCCTCGGCAGGAACGTAATGGAACGGCACGTCGAACTTTCGGACCAGATCGCCGAGCACCGGGTGGTTGCTGATCACCGCCTCGATCCGGGCGTTGATGCCTCCAAATTGGTGACGAATGAGGAGGTCTCCCAAACAGTGATGCTCGCGGGAAGCCAGCACGACGATCCGCTTGGGTCCCGACTGGGCCAAACGGACCAAAGCACCCGGTGGCAGGGATGATTGAGTCTCCGCCACGAGCTGCTGGCCCGCGTCGGAGTTTTCAAGTCCATCGAACTCGGTGCGCATGAAGAAACGCCCCGACGCGGCATCCACGAACTCCTGATTGCCGACGACATTGCAGCCATGGCGTAGCAGCACGCCACTGATGGCGTGCACCAATCCCCGTTGATCCGGGCACTCGACCAGAAGGACCGCCATGGCTGAGGAAATCAGTGGCGACGGCCGCGACCACCCCGGCGATTGCCTGAATCCCGGCCACGATCATCACGACCGCGATCTTCCCGTCCACGGCGCTCGCCGCCCTCTGCACGAGGGGCCGGGACCGGAGCCTGACCGTTCTCGCGCAGCCAGAGACGGCGCTCGATGTCGTCCATCCGATCCCAGTTGGCCGGCTTGGGCACTTCGACCGGTGCGGACGGCGCGGGAGATTCCACAACCGGTGTGGGCTCGACTTGGGGCTGCGAGGCGCGTTGAGGACGCTCCGAAGGCTCCTCCATGCGACGAGGCGGACGGCCTCCCTCGCTACGATCACCCCCACGGTCAGAGCGTTCGCTCCGCTCTCCGGAGCGACTGCGATATTCCTCGCGGGGTTCCCGTTCGGCGCGTTCCGGACGCTCAGATCGCACATCCCGGACCTCACGCACTGGGGCCGCTTGGGGCACTTCACGCTGCTCGCGCGGCTCACGGATTTCGCGGGATTCACTGCTCTCACGGGCTCCGCGCGGGTCACGCTCACTACCCCGGCCACGGCCGCCATCGCGACCGCTTTCACGGCCCGACTCACGGCTGCCGGATCGCTCACCGCGATCATTGCGAACACGTTCCTCACGACCGCCATCATTACGACCACGCTCCGGCCCACGATCCGACCCACGATCCTGACCGCGATCTTCGCGCGGACGATCTTCAGAGCGCTCCGGGCGGCCATCGCGGCGCGGCCTCGCAGCGGGCGACTCGGTCGGAGCCTCACCGATGTGAGCATACAGCTTGGACAAACGGCGGGCATGCTCGTCGTAGGCGGATTCGAACAACTGAGAAGCCTTCTCGTTGCCCACCAGCGCCGGGGCCGTCAGCACGGTGGGTGGCTTTCCAGCCTCCGTGAGCAACGCGGCCACTTCCACCTTGATGGCATTGATGAGCATGCACCCACCAATGGTCGAACCAGGACCCACCGGAGTCTCGAGACCCGGAACCTCGATCATGGCGTCGCCCGCCGGTGCCCCGGTATCGAGGACGATGTCGGCGAAGTCCTGCAGCTTGCGGCCGTCGCGGCGTTGGCTGCGACTAGCCTCGCTATGGGCCTTGGAAATGATGGCCACGACCTTCACGCCACGACGCTTGAATTCCTCGGCCATTTCGATGGGCACGAGGTTGCAGCCCGACGAGGAAGCCACCAAAGCGGTGTCCTTGGGCGAAAGGTCGTAGTTGCGCAGGATGCGGGCGGCCAATCCATGGACGTTCTCCAGGAACATTGCCTGGCGCTGGCCATTGGCTCCCACCACGAGGTTATGGAAGCTCAACGACAGTTCGACGATGGGGTTGAACCCGGGAAAAGAGCCGTAACGGGGCCACATTTCCTCCACGAGGATGCGGCTGTGTCCGGAGCCAAAACAATGCACCATCCGGCCAGCCAGAATGGTCTCTGCAAAGAGGCTCGCAGCCTCCGCGATGGTCTCCTCCTGGGCGGCGGCGGCGTCCAGAAGACTGCGGCACTGGTCAAGATAGTCAGCAATCACGGAATGAACCCTATCAGGAAGTCCCACCGGAAGTGGATGCCAAAGATTCATCATCAATCTAGCCATCTGGGAGTTGCATCCCGGGACACAACAAAACCAGACTACTACCACCACCCGATTTCATGACAGCCCCCCAGCATCCCCAGCGGTTTTTCGGCCATTTCGCCGTGTTTCTCGGCTTGCTGGTGGGGGCTCAGCGACTGACTGGCGCTGAACCGCCAGTCCCCTTGCCCGCTGACCATGCCGAACGATTCACCCGTGGTTTGGGCCAATTCCAAAAGGAGATCCGGCCGCTGCTGATCACGCACTGCCTGAAATGCCATGGCGGCGAGAAGACCCAGGGTGAGTTCAGTTTGGCCACTCGCGAAGACCTTCTCCGGGGCGGGGCCGACGGTCCGGCTATCCGCCTCTTCGACGGGCCAGGCAGCCGGTTGGTGAAACTGGTGGCTCATGCGGAGAAGCCTCACATGCCCTCCAAGGGGGATCCCCTGCCCGAGGCCTCGGTTCGTGCGCTGTCCGAATGGATCCACAATGGGGCTCCCTACGACGCGCCTCTTATCGCCGGTGCCGCCAAAGATTCCAAATCGGTGGGCCCGGCTGAATCTCGCGCCCCGAAACCCTTCACGGGATGGCCCTACCAACGATTGGCCTCTATCCAGCCACCGGCTGGTGTTTCTGGGGATGCCCACCCAGTGGATGCGTTCATTGAGGCCCGACTCACCGAAAAGGGACTGGCCCTGAATCTGGAGTCCAACCGCCGGACCCTGTTGCGACGAGCCTCCTTCGACTTGCTCGGACTACCCCCGACCCCGGAGGCACTCGACGCCTTCGAGAAAGACGCTTCACCGGGTGCGTGGGAACGGGCCATCGACAGCCTGCTTGCCCAACCTCAGCACGGAGAGCGCTGGGCCCGGCATTGGTTAGATGTGGCCCGCTTCGCCGAAAGCTCGGGCTTTGAGCATGATTACGATCGCCCTGGGGCCCACCACTATCGGGACTTTGTCATCAAGGCGCTCAATGCCGACATGCCCTACGACCAGTTCGTGCAGTGGCAATTGGCGGGCGATGAATTCGCGCCCGAAAATCCGCTGGCACTGATGGCGACTGGTTTTCTCGGAGCTGGCGTGTTCCCCACGCAAATCACGGCCAATGAAGTGGAGCGGACCCGCTACGACGCGATGGATGACATGCTGGCCACCACCACCTCGGCCATGCTCGGCCTGACCGTGGGGTGTGCCCGGTGCCATGACCACAAGTTTGACCCCATCCCCACCCGGGACTACTACCGACTACTCTCCACCTTCACCACCACCGTCCGAAGCCAGCGCCAGCTCGACTTGGATCCCGAGCTAACCCAAATCAAAAAGACCGCTTTCGATACAGAACACGCCCGATACCTCGGCGAGCGCAACCGCTACGAACAGACGGTGCTCCCGGGGCGCTTCGATGCCTGGCTGCAAGCCGGAGCCGGATGGAAGACCCGGGCCGACTGGGAACAACTCCATTCACAGGAATGGAAATCGAAGGCAGGCGCGTCGTTCCGGGCGATGGCTGACGGTTCCTTTTTGGCCGAAGGCAAGAACGCCGATTCCGACACTTACACCGTCAGCGGCCAGACATCGTCCTCCGGTCTGCGCGCGCTGCGTCTCGAGGCGCTCCCGGATCCCAGCCTCCCACACAATGGCCCTGGTCGAGCCGACAACGGCAATCTAGGGCTCAGCCGCATCCGGGTCTTTGCCCAACCCCTCTCCGGCGGCGAGCGCCAGGAGGTCCGTCTGGTGCGCCCTCGAGCCACCTTTGAACAAAACAACGGCAACCTTTCCATTGCCGGTTCACTGGACAATGACCCGCACACTGGATGGGCCGTGGATCCCAAATTCGGAACCCGACAGGCCGCCATCTTCGACTTCGAGACCCCGCTCCAGAACGCCGGTGGCCTCCGGTTGACCATCGAGTTGGAATTCCAGGTCAACAGCCGCCATCACATCGGGCGTCCGCGCGTCTCGGTGACATCATTGGCTTCGGCATCCTTCGACTCCGAAGGCATTCCGGCCGAAATCGCTGGCCTTCTGGGACGCCTGAAAGCACCGGGTGGTGGCCCCAAGACCCTCTCGACCAGCGAACGGACCACGCTGATGCATTGGTGGAAAACGTCGGACGACGGTTGGCGTCAGGTTCATCAAAAGGCAGAAGCCCACGAAAAGGACCGTCCCAAGCCCACTTTGACTCAGGTCTTGATGTGCGGCGAAGGATTCCCCGCCCTGCGCATGCACACCCAGGGTGGTGATTTCCTGCCCGAGACGCATTTCCTCCAGCGCGGCAGCGCCGACCAGAAACGCGGGGTCGCCACCCAAAGCTTCCTGCAGGTGCTCATGAAATCCCCGGACTCGGAGGCGCAATGGCGCTGGCAGCCACCCACAGGTGCCCCGTATTCGGGCCGACGACGCTCACTGGCTCTCTGGATGACCGACACCACCGACGGTGCCGGCCACCTGCTCGCCCGAGTCATCGTCAATCGTCTGTGGCAACACCATTTCGGTCAGGGACTCGTCGCCACGCCCAATGATTTCGGAATCCAAGGAGCCAAGCCCTCGCACCCCGAACTGCTCGATTGGTTGGCGGGCGAACTCATCCGTGGTGGATGGCGGCTCAAACCCATCCATCGCCTCCTGATGACCAGCCAGACTTACCGTCAAACTTCGGCCGTGTCGGAGGTGAAGGTGCAACGGGACCCGAACAACTCATTGCTGTCCCGGCATGTTCCGACCCGACTGGAAGCCGAGGCCATCCGTGATACTCTGCTCTGGATCACCGGCGCCCTCGATACGACCCCCTTCGGTCCCGGCACACTCGATGAATCCAGCCGTCGCCGGAGCATTTATTTCACGGTCAAGCGCAGCCAACTCATTCCGGCCATGCAAGTCTTCGATGCTCCGGAACCATTGGTCAGCCAGAGCACTCGACCCGCTACCACCGTCGCACCCCAGGCCCTCTGGCTCATGAACAACCCGAAAGTCCGAGAGTGGGCCACCGGATGGGCTCATCGAACGACACACAACGCTTCTCAGGAATCGTCCGAATGGGTCACCTCCGCCTACCAACGGGCGTTGCAACGGTCTCCGAGCCCGGTGGAATTGCAGACCTCCGTCGGCTTTCTGAAACAGCAAACCGAACGGTACCGGAAGGCTGGCACCGGTCGTCCTGAGCTGCAGGCCGCCACCGATTTGCTGCAAACCCTGATCAGTCTCAACGAGGTCATCTATGTGGACTGACACGCCATCCTCCACGTCCCTTTCGACCCACGGCCGGCGACTCGCCGCGGCCCCGAAGTTCCTGCCGCAATCCTGCCCACTTTCCATCACCGGCCGTCGACCGAAGTCTTCCTCTCTCCCATGAATCCAAACCCAGCTCTGAATCACCCTCTTTCGCGCCGCGACCTGTTCCGCCGTGCCGGTCACGGTGCCGGCCTGCTGGCTTTGGCCGGATTGCTCGATGATCAGCGACTGCTGTTACCCCGAGCCCTGGCCGGCCCTACGACCGATCCATTGGCAGCCCGCCCGCCGCAAATCCGGACCCGGGCCAAATCGGTGATCTGGCTCTTCATGAACGGGGGCCCAAGCCAAGTGGACACCTGGGACTACAAGCCGGAGCTGACCCGCCGCCACGGTCAGGAGTTGCCGGGTTTCGACAAAAAGACCGGATTCTTCACCGACTCGGTGGGGCCCTTGATGAAATCCCCCTTCGCCTGGGCACAGCACGGCCAGAGCGGCACTTGGGTCAGCGACCTGTTCCCCAACTTGTCCCGACATGTGGACAAGATGGCCTTCCTGCACTCCTGCCACACCGAGTCCAACAACCACAGCCCGGCACTGTTCATGATCAACACGGGTTCGACGCGCATGGGCTTTCCCTGCGTCGGTTCCTGGATGACCTATGGACTGGGGAGTGAAAGCCGCGACCTGCCCTCCTTCGTGGTAATGAGCGATCCGTTGGACCGCGGCTTGCCCAAGGGACAGGCCAGCAACTGGGGAGCCGGTTTCCTGCCCAGCGTCTATCAAGGCACCTGGCTGCGGCCCAAGGGAGACCCGATCGACAACTTGCACCGACCGGCCGGCATGAATGCCGAAGCACAACGTGCCCAACTGGACCTGCTCCGCTCCCTCAATCAGCAGCATTTGGCTCAGGCGGGCTCCGAGGGTGAATTGGGAGCTCGGATCGAAAGCTTCGAGTTGGCCTACCGGATGCAATCGGCTGCGCCCGACGCCTTTGATGTAGAACACGAACCCGACCACCTAAAGCGCCTGTATGGCCTCGACCAACCCCACTGCAAGCATTTCGCCTCTCAGTGCCTGATGGCTCGCCGCATGGTCGAACGCGGGGTCCGCTTCGTGCAGATCTACTCCGGCGGCATGGACAACCAACGCAGCTGGGACGGCCATGAAGACATCGTGGGCAATCACCGGGGCTTCGCGCGAGAGACCGACCAACCCATCGCCGGACTCTTGGCCGACCTCGAACAGCGCGGGTTGCTGGAAGACACCCTGGTCATTTGGGGTGGCGAATTTGGTCGCCTGCCCGTCTCCCAAAAGGGCGGCAATCCGGGCCGAGACCACAATCCCCACGCCTTCACCTACTGGCTGGCGGGTGGCGGCGCCCGTGGCGGCGTGCATCACGGCGCGACCGACGCCTTCGGTCACAAGGCCGAGGTCGACAAGGTGAGTGTCAATGACCTCCACGCCACGATCCTGCACCTCATGGGGCTTGATCACGAGCGACTCACTTTCTTCAACAACGGCCGCAACTTCCGCCTGACCGATGTCGCCGGTGATGTCGTCCGGTCGGTGATCGCCTGACGCGGGATATGCCCATCCTTGGCCGGAACGATCCCACTGAATCGTTCCGGCTTCGCCAAAACCCGGAGTTGGATTCCGGAGGTTTCGACATCATCGTCCTCACAGGCACCGAGAGATCCGTCGCCAATGACTCGAAGTCGTCCGCGGACGATGCCTCTCTCACCCGTAGCTCCGATTCCATCCATGTCCCTGAAACGCACTCCCCTCTTCGCAGCGCACCAGCAACTCGGCGGCAAGCTCATCGAGTTCGGGGGCTGGGAAATGCCCGTCCAGTACACCTCGATCGTCGAGGAACACCACGCAGTCCGCCGGGCAGCCGGTGTCTTTGACATCAGCCACATGGGTGAAGTCTGGTTCGAGGGACCTCAGGCCTTGGCTTTCCTCAATGGATTGCTCACCAACGATTTACGGAAGCTCCCCATTGGCCTCGGCCAGTACACCCACTTGTGTCTGGAAACCGGAGGCACCATTGATGACCTCTACGCCTACCGGGTCGCCGAAGAAACCTACCTCCTCGTGATCAACGCCGGCCGTATCGACGCCGACGTCGCCTGGCTGGAGGCCCGTTGGAATGCCTTCCCGGATCGCGCTGGAGTCCGCATGGACCACGTCTCGGCCACGACGGGTGCCATCGCCATCCAGGGGCCACGTGTCGCTGAATTCATCGATACCCTGTTTCCGGGCCATGCGCTCGCCGGTGCCACGGGCGTCCCGGCCTCCGCATTGGCCAAGAACCAGATCGGACGTTGGGATCACGCCGGCCAAACGGTGTGGGTCGCCCGCACCGGCTACACCGGTGAAGATGGATTTGAAGTGGTGGCACCGAACGCGCTGCTGGAAACCCTCTGGAACGACACCCTAGCCGCCGGTGCCGCCATGGGCATTCGGCCTTGCGGACTCGGCGCCCGGGACACCCTGCGGACCGAAGTGTGCTACCCGCTCTACGGTCACGAACTCGACGAGCAAACCTCGCCCGTTGAGGCGGGCCTGGGCTTCTTCATTTCATGGGACAAGGGGGAATTCGTCGGCCGTTCTGCGCTGCTGAAACAAAAGGAAGGCGGCCCAACCAAGAAATGCGTGGCCTTCCGCATGACCGAGAAATCCGCCCCGCCCCGCCCCGGTTATCCGGTCGTGTTGGCTGATGCCGTGGTGGGAACCGTGGTCAGCGGCACCCAAAGCCCCACCCTCAACGCCGGAATTGGACTGGCTTACGTTCCGCCGTCGTTCGCAACCCCGGGAACCCCGATCCAGATCGAAATCCGCGGCAAGCGGTTCGCCGCCGAGGTGGTCAAGAAGCCTTTTTACCGCAAAGCCTAGCCCCGACAGCAATCCGTTTCCCGGATCGAGGGGCGGACCTGAAGGATCGGGTTCAAGAAAAACGCCGGGAGTTTTTAAACCCCGGCGTTTGCCATTCCTAGAGGCTGACTGCCTCTGCGCTGCCTCAGTGGGCCAGTTGAAGATTGGACGCCAACCCGAACAAATTGAGCGTTCGGATGAGAATCCAGGTCATATCGAACTGATACCAACGCAGACCATGACGGGCCGACTGCGGATGGGCGTGGTGGTTGTTGTGCCACCCTTCACCCAGCGAAACCACCGCCACCGCCGCGTTGTTGCGGCTCTCATCCCGGGTCGAGAAGGGGCGGGTGCCCCACAAATGGCAAATCGAATTCACGCTCCAAGTGGCATGGTGCCCCATGAACACCCGGGCCAAACCACCCCAGAGGAAGCCGGTGAAGGCACCCATCCAAGACTGCGTGATCAAGCCGCCGAGAATCCCGGGCAAAACCAGTCCGGTCAGAGCCCACCACACAAAACCGCGATGGATGACGCGAGCCACCGGATCCTTGGAGAGGTCGGGCAAGCTTCGGACCGTCATGGCATCCGCTCCGCGGAACATCCAGCCCATGTGGGCGTGCCAGAAACCGAGCATCAGGCCCTTCATACCCTCACCGTGTTCGTGCGGAGAATGCGGATCGCCCTGCACATCGCTGTGCTGGTGGTGACGTCGATGCGTGGCCACCCAGAAGAACAACGGCCCTTGCACGGCCATGGATCCGGCGATGCCGAACAATGCTCGGATGAATACCGGGCAGGTGAAGCTGCGGTGGGTGAAAAGGCGATGGTAGCCCCCGGTGACACCAAAGCCTGCGATCAAGTACATGATCACAAACAAGATGACATCCAACGGGCGGAGAATCTTGTTCCACGCAAGCACGGCGGCCGTCATGAAACCGATCCAAGGCACAAGGACTGCCACCAGAGTGAAAATCTGGGTGCGGCGAACGCCCGCGCTGGGGGCTGATATTGGAGGCTGACTGGTCACTTGTATGGAAGCTGCCGATGCAGGAATGGGAAAACGAGACTTTTTCCCAAAATTATCTACCCCTCTTTTGCTCAGTTAAAGCAATTCAGGGATAGCCCTATTCGGCTTTGAAGTTAAAACCGCTCCAAAACAGCCCCCCTCGGCCAGCCCAATGCCTTTGGAAGGACTGGGCTGACGCAAAGGGATCCTTCGCAAGATGCGGAGAGACCGAGGAGAAGGTCGTGCTGAATCCTTCGCCAGAGAAGGCACACCAGCACGACTCATCCGCCTCCAAGCGTTCCGGCTCAGACGGTGGCCGCCGTCGGATGCACCCACGGGCCACGATATGGCCGTGCCATCAGACCATTGGCCTCGGCGTCCCCGACAATGGATTGGGTCTTGGGATCCCAGCGCAGGGTTCTCCCGCCCAGTTGCTGGGAGAGATTGGCCAGAATGCAGGAGGCCGTGGAAATGTGCCCCTGCTCAATGTCCGCCACCGGCTTGGCCCCGCTCTTACGGCAATCCAACAAATTGCGCATGTGACCGCGGATGGCCGGAGCGCAGTGCTTCTCGAGATCCTTCTCGGTCTGATCCTCCGGATACTGCTCGAGTTCCATTCCGACCTCTTTGTGCACCGGATTGCCAGGGCCCTGCGGCGTGTAGTCGTAACCGTAGACACTGGCTTTGAGGGTGCCCTTGTCGCCGTAGAACGTCGCACTCCAAGGGTACTTGGGATCGCCACCCTCACCCCAGGTCCGGTGGGTCCAGCGAACCTGCAAGTTGCCGAAGTCGAAGGTCGCCGTCTGCGTGTCGGTGATATTGGCCCGGCTGGCCTTGTCTACCAGGATGCCGCCATTGGAACTCACTGAGTTGGGCCATCCGAGGTCCATCATCCAGCGCACCATGTCCAGCATGTGGATGCACATGTCACCCACGATGCCATTGCCGTATTCCATGAACGCCCGCCATCCGCGCGGGTGAACCATTTTGTTGTAGGGCCGCATCGGGGCCGGTCCGGTCCACATATCATAATCCAGCCATTCCGGAGCGGTGGTATCCGGGGCGCTGGCCAGCGTGTCGCGAGCTCGCATGTGCCAGTAGCAGCAAATTTCCACGTGGGCGATATTGCCCAATTTGCCCTCGCGCAAAATACGATCGCGGGCCTCGATGAGGTGAGGCGTGCTGCGGCGCTGGGTGCCCACCTGCACCGTCCGGCCGTATTTCCGGGCGGCCGCCACCATGGCCTGACTCTCGACGATATCCACGCCCGTCGGCTTCTGCACATAAATGTCGGCCCCCGCCTTGCAGGCCTCGATCATGGGCAATGCGTGCCAATGATCAGGGGTGCCGATGACCACCACGTCGAGATCCTTCTCCGCCAGCATCTTCCGGTAATCGCCGTAGGTCCGGGGCTGCTTGCCCGACTTCTGCCGCTGGGCAACCAATGCGGCCGCGTCAGCCAGCATGCGGCGATCGACATCGCACAGCGAAACCACGTCCACCGGGGCGACTTGAATGAGTCGTAGCAAGTCGCACTTGCCGTACCAACCCGTGCCGATCAAGCCCACCCGCAGGGCTTTGTCCTGGGCAAAGGTCGTGGGAACAAAGGTCGCGGCCGACAAGGCTGCGCCCGTCTGGAGAAACTTTCGGCGTGTCATGAGCTTGTGCTAGACGGTTGTGCCCGCCAACTCAAGCCCGCTCCCACGATTCACTTCGATCACCCTCTCTCTCCCGTTGAACCCACCCGCACTTTGAACCTGTCACTCTATTTTGATCTCACAACATATCATCCCATCAGGATTGATTGATTTGAATCTTGATTCTCGACCTGAACCTCCCACACTCAAAGCCAATGATTCGCCACATCCACGAGATCCACCGGGAGAACGCCGGACGGGGCCGTCCTTCGTATTCCATCGAGTTCTTTCCGCCTAAGACCGAGGAGGGGGAGCGCACCTTGTTCGAGAAGACCCTGCCCACCCTGATGACCGCGCGTCCGGACTACTGCTCCGTGACCTACGGTGCGGGCGGTTCCACCCGGGAGAAGACTCTGGGCATCGTCGAGCGCATCCAGCGCGACTTCGATTTGACGACGATGATGCATCTGACATGCGTCAACGCCAGCAAGGCGGAACTGGGCTCCGTCATCGAAGAGGCCAAAACCCGAGGTGTGCGAAATATTCTGGCACTGCGCGGCGATCCGCCGGGAGGTTCCGGCGACTGGGTACAAACCGAAGGCGGCTTCAAGTATTCTTCGGAACTCGTGGCTTACTTGCGGGAATTGGGCGGCGTCAGCATCGGCACGGCCGGCTTCCCAGAGGGGCACATCGCCCAAACCGCCGGCAAACATCAAGATTGGCAGCATCTGGCCGACAAGATCCGTCAGGGAGCGCAATTCGTGGTGACGCAGTTGTTCTTCAACAACGACGACTATTTCGCGATGCGGGATCACCTCAATCGGACCCTCGGCGTGGATGTGCCATTGATCCCCGGACTGTTGCCGGTGGTGGCCCGCAACCAGACCAAGAAATTCACGGCCCTGTGCGGCGCGCGATTGCCGGAACGATTCCTCTCCCGTCTCGAAGACCTGGGTGACGACGATGCGGCCGTCACGGCGTTCGGAATCGAGTATTGCACGCAGCAAATCCAAGACCTCATCCGGGGTGGTGCTCCGGGGGTTCACTTCTACACCCTGAACAAGGCCCACTCCACGGTTGAGATTCTCAAGAATCTGGGGCATGCCTGATTTCAGGAACATGAATCGCCCCACCCCAATAATCCGCGCCGTTTGCCTATCCCTGCTCCTCATCCAGACCGGACTGCTCCGACTCCAAGCCGAGTCTCAAGCCAAGTCTGAATGGCGTCCGTGGGTGGAAAAAATCAACGCACGACTCGTCGACACGCTGACCCCGCAGCAGCAGTCCCATTGGGGCAAGCCCCCGGTGAAGACCTCGGACGGCAAAAACGCGTGGGTGGAATCCATCGAGCGACAAGTGGTGGTGAGTGACGCCACCACTGAATTGTGGTCCCGCATCGCCTTGGCCATCGGCCGGGATGCCTCGTGCCCGGGTTATTTGACAGAATTCCTGCGCCGGTGTGCAGACGCTCCGAACGGTATGGCCGCATTGCCGGATCCTTCCGAAATTCCCAGCAAGAAGGCCAAAAAGCCGATCGTCGATGACCGCAACCAGCAACTGACGGCCTTCAACCAACTGGCGGCCACGCTCATTTCCGCCGAACTGGTCCGACCCTCGATCGTCCCGCAAGACGGCGCATCCAAGGGCGCTGCGCGACTCACCGATGCCCAAGCCCGTGAAGTGCTGCTGGAAGGCACCCGATTGGCAGCCCGCAGCGGTTACACTTCCGAAGCCCTTCAAAGTCTGCTGACCGCCTTGCCGGCCGGAGCCCCTTCACCGGTTTGGGTGAACGCCTTCCTACCGGCTCAGACGCGGGGTGCAGCCCTGGCCAAGGAAATCAAGAAGGTCGAACGCAAGGCGACAGGCCGGTGACATCCGGCTCGGGTTGATCGAAGGCTTTCGAACTCTCGAGTTCCTGAGCGGTACAGCAGTGGTGATGGAAGAGATTCGAGCTCTCCCACAGGCTTGGATCCCTGCGACACAGAAGAAACTTTGCCTTCAGCCTTGCCGTAGAGGCCACCATCCCGTATTTCTTTGCCCCTCCGGATCGCGGGGTGGAGCAGCCCGGTAGCTCGTCAGGCTCATAACCTGAAGGTCCTAGGTTCAAATCCTAGCCCCGCAACCAACTTTCAGGCCGTTTTCCTTCGGGAAAGCGGCCTTTTTGTTGGGCCCGTTAGTTTCACAAAGGCTAACAAACCCGCCCTGGCAGAATCCCTAGAGAGTCCCCTCAGATTTCGAATTCCATCGCCCGCTCCACTCGCTGGGCGTTCGTTTGCCAAAGACTGTCACGCCACGCCTGAGGGACGCGCTTTCCTGGCAGCCGACATCGACGCACGAAAGAAACTCCTCAACGGGATCCTGAGGCAAATCCATGTCTTCGATTTGGTGATCCGAGGGCTCGCTGCGTCACCGACAAATGAACTCGCAGAAGACATCATCCTGGGCCAACTGGCCCTGACCTTTCCGAGAGAACGGCCGCAACGCATCTTGCACACCCTCGTCTCGTGGGCCCGCTACGCCGAACTCTTCCGCTACAGCGCACCGCGCCATGTGTTGCACGGACTCAAAGCCGGTGTGCCCCCATTACAGGACCGCGAATCGAAACCCATGTCCGCTTCGAATATTTCCGGCTCTTACATCGCCAACGAACCGGCGACGGATCAGAATCAACCCCAATGACACCGCTGGAGCGCGTCCTCCAATCACCCTGGAGCTTCTTCAAGATCGCTGGTGCCACCACGGTCGATGCCACGTTGCGCTACTTGATCTTCGCGGGGATTGGTTGGGTTCTGGGCTATTGGTGGTTCCGGCAACGCTGGGCCCATCGCAAGATCATCCCCCATTTTCCAGGGTCTGCCGATATCCGACGGGAAATCCGCTATTCCTTGCAGACTTTGTTCATCTTCGGATTGGTTGGAGCCTGCACCATCCTGGCGGCGCGGTCCGGTTGGACTCAGATGTATTGGCAGATCCACCAACACAGCGTCGCCTGGTTCTGGGGCAGCATCGCCTGCACGATCGTACTGCATGACACGTGGTTCTATTGGACCCATCGCCTGATGCATCATCCGCGGCTCTTCGCGGTGTTCCATCGGGTGCACCATCTCTCCAACAACCCCTCGCCTTGGGCGTCCTACTCCTTCGCGCCGGCCGAGGCGGTGGTGGAGGCAGGCATCTTTCCGCTGGCCGTGCTGGTGATGCCCATCCACCCGGTGGCCTTCACGATCTTCATGCTGTGGCAGATTTTCTTCAACGTGATGGGACATACCGGCTACGAGTTCTATCCGAGATGGCTCATGGACTCGTGGTTGGGCAAGTTCATCAACACCCCCACCAACCACATCATGCATCACGAGAAAATGCGGGGGAACTACAGCCTTTATCTCAATGTGTGGGACCGGCTCATGGGCACGAATCATCCGGAGTACGAGTCCCGCTTCCGCGAAGTCACTTCCCGCCCCAAGGCCATGGCGACCCA
>JARXAF010000199.1 GCA_029865985.1 Verrucomicrobiota bacterium
CTGAACGTCTTGACGTAGCTGTAGCCCTTGATGGCTTCGATGACGCCCTCCTTGATGCCGAGGCCGCTGTCCTTGATGCCTCCGAAGGGCGAGCTTTCGACCCGGAATCCCGGCACTTCATTGATGTTCACCGTGCCGCAACGCAGCGTTCGGATCGCCTTGAGGGCATGGGCCATGTTGTTGGTGACCACGCCCGAACTCAGGCCATAGGCCGTGGAGTTGGCAACGGTGAGCGCGTCGTCCAAATCGCGGATGGTGACGATGGGCGCCAGCGGTCCGAAGCTCTCGCACACCACCATGCGGCAATCGCGCGGCACCCGGTCTATCACGGTCGGTTGCATCAACGCTCCATGGCGTTCGCCACCGATGAGCACGCGTGCACCCTGAGCCACTGCTTCCTGCACGACGGCCTCGAGAGACCGTGCTGAAGCCTCATCAATCACCGTGCCGACCTTGGTGGCTTCATCCATGGGGTTGCCACAAACGTATTCCCGGGTCTTTTCGACCAATCGACGGGTGAACTCCTCGGCGATGGATTCTTGGACCAAGATGCGCTTGACGGCGGTGCAGCGTTGGCCCGAGTTGCGGTAGCTGCCCTCGGCCGCCAGCGTGATGGCCAAGTCCATGTCAGCGTCTTCCAGGACGATGAGGGGATCGTTGCCTCCGAGTTCCAGCACCAGCTTCTTGTAGCCTGCCGTGGCGGAGATTTTCTTGCCCACCGGTACACTACCGGTGAAAGCGACCACTTCGACCTCCGGATGTCCGACCAACACTTCGGCGACCTCGGAGGTCGGTCCGAGCAGCACGCTCAGCATCGGTCCCGGAAGCCCGGAGGCATGGAGCAGTTCGGCAAATCGCAGCGCGACGAGCGGCGTCTTCTCGGAGGGTTTGAGGACGATGGGTGTGCCGGCGGCGATGGCGGGTCCCAACTTGTGGGCCACCTGGTTCAACGGATGGTTGAAGGGCGTGATCGCCACCGCGCAGCGCAGCGGTTCCCGGGTGGTGAAGATCTTGCGGGCCTTGCCCTGTGCGGAAATGTCGCACGAGAAGATCTGGCCGTCGTCGCGCAAGGCTTCCATGGCGGCAAAGCGGAGGACGTCTACCGTTCGACCGACCTCGTAGCGCGCTTCACGCAGCGCCAAGCCGGCTTCCGAGGTGATGATGCGGGCGAACTCCTCACGCCGGCTTTCCAGCGCGCTCCGGGTCTTCTCCAGGATTTCAGACCGCTGGTAGCGGGTGGGGGTTTCCCGGAAACCTGTGGCGGCGGCGATGGCATCCAAGGCGTGCTGCCGAGTGGCGAGAGTGACCGTGCCCGAGACGGACTGGTCGTAAGGATTGCGGACGGTGAGCACGGAATCCGAATCAATCGGTTTTCCGGCAACGAGGCTCTTGAGGTTCATCAGAAGAAAAAAGGTGAGACGGTCAACGGGGTGATGCCGAAGCGGGGAGGGCTTCGGCGAAGGCGTCCATGAAACGATTTAGAATGGTTTCGGAATGGTCGAGAGAGAGGTAGAGCTTGGTCCCCATCGGGTTGAGGAAGATGCCTCGGGCCAGCAACTCCAACATGAGGCGGCCACCGCGGGCCCGATCGCTGGCCAGCCAAGAGGTCTGATCGACGACGGGGGAGCCTGAGAACGCCACCTGACCCAGCGGGCCATCTCCGAGGATTTGAGCCGATTCTCCAGCGCTTTGGATCACCGATTGAAGGCCTTCACGGAAGCGGCGGCCGAGTTGGTGCAGTCCGTCATGGACTCCGGGTTGCAGCAACAGGTCGAGGGTGGCCAGAGCGGCGGCACAGGAAACAGGATTGCCTCCTGTGGTGGACGCACTCCACAGGTAACGAGGGCCCGGCAGGCGGCGTTCCTCCAAGACCTCCATGATGTCGGCTCGGCCAGCGAAGGCTCCGATGGGAAAACCGCCTCCGAGGGCCTTTCCGTAAGCCACCAAATCGGGGATCACACCGTAGTGTTCCTGGGCGCCGCCGGGCGCGAGTCGGAAGCCGGTCACCACTTCGTCGAAGATGAGAACAATGCCATGACGCCGGGTGAGTTCGCGCAGGCCTTCCAGAAAACCGGGTTTGGGTTTCAGGCAGCGATGCAACGGTTCCACGATCACCGCGGCCAGCGATGGGGCGTGCGCTTCGATAATTCGGGTCGTCCCCTCGAGATCGTTGTAAGGGGCGACGAGCACGTCCCGTTCGGTCCAGGGCGCACCGGCTCCGGCCGCGTCGCACGTGGGCAAATCGGTCGGGCGGCTGTGGATCATGCCTGCCACTCCGACGGCATGCTGGCCATGATAGGCGCCTTCGAAGCGCAGCACTTTCGGCCGACCGGTCGCGGTGTGGGCCACACGCAGGCAGAGCAGGGTGGCTTCGGTTCCCGAAGCGACGAAGCGGATGCGCTCAGCGCAGGGACTCACCGAGGCGATGCGCTCGGCCAACTCGATGGAGCGGCGGTTCAGCGAGGCGAAGTTCACGCCGTCCCGAGCCGCCGTGGCGGCCGCCTCCACGACTTTCGGATGGGCATGCCCCACCAGGGCCGATCCCCAGGCCATGGTGAAGTCCAGGAATTCCCGACCTTCGGTGTCCCAGATTTTCGCGCCTTGGCCCCGCTCCGGAATCACCAGGAGCTCGTGAGGAATGCCAAATTCACCATTGGATCCGCCGGGAAAAAGGCGGAGGGCTCGGGAAGTCCAACCGTCGGTTCGGACGTTCATCCGAGCATCAGTGGGCTTGGGTGCCATTGCAGGTGAAGTCAAAGATGTCGAAGTTGCGCGGGTCGCCCAGGGCTCGGGCCATGTATTCGGGCCGCAGCGGGTGGCTCAGGATGAAGGGGACGATTTCTTCGTACCGTCCGCCGTGCGAACGAAGCCCTCCTTCGATGGCCTTGAGGTCGTGGTAGGCCGGAGTGCGCCCAATGACCGCGTCGCGGCCCGAGCAAACCACCAGGTCGCCCATGCGGTCGGCCGGCAATTCCATGAGGCGGGCGGCCTTGTCGCGGGACATCACCTCGGTGATTCCGGGCAGGGTGGCCACGAAGTCCAACACTTCGGTCAGCGGTATGGACCGGTCGGTCGGCAAGTGCACTTGGGCAAACGAACCCAAAGCTCCGTGATGGACAACATAGGGATCGGTGATCGGCAGGATCACGCGGAATCCTTCTCCCCACCGGGCGTTCAATTCGGATTCGAGATACACCACGTTGGGGGACCCATCGGCGCGTTGTTTCGAGTTCATGCCGTGGTCGGCCGTGATTCCGACCACCGCACCCAGTGAGAGCAACCGTCCGACCTCCGCGTCGATGGCGGCATAGAACGCGAGGGCTTCTGGCGCGTCTGGCACGTACTTGTGCTGCATGAAGTCGGTGGTGCTGAGGTACAGGAAATCCGCGCGTCCGGCCTGCAGCAGTTGCACGCCGGCCTTGAGCACATACAGCGAAGCGTCGCCCGAATAAATGGCCGGTGTCGGGCCCACCAAGGCTTCCACCCCCTCGATGCCGTGGGTGGCAATCGTAGCTTCCCGCGCTTTTTCGGAAGAGAAGGCGATGCCTCCCTGGCTGATCAGGCCGCTGGCGAAGATGTCCCGGAGTTTTTCTTTGGCGGTCACCACGGCCACCTTGCGGCCGGCCACTTGGGCGGCCGGAAACAACGTGGGAACGCGGAGGAACTTTGAGGAATTCATCATCACCTCTTGGCCGATGGAGGTGTCGTAGAAGAAATTGCCACCGATCCCGTGAACGGCCGGAGGCACGCCTGTGACAATGGCGCTGTTGTTCACATTGGTGAAGGTGGGCATGGCGGCTCGGGCCGAGCCGCGCCATCCCTGAACGGCCAACCGTTGTACCTGCGGCATGAGTCCGCGGGCCATGGCAGCATCCAAGTAGGCATCGGCGGAACCATCCAGACACAAGACGGCCACCGGTCGGGCCGGCGGGTTATAGGTGCGTCCGTTGACGGTGAAGGATGGGGCGGTCGAATTCATTGCGCAGGGCCATCATGCCTTCGGTAGATCCAGGAGGGAATCCGAGAAGCTGTTCCAATTCTGCGACGGATCGGCCCGGAAGGTCGGGATGTCCTTGTCGATGCCCAACGGTCGGAACACTCTGAAGGCATGCCCGCCGCATTGGAACTTCGGAACGTCTCCAAGTCGTTCGGGGCCTTCCATGCGGTACAGGGGTTGTCCCTGTCGGTACCAGTGGGTTCGGTCTACGGATTTTTAGGGCCCAACGGTGCGGGCAAGACCACCAGCCTCCGGATGATTCTCGGGATGCTGCTGCCGGACTCCGGAGAACTCTCCGTGTTGGGGTCTCCATCGGCGATGGCGGTCCGCAACCGCGTCGGCTATTTGCCGGAAGAAAAAGGATTGTACCGCAAAATGACGTCTGCGGCCGCCATCGCCTATTTTGCGACACTCAAGGGTGTGGCTTGTGGCGAGGCTCACATCCGTGCCCGAAAGTTGCTGGATCGGTATGGACTGGGCGCCTTTGCCGACAAAAAAATCGAAACGCTATCCAAGGGCATGGGGCAGAAAGTCCAGGTGCTGTCCGCGATCGCTCATGATCCGGAGTTGGTGCTCTTCGACGAACCGTTCTCCGGCTTGGACCCCGTGAATCAGGAGGTGCTAGAAGAAATCCTCATCGATCTCAAGGCCCGAGGGTGCACCATCCTTTTCTCCACCCATGTCATGGCCCACGCGGAACGTCTGTGCGATCGGTTGTTGATTCTCGGCGGCGGCCGCGGGCTCTTCGAGGGGACGGTGTCCGAGGCACGATCGGTGCTGCCCGTGCGGATCTCGCTGGAGACGGTGGAGCCCACCCCGCTTCTGGAAGCCTTGCCCGGCGTGCGACATTTGGAGGCGCGAGGCGAGGGTCGATGGCAACTGGAACTGGAACCCGGAGCGTCGGCCTCGGCGGTGTTGGAGGCGTGCTTTGAGCGATCACTGCGCTTGCGGCGTTTCGATGTCCGGGAGCCGGATCTTCACGAAGTCTTCGTTCATCTGGTGGGCCCGAGTGCCCGAGAGGCTTCACTGCGATGAGAAACGCCCTGTTGATTGCGATCCGCGAATTCCTCGACAACACCAAGACCCGCGGCTTCTGGTTCGGGATCCTCTTGGTTCCGCTGCTCTGGTTGTTGGCCTCCCAAGTGCCGATTCTCCTGGCCCGAAAAGGGACTCCCACCCGCCACTTCGCGCTCATTGATGCGACGGCCGGCCAACAGTTATTCGATGTGGTTCTGAATCACCTCAATACCGCAGAATCCCGTCGTGAGCTGTTCCATTTCCGTGAATGGGCCGCTCCGAGATTGAAGTCAGGCCAGGTGCTTCCGATGGCCGACAAGGCTACCGAGTCATGGTCCCGGTTGCAGGAAGACTTGGGGCCGCACATGAAGGTCGATGCGGGCCGGTTCGTGCCACCAGCGCCTCGCAACCGTCCGGTGGCACTGCCGGAGGAATTAACTTGGCGCGGTGACCTTGTGGAGTTCGAAGGACGCCTTCGGGACTGGATGAGGGAGGAACGCCTTTATAAGCCCGTGGGCGTCGACGAGGAGGTGCCTCTCTTCGCCGTGGCCATTTTGCAGGAGGGGGCCTCCTCGAATGCGGCGCCGATCCTGCGGTTTTGGTCGGTCAATCAGGCGGACACCCAATTGCAGGATCGCATCGTGGAAGCCCTTTCTCGAAATTTTCGCAGCCGCGAATATTCACGGTTGGGTATGGATCCATCGGCCATTGCCCGTGTCGAAGGTGCTCAGGCGCAGTTGATGAGTTTCAATCCTCGCAAGGCCGAAGGAGAGGAGCAGGTGGGGATGACGGACTTGTTGAAACAGTGGGCACCCAGCGCGTTTGTGTACCTCCTTTGGATCGCCGTCTTCAGCATTTCCCAGATGCTCCTCAATTCCCTCATCGAGGAACGTTCCAACCGTATCCTGGAGGTGTTGCTCTCCTCGGTGACGCCGCTGGAGTTGATGGCCGGCAAATTGGTGGGTGTGGCCGCCGTGGGAGCCGTGATGACGTTGGCTTGGATCGGGTCTTTGGTACTGATGACTTTCTGGACGCTGCATACGGCGGGGGCCGCGGCCTTGGCGCCGGATTCCGTCGCCAACCGCCTGCCGATGGAGTTGATCACCTTGCTGGGAGATTCGTGGATGTTGCCCGCTTTTGGTCTCTATTTCCTTCTGGGTTACCTGTTCTACGCCGCGGTGATTCTGGCCTTGGGTAGCACCTGCAACAATTTGAAGGAGGCTCAGAATTTCACCGGAGTCATCGCTCTGTTGATGATGGTGCCCTTGGTTTCCATCGCTTTTATACCCAAGGATCCCAACGGCCCGGTGGCGACGGTGTTGTCTTGGATACCGCCCTACACGCCCTTCGTGATGATGAACCGGGTCGCAGCCAACCCGCCGCTTCGGGATGTTATCGGCACACTGGTTCTGCTGGTGCTGTCCGATGTGGCCGTTCTCTGGGCTTGCAGCCGCATCTTCCGAGCTGCCGTGCTGCGTACCGGACAGCCGGCCTCCTTGCTTCAATTGTTCCGATGGATCTTGGGTCGTCCCTGATTTCGGGAATTCGCAATGTGTGCCAAGAGCTGGGTGCCGGTTTAACGGTTTTGCTCGGTTGTCCGGGATCTATAGACCCCCGAAACGAAACCGGCGGCATCCTGAATGAGGAAGCCGCCAGTCTGAGGCTGCTGCTGCGCTGATTATTCCTTGTCAGGACGCGGGGGGCGTCCTTCGCCACGCGGGCGTCCCTCGCGATCCTGACCCTCAGGACCACCAGGACC
>JARXAF010000045.1 GCA_029865985.1 Verrucomicrobiota bacterium
ACGGTGGCCGACGACGATTCGATTTGCCCAACCGAGTTGATGACCTTGACGGTGTACCGACCCGCACGATTGGGCGTGACGTTGGCAATGCTCAACGTGGCAGCGGCAAATCCATCGAGTTTCGTTCCATTCTGATACCACTCATAGGTGAGAGGCCCCTTGCCGACGGCGGTCACGGAAAGATTCAACGTACCACCCAGCTTGACCTCGGTCGCGGGTGGTGCAGCCGTGATCTTCGGCGCGGCTTGGATGACCACTGAAACCACCTTGATCGTTTTGGCTCCATTGGCATCGGTGGCGGTGACCGTCAGCGGCACCGTCTCGGTGCCATCGGCATCCGGAACCAAACTTGGCACCTGGAAGGTCCAAAGATTGTTGGCGAAAGAGAGGGAAACATTGGGCAGGACCGCCGAGTTGCCATTGACGAACGTCACCGTGAGTTGTTGGGGAGAAGCGGTTTCCTCATCGGTGATGGTCAACGGTATGGAAAGGGGCATGGCCGGCGTGGGTGCCCATGAGTTGGCCGCCAAGTTCACGACTGTGGGGGCCACGGCAGCGATCACCGGCGAATCATTCTCAGCCACCGGAGCGGTTGTTTGAACCAGGGTGCTAATATCGGTGGATCCGGGGGGGCCGCTGTTGATCTTACGAGTGACTTGAACCACAGCCGGGGCGACACCGTTGAAATTCACGAAGACGGAATCCATGACCTGCTGCAAATAGGCGGCCTCAATGCCAGAGCCGAAGGTCAACTTGATCGATGCAGCTCCCGTGGCGAGGGTGCCAATGGGTCTCGTCCCCATGCTGAGGGTAGCTCCTGAGACCGAGAGCCCCCATTGGGGCTCAAATTTCAAGGAATGACCCGTGGGGACAGCCGATCCTCCCGATCCGGCCAAGGTCCACTCCACAAACCATCCTCCGACGGAGTCGAATCCCAACAGGGCGGACGAACTTCCCGAAAGCGTCGGGAGCGTTGAGCCAGAGCTGACGCGAACCTGATTTCCTGGCAACAACACAGGGCTTGCAGCGAACTCGTCGGGCCGAATGAAACTCGCACCCGTGGTGGTTGCTGTTTCTTCAAAGTAGATGGAACTGCGACCCCAGACCTCGGTCTCCAAAACGTAGCCCTTGGTGCCCGATTCGATTCCGTCATTGAACAAACCCGTCGGGAGCAACTCCAAACCGTCCTCATTGTTCGAATCGTTGGGTTCCGTTCCGGACCAAGGCGAAGTGGCATTCACGTAGGTAAAGGACTCTCCGGTAATCCATCGCCACGTCCCTTCGACTCCGCGATCAGAAGCACCAAGCCAGAAATTGGCAGACCGAGTCCCGAGAGCAGTCAGGGCAGTGGTCCGCTCGTCGTTGCTGCTGAACACAGCCAGATGACCGCCTCTTGAAACCGCATCGGCTGCCGCTTGAGCCAGAGTGTAAGATCCGGTGACCAAGGAATACGCACGCGTGACCAGATTGGCGCTGGGAGCTCCCGGGGCCATGGGCTCAATACGAACCAATCCACCTCGACCGGCCGACCCACCCGATTTGGTGGATCCAATCCAAGATCCATCGGCCAATTCCACCGGAGTCCCGACTGGATCATACAATGAAGTCGCCGGGGCGGCGCTGAACCGCCAAAGTTCTTGGGCAACCCCGGTCGTTTGAACCCGCAGAAGCGACCCACGACTGGACGTGGCACCCGCGGTGAAGAGCAGCATCCCATCCGACTTCAACGGGCTGGGTTGACCGGTAGGTTTCCCATAAGTAGCACTGGAAGTGAACACCGGAGACACCGTCGCGGTTCCAACAGCAGCAGCCGGAGGAACCACCTTGGAAATACCGCCAAACCCCGATCCTCCCGATTCCAAACTCATCCACAAACTACCATCCCCGTCGACAACTGGCCCGCCCACCGGGGTATTGAGGCCGTTGGCCGCAGAGGCGAATGAATGGATGGTCGCCACGGAACCCAAGGATCCGTTGGAGTAGGAAAAACGGTAGACAGAACCCACCCCTGAAGCGCCACCGGAACGCAACGCTCCGTAAACGTATCCTCCAGAAAGCACCAAGCCTCCCGACGGCACCGAGCCGGATGGGAAACTGTGAACCACCGAAAACTCGGTGCCATCGGAACGCATTTTGAAGATCGTTCCCGCACCAAATGCTCCACCACCGGCCGCGACCCCCAACAGCAAGGACCCATCGGGGGAGTTGTTCAATGTCAGCGGCAGGACCAGAAGATTTCCTACGGGTCGCTGACCATCCGCCGCGACCATCCGACGCAATTCACGGAAAGAGCCCGGCTCGGCAGAAACCGAAAAAATGACACCCGGATCATACGTAATCGTGGGGATGCTGAAGGCACCGGAAGACTCGGTCACGGTGCGGGTTCCATAGGCCGTGACACCGAAATACATGCCACCCACTTCGCGAGTCAGGGAACCCGCCGGCTCCGATGCCGTGTTCACATCAAACGAGTACAAGGTCGTCAAGGTCCCATCGGCCACCCTTCGGTAAATCACACCTGCCCCGTCAGTCCCACCCTTTTGAGAGGCAAAGAGAACCCCCCCCTCACCCTCAGGCATCGACACAGCTTGCGCCCGCACGGTGTGCGGCAGCAGA
The DNA here is from genome assembly GCA_029865985.1 of Verrucomicrobiota bacterium. Lineage (GTDB taxonomy): Bacteria > Verrucomicrobiota > Verrucomicrobiia > Limisphaerales > UBA9464 > SXXZ01. Next base: position 2,617 of record JARXAF010000045.1, read on the forward strand.
AGCAACCCCGCCCACGCTACGAATCCGACCGTGCCCAAGAATCGACTCCGGGAACGAATAGACTGAAAAAATTGAACGATGGTGCTCATTTTACGGTCAAAAACCTTGCTTTTTTCTGCACTCTGAAGCTGGCTGCACTTCTGCAAGTGTTCGGATAGAAACATGTAAGATTATTTCTTACAAGGATTTAAATGCATTCGTTACATTGATATTTTCTTTTTTGTTTTTTAGACCTTCAACTCACCTCGTGCTGCCCAGGCGGCCATTCCGTGGAACTCGCGACGGACTCCCAATACTCGGCATTTTTGGGCACAAAAAACCCGCCTTGGAGGTTGATTCCCTATCGGGAGCCTCCTGAGGCGGGTGATTTGGAAAAAATACTGCGTTACTTCTTCTTGCGACCGAAGAGTCGGTGCAGGTTCTGGAGACCCTTCACCGCGATTTCATCACGGGTGGGCTCCATGCGGCGCCAAATGGCCGCGGCCCGAGCGATGACCTTGACGTCGGTGGTGAAGCTCTCGATGACCACGTCGCCGGTATACTTGATGGATTTGAGGGCTGCCACGATGGGCTTCCAATCCAGCGAGTCATTGCCCGGAGTGCCGCGATCCGTGCCGCAGGCGTGGAAATGAGCCAGAAGAGGGCCCGCCTTCTTGATCGCGGCGGCCTGATTCTTTTCCTCGATGTTCATGTGGAATGTGTCGAGGTGGAGCTTCACCGCCTTGGAACCGACGGCCTTGATCAACTTGAGACCCTGATCGCAGGTGTTCAGGAAATCGGTCTCGAAGCGGTTGAGTGGCTCAATGCACAGCGTCACGCCTTTGGATTCCGCGTACTTGGCCAGGGGTTTGAGGTTCTTCACCACCAGAGCGAAGTGCTCTTTCTTTTCAACATCAGTGTGAGAGCCAATGCGACCCACCACCGAGTAGATGGGACCAATGATGGACGGGCAACCCAAGACCACCGCTTGGTCAATCAAGGTCCGGACATAGGTCGTCGCCGTGGCCTGCTCCTCGGGAGTGCCCCGGAAATCGCGACCCGGCCCCATGCAGGCGCAAATGCTGCCAATGACCAAACCGTGCTTGTCGGCGGCCGCCTTCACCTTAGCCGGATCGATGTGTTCCGGGGCCTCCACAGGAAGCTCCAAGGTGTCGAAACCCCATTTCTTGAACTTGGGGAAGAGTTTGACCGACTCCGTCGTGAACGGAGAGGTAAAGAGGAAAGTATTAATGCCAAAACGCATAAAATGAAAAAGGTTAACGTTATTGTTTGATTTTTGACAGCTCAGCAACCATCAGGGCTCGTAGGTCGCCCGGTGGAACCTTGCCAAATCACGATTTCCATTTCTGGCAGGTTTATCGAGTCCTTTCAACTTTTGGGTGTCCGGCTCGATCCAACGCCACAGATCGGAGTGACCGTCGGCAAAAGAAAGCACCCCACCATTCCCGTGGCGGCTGGCGGCGGTGTTCTGCCAAGTCCAACGGGGAGGAGCTGCCTGCACAGCAAAGTAACCGTCGTCGATGCTGTCGGCGTTTTCATCGACGAAGACCATGGCCCCGGACGGACTGGGCTGGTTGATCTGGTCCATCTTGGCCTTCGGAGGCGCACCCGGATTGACAAAGGTAATGCCCGGATCCCCACCCATTTGGCCGTTGATCGAATAGCTGCGGGCACGGATCAGGTTGCGTCCATTGACCTTCAGACCGACCAAATCGGACGGGCACTTGTAAATCTCGGTGCTGGTGTTGTAGGGAAACAGGCGCCCGTTACGAATATCCAACTCATTGGTCGCGCCGGGCATGCTGGAGACACTGCCGCCAATCCACGCGTTGGTGGTGCCCAGATAGTTGGGGACGATGCGGTCCTGGTTGTCGATGGGGTACATCAACCACGCCAACTGCATCTGCTTGAGATTGCTCATGCACTTGATGCCGGTGGCCTTGGATTTGGCCTTGGCCAGCGCCGGCAAGAGCATGCCGGCCAGAATCGCGATGATGGCGATGACCACCAACAGCTCAATGAGCGTGAAGGCCTTCCGCCCGAAGGTAAGAGATCTCGTTTTCATGGGGGTCAGGGGACTGAGACCTTTGTAACCATTCACCAAAGTGGATTCATCATAAATCCGAATCCGGTCGCGATTTTTTTGAGATTGTAGCCGGAAATCACCAAGTGGTGGGGTTGATGGCGCCGAGGGTGCTGACGCGCACCATTTCGACTTGTCCCTTCACCTGAATGGGAAGGCGGTGCAGTCCACGGATCACTTCCGTGTACGTGCCCTTCATCACTTCCGATCCGTTCTTCGCTCCGGCTCCGTCTTGGTCCGCGTTCAACGCCACCGTGATGTCCCGGGCAAACCCATACGCTTCCTCCTGATACACCTTGAAGTCCGCCGTCAGGTTGTCGTGGTCCGGGTGGTACTTGTGGTAGAATGGATTCAACGGCGATTGCGAATCCATCCCCACGGTCACCGTCACCGCGTTGCCCGCCTTGAACTGACCGCTCATCGGCAAAAACCCATTGGTCCGCGCGGCCCCATTGAGCCCCAGCACCATGCTGCTTAACCGTCGCCCGCTCCGCTCGCGTCCCTTCATCGCCGTCCCTTGGAAGTTCGCCAAGCTGCGTCGATCGGAGATCAGCACAAAGGATCCCGGCGTTCCGTTGGCCGCAGGCGGTGCCTGCATCAAGTACACCTCCTGCAAAATCTTGGAGTTGCCCTCGTTGTCCACGTGGATCAACACGTTGAACTCCAGCGGATTCGACACCGGTGTCGCGGCCGCCATGGTCGTCTTCGCCACATACGACACTTCCACCACGTTCGTGGCTACTCCGTCGTCGTTCACGAAACTCTTCGTCGTCTTGACCGTGTCGTATCCGTTCACCGGGCTCACCCCGTTGACGGATACACGACCCAACCAAAGACCCGGTGCATTGGGGGCCGACGAGCTGTTCTTCGCAGACACTCCTCGACGCTTGCTCACCGACTTACCCGTCAACAACACCGCCGAGCGCTTGATGCTCGCCGGCACCTGGTAAGTCGTCACTCCGTCATCCAGCAGCAACAAGTTCCTCCAACCCGTCGCCCCCACCGTGCTCCGGTTGGCCTTCAGCACCAGTGTCCGTTCTTCTCCAGCTGCCAATTCCACCACCCCGCTCAGTGCCAGATTGATCGGCACCATGCCTGCCACCGTCGGCGTCATCACCTCGATCGGCGACACGTTGTTCACCCCTTGACTGCCCAGTGTGCTTTGGTCCGACGGTGGAGTGGTCGTCGGTTGAGTGGTCATCGGAGCCGTCTGGTTTCCAAAATTCGGGTCGTTGGATGGCTGGATCAATTCGGCCAAGCTCAACGTGCCAGCCGCTTGCAACTGCATCCGCACCTTGGTGCTCGTCGACTTCGGGTTGATCAGTTTGATCGTGCGACTGTCGTTGTCGTCCGGGAAATCCAGTGACTCGCCATAGTCCAATTCCAATCCAAACGAACCCGAGGTATTGGGCGCGCCCTTGGAGTACACCCAATAGGCTTCGCCGTGCTTCACTTCCTCTCCCGCCACCATCGGGACCCAGATACCATCGGCCGTCAGCCGATACATGCCTCTCGGCGCCGATTGCGTCCCATCCCAGAGTTCCGTGTAGGACGATAGGAAATCGCGCACCACAGGTCCCGCCAACGGTGTCGGGTTCACCGGCAGCCCAGTCAGGTTGTAATTGTCGGTCACCCAGCGGACCGGAAGGTGTCCTTGTCCTCCCTGAACCCGCAGCGTGAAACTGTTGGTCCCCGGAATATGCACCAAGTAGGCGTTGTGCCGTGACAAGTTGAAGAGTGTGTTGTCGAAGGCGACTGGATTGACTGGGGCTGTGGCAGGACCATTGGTTTGCCTCAGAGGCCACCGGACGAGCCACTTCGCGCTGTCCCACTGCGTCTCACTCATGTCCTGAATGAACTGCACCTGGTCCCGCTTGTTCTTGAAGCGCCACACGCTCGACCAAGGAATGCCCGCAAACACCGTGTCGATCGCTGCATTCGCAGGCTGCACCGTCAGGTAAATCGCATTCCAGCCCGGCCTCAGGTTGAACGTCTGGATCGCATTGGTATCACCACTCACCGCCAATTGACTCAATTGCTTCAACACCACCACCAACGCCGCGGAACTCGTTACCTTGCCCGCTGCATTCTCCACCACACAGTAGTACTGAGCCATTCCTTCCGGGGGTACTTGGGTGTACGTCACCACCAGCGTGTCCGTCGCCTGCCCGCTCACAGGCGCCGCAGGCGGTGCGCCGTTCACAATCCCGTCGGCAGCCGGTGCCGAGCTTCCCGTCGCGGGACTGTCAGGAATGGGGCCATTCCGGTTGTACCACCGGTACGTTGTCGGGAAATCACTCGATGCATCCCCCTTCACCACCACCCTCAACGTCACACTGGTGCCCACCAACACATTCACATCGCCCGGTTGCTGCGTGATCACTGGCGCTTCCACCAAACGCACCGTCGCCGGTTGCGACGACACCGATCCATTGCCACGCGCCGTCACCAACACCGTGTAATCGCCCACATCCTTCAACCCCATGCTCGTCACGCTGTACGTCGGCGACGTCGCTCCCGCTATCGCAGTGCCATCCAAAGACCACTGATAACTCACATCACTCGATGGCACTCCAGCAGGGGCGTTGGCTGTCACACTCAATGACAAGGACGTCCCCAAAACCTTCACCGCCGACTGCGGGTGCGCCGCAATCACCGGCGGCGTTCCGCTGACACGCACCACGATCGCCGGCGTCACCAAGCTCCCGATGCTGTTCACCAAGGTCGCTTCGTATCGCCCGGCATCATCAGCCACCAAGCCACTGATCGTCAGGCTGCTCCCGCTCACCGTGAATCGCGTGCCGCTGCCCACGCTCAACACTTCCCCATTCTTGCGCCACACCACCGAACTCACCGTGCCCACCACTTCGAGCGGCAAGCTCTTGGTGTCACCCAATCCACCCAAAACCTCCTTCGGCGGGGCCACCGACAACCGCGGCGCTCCCATCGTGGTCAACCGGACGCCAGGCCCCTTCACCGCCGCTCCAGGTCCTGCCTCGTTCATCAGGCGTACTTGATACAACCCGTCCTGCTTCCCACCCGCATCCAACGCCGGCAAATCCAGCACCGATGCAGTCGCTCCCACCAAATCCACCCCATCCCGCATCCACTGCAATTGCACGGGCTCCGTTCCCAGATACTGAGCGCTCAGGCGATACACTGTTCCCACCACGCCGCTCAACTCTTGGGCCGCCCCTCCCGTCACCACCGGTAAACTCACCGAGGTCGGCGTACCTGACAGCACTGTCGCCACCGCGATGTCCGGGCTCAGGTAGTTCGCCGCAATGACCACACGCACTGTCACAGCGGTACTGGCCACACTCCCGGCCGCGTTCTCCGCCACCATCCGGTAGTTGCCGGCATCCGAAGCGACCACCGTTCCAAAGGTCAACTCAGCCGATGTCGCTCCATCAATCGCCACCCATCCATTCGCATCGATGCCCGGGTTCTTCTCCCACCGCGTCGTCACCGTGCCGCCACCCGTCACCGTCGCCTTCAGGCTGGCCGCCTGCCCGGCGATCGCCACTAAGCTCAACGGTTGCACCTTGAACACAGGCTTCTCCAGCACACTCACCGTCCTCACTGTGCTCGTCACCGTCCCGCCAGGGCCTGTCACCTGCACCTTGTACACGCCCGCCTGGGCCGCACCCACTCCACTCCGCGTATAAGTCTGCGAAGTCGCCCCATCGATCGGTTCATCATTCAACATCCACTGATAGGTGAACGGTCCACTGCCGCTCGGACTCACCGTCAAGGTCGCCGTGTCCCCCGCATTCAACGTCTGCGTCGTCGCCGCGGTCGTCACCGTCGGAGGCTGGATCACCGTCAACACCGCCTGGCTCGAAATGCTCCCGTACGGTGTCGTCGCCGTCACACGATACGTCCCGCTGTCCGTCGCCACCGTCGACGCAAAGCTCAACGTCGCCGTCTGGTTCGGCAAGGCCACGTCTACTTCATTAGCCCTCACCTTCGTCCATTGGTAGGTGATCGGCGACACGCCATCGACCACCACCGACAAACTCGCCGACTGACCCAATTGCACCGACTGCGCCACCAATCCCGTCGAAAACTCCGGTGCCCGATGCGCCAGCACCACGGTGTGGAAACCACCGGCTGCCACTTGCGCTGCCTTCAAATCGTTCGGCACCACCGATTGACCAAAATGCGGCCAAGCCGTCCCGCTCCCACTGGCACCCGCTCCCCATGCCACCACCCGATTGTCCGCGCCCAACACCACCGAATGGTAGTGACCCGCCGACACCGCTCTCATCGGCGCCGGAAGACTCGCCGGAACGGTGGTTTGTCCATAGGTGTTGTCACCCCATATCACGGACGAAGCCCCGGTGGTGTTGAGCCCCAACGCATGTTTCAGACCCACGCTGACCTGGGACAAACCGGCCAAAATCGACCCGGTTGAAGCCGGAATGGCTTTACCCTTACCACCCAGTGAGACCCATTGGCCATTGGCACGGGTGCGACCCAAGAGAACCGTAGGTCCAGCCACCAAAGATCGATAAACCTCCGTAGAATTGGCCGCGATGGTGATGCCGGAGCTCTCGCCCCCAGCCACCTTGGGTTTGCCGTCCATGTCGATCCAGGCGGTGAAGTCGTTGCCTGCGACCACTTGAGCCACACCGGTCGTGTTGGCCGGAATGCCAGTCACGGCCGTGCTGGTCGAACCCCAAGCCTTGAGGGATCCATCTTCCAAGAGAGCCACTGCATGTTGACCCCCAGCGGCAATGCCGACCACGCGGGCTGTGAAGACAGGAGGCGCTGCCAACGTGCCTGCGACCACCACCAATCCATCCGATCGTAGGCCCAAGGTGAATTTCTCGCCCGATGCCACAGCAATCAAGTTGGTCCAAGTGGCGTCAAAGGTGATCTGCCGAGCCGAATTATCACCCCAACCCCGAGCTTCAACGCGAGGGTGTTGCACCGTGAGAAACACCGGACCGCTGCGCGTACTGCCTACCGAATTCGCGACCACCAATTCGTACGCTCCCGCATCGGAGACGCCGACGGTGCTGCGTGTCCATGTGGAGCCAGTGGCCACTTCCACACCATCCCGATACCACTTGTAGGTCAAAGTACCTCCACCCACAGCGTCTGCCTTGAACACGCAAGCAGCCCCGTCGATCGCCCAAACGCTGACCGGGCGAGTCACGAAGGACGGCGGATCCACCACCGCCACGGTGGCCGACGACGATTCGATTTGCCCAACCGAGTTGATGACCTTGACGGTGTACCGACCCGCACGATTGGGCGTGACGTTGGCAATGCTCAACGTGGCAGCGGCAAATCCATCGAGTTTCGTTCCATTCTGATACCAC
>JARXAF010000095.1 GCA_029865985.1 Verrucomicrobiota bacterium
CGACATTTGAAACCATCTCTCTCCAGACGCAAACCAGCAGGGTTGACACCCAATCCAGGGCCGCCTGAAGAGTGTCCCCTGTTCGGCCAACATCGGCACTGCGGATGGAAGAAGCCAAACAAGGGCCACTAGGCACTCGAGGGGTCACAACATCGAATCGACTGACCTGAGGAATTCGAATCCGGTGGCGTGATGAGAATCCGTCGAAGAGAAACCGATTCAGGAAACCACGGAAGCCGGTCTGATGGGTATGGAGGCAAGGGCCGGAATCGAACCTCGGGCCTCCTCGTCAGAGACCGACTCCGGTGCCAGAGTGAGCGGGAAGCGATGGCTGAACGGTTTCAACTCCAAGAGGATGTGGTGCTCGATGCTCGGCGGGCCGTGTGGCTGCCGCGCAGCCGATGCCTCGCGGTGGCCGACCTGCACCTCGGGGAGGCTTGGGCGCGTCGGGCACGGGGGCAATTGGTGCCGCTGTCGGGAGGCGACTCGGCGGTGGCCCGGCTGAAATCCCTGCTCGAAGACTACCGGCCCGAGCGCCTCGTCCTGCTGGGTGACATCGTCCACGCCGCCCTGCCCCTGGAAGGCATCCGCTCGGCAGTCACAGACTTGGCCTCGCTGGAACGAGAAGGCCTGACGCTGGATCTCTGCCTCGGGAACCACGACCGCCACCTGCCCCGGCAACTCGAACGCTGGGGGTTGCGCTGGAAGACCGTTTCCCAAGTCGTACTGCCCGAGGGCGTGCTGTTCCACGGCGATGTCCCGGTGGCTCCGCCTGGCCCGCACGATGCTGCCATGAGTGCGAAACGGTGGCGCATCCAAGGCCATTTGCATCCCGCGTTGGTTCTCGATGACGGCGTCGCCTCGCGGGTCAAGGTGCCGTGCTTCCTCGTGGCTCCCGGACGACTGGTGCTGCCGGCCTTCTCGGAAATGGCCGCCGGGGTGGCCGTGGATCGCAGCGGGCTCGTCCAAGACGCGGGAGGAACCCTCCGATTCGAGCGCGCCGTCGCCTGCCTCGGGCCGCGCCTGCTCCGGATCCCCTTCGCCAGATAGCGACCTCGGAGAAGATCCCAGAACCCGATAACCCCAGAATTCTGTCCCCCCGCTCCACGTCGCAAGGTCAGCGGATCATGGGCCATCCGGCCGCCACCAGGCCCTTGTAGCCTCCGATGAGGGAACGGACATTCTGGTATCCCATCTTCTGGGCGGCGTCGCAGGTCAGGGCACTGCGGTATCCCCCGCCACAGTACATCACGATCTCAGCCGACTTGTCAGGATACCGCACCTCGAGGTCGCGCTCCAGGATGCCCTTGCCCAAGTGGATCGCCTGCGTCGCATGCCCGGCGGCCCACTCACTCTCCTCGCGGACATCGAGCAGGATCAGAGCGGGATTGGCCTTGAGGCGCTCGCGCAAGGCCTCGATGGACATCTCCTGGATGCGGGTTTGAGCGTCTTGGACCAGAGCCAGGAAACCGGGTGAGTGATTCATGATGCCCAGAGCTTCGGGCCATCCGACCTCCGCCGTGAAGTCGTTTTCTGCAGGGCCGTTTTCTGCAGGGCCCGATTGGCCCCGCCGGTTCCCGGATCGTCGCACGGCCGCGATGGCGGACTTCGGCGTGGACTTCTGCGTTGAGTTTTACCCGCGAGATCCGGAGCCTTTGTGCCCTCTCGATTCCCATGAACACACTCTCGCGTCTCCTGCCGCTGGCGTTCGCCACGGCCACCGCCTTCGCCGCCGGCGTCGGCTATGACAACACCCCGCAAATCCCGGGGCAGAAGTGGAAGGTCCACGACAAGAACCGCCCCAACCCGCCCATCGTGGAACCGGGCGAGTCCTTCAGCCATGAAGCCCCGGCCCCCGCCGATGCCGTGGTCCTCTTCGACGGCAAGGATCTGTCGAAGTGGAAGGGCGGCAAGGACGGCAAGGCCCCGTGGAAGGTCGAGAACGGCTATTTCGAGGTCGTGAAGGGCACCGGCGACATCCAGACCCAAGAGAAGTTCAAGGACTTCCAGCTTCATTTCGAATGGTCCGCCCCGAATCCGCCGAAGGGTGAGAGCCAGGGCCGCGGCAATTCCGGGCTGTTCCTGCATGGCCTCTACGAGGTCCAGGTGCTCGACGTGTACAACAACAAGACCTACGCCGACGGTCAGGCCGGTGGTCTCTACGGCATGTGGCCCCCGCTGCAGAACGCCATGAAGAAGCCCGGCCAATGGAACACCTACGATGTGATCTTCGAAGGCCCGCTGTTCGACACCGAAGGCAAGGTCACCCGCAAGGCCTCGGTCACGGTCATCCACAACGGCGTGGTGCTGCACCACAAGCAGGAGTTCAACGGACCCAGCGGCCACCAGAACACGCCGAAGTACTTCAAGTATGACGGCACCGGCCCTATCCGTCTGCAAGACCACGGAGATCCGGTGCGCTTCCGCAACATCTGGATCCGCCCGCTCGGCGAATACGATCAGCCGGAGAAGTGATCCGGGCGACCCAGGGTCTGCCAACGTGCAAAAGCCCGGGCTGAGGCCCGGGCTTTTTTGTGCCTATCGGCGGAATGTGCCCTCAGCCCACCGATTGAAGGACCGCCGCTCGGTGAGTCTTGCGGATCAGTAGAGCCAACGGCTGATTCCCGAGGCCGCATCGAGTTCGATGCCCTGGCGTCGGAACGCCCAGCACATGTAGCTGACGCTCACAAAAAACGAAGCCGGCACTCGGTTGGCCGCGGTGATCTTCACACCCAAGAGGGTCGTCTTGCCGCCGAAGCCCATGGGGCCAATGCCCAGTTCATTGGCGGTTTTCAGAACATCTTGCTCGAGGGCATCCAGAGCGGGATCCGGATTGCGGTCGTCCAAGGTGCGCAAAAACTGGGTCTTGCTCATCGCATAGCCCGTGGACCGGTCGCCCCCGATGCAAATACCCAGAATGCCCGGGCCGCAGCCCTTGCCCTGCGCCTGCAACACAGCATCAAGGATCACCTTGCGGCACCCGTCGAGATCCCGACTGGCATGCAGCTTCTCCAAGGGCAGCGAATACTGAGCACCCACGTTCTCACAACCGCCACCCTTGAGCATCAGGCGCACCTGCACCTCGGACGAACGGTGCTGATGGAAATGAACCGACGGAGAGCCCGGCCCGACGTTGGTGCCGTCATTCTTGCCCGTCACCGAGTCCACCGAATTCTGGCGCAGGTACCCTTTGCGGGTGGCCAAGGTCACTGCTTCGCGGGCCGTTTCCTCGAAGGTGATTTGGTCGAAGCCCACCGGGCAGTCCACGTAGAAGAGCACACTGCCGGTATCCTGGCAGAGCGGCTGGGACTTCCTCTTAGCCAACTCGATGTTCTGCTCGATGATCTTCAGGGCGCTCTCGGCGATGGTCCCCTTCTTCTCGGACTCCAGCGAGCGGACCAACGCCGCATTCACGTCATCCGGAATCTCGGCGGACGAGCGGCGGATCAATTCAACCAACGAATCAAGCAACGCGGACATGGATGCAAAAACTACGGAGACCACCCACCCGCGTCAACGCGGCCCGGAAGCAGTCCTGCAGTTCACCCACCACCGCCCCCAATCCCAAATCCCCATTCACCATCAACCCCTCCCCAACAAAAACCCACCCATACCCCGACCACACACCGGCGGCAGCGGGGCTGGGCCGTAGCGAGCATAGGATCGCAGCAACCCAATCCCCATCGCGCGTCAGCGCGAAAGCCCCACCTCCCGAACGATCCCTGCGAGCGCAGGCCCAGTCCCGCGAAGCCACCCCAGCAGCCCACCCAACAATCCCAAACCCCTGTCCCCAGCAAAAAAACCACCCACACCCCGACCACACACCGGCGGCAGCGGGGCTGGGCCGTAGCGAGCATAGGATCGCAGCAACCCAATCCCCATCGCGCGTCAGCGCGAAAGCCCTACCTCCCGAACGATCCCTGCGAGCGCAGGCCCAACCCCGCGAAGCCCCCCAAAAAACGCACCCGCCGCACCGTGGAAGTCCTGCAAACCGCAGTTGGTCAACCGAATCGATCCTGCATAAGGTTGCCGCGTCCGATGCGCCTCCTCGACCGCTACCTGCTCCGGGAACTCCTACTGCCGCTGGGCGTCTGCCTCAGCGGTTTCACGCTGTTCTGGATCGCCTTCGACCTTCTGGGCGACATGACCCGGTTCCAAAAGGCCGGGCTCGGCCTGCTCGGGGTGATGGAGTTCTACCTCTGGGGCCTGCCTGAATTGCTCAACACCACGCTGCCCATCGCGCTGTTGCTGTCGCTGCTGTACACCCTGACCAACCACGCACGGCATCATGAATTGACGGCCATTCGAGCGGCCGGGATCAGCCTGTGGCGAACCATCGTGCCTTATCTCGCCGTCGGTTTATTGCTCTCTCTGGGGCTGTATTGGAGCGGAGAGAACCTGATTCCCCAGGCCAAACGACGGCAGGACAACCTCATGTTGGGAAAGTCTGCCAGCGAGAAACCCTCGGAGGCCTGGCGTTCGCAGTTCCACTTCGAAAACCAAACCGACCGCCGCTCCTGGAGCATCAGCCGTTTCCTGCCTGCCACCGGCGACATGGTCGGGATCCGACTGTTGATGCCACTAGGAACCGGCGCCCATCGCGAGGTGCGGATTCTTTCGGCCCTGTGGACCAACGGTGCCTGGAACTACTCGACAGCCAGCGAACGTCTGTGGCGCAGCGCCGAGGATACCGATCCCGCGATCCGCGAAACACGCTTCACTCCGACCCCGCCTCTGCCAGGCACCAACCAATGGCTCGCTTGGCCCGGTGCGCTTCAATCCTTCACCAACGGGGTGCTCAAGACGAACATCGCCTTCCACGATCCGGCGACCCAAATCGGTTGGTCGGCCGCCTCGTTCGATTCGCGCAGCGGTGAGCTCCTCGGTCTGGTGATCCAAGAACCCATTCGCCCGGGCGCCCAACGCCAATTCCTGGCCGACGGTGCCGCATGGACGGGCTCGAAGTGGCGCTTCACCAACGGCAACGAGTACCTCTTCCGAAACCATCAGGACCGCGAGCCGCTGTGGCTGCCCGGGGTGGAATCTCTCAACGAACTCAACGAAACCCCGGACATCATCCGCAGCGAATTGCGCATCGCCGACTTCAATCGGGCCAAGGCCATGCAGCGTCCCCAGCTCACACTACAGGAAATCGTCGACTACCAGCATTTGCACCCGGTGCTCAAACCCGACCTGAAGGCCTGGCTCGACACCCAATTCCATGCCCGTCTGGCCGCACCCTGGACATGCCTCGTGGTAGTGATCATCGCTGTGCCCTTTGCCGCCCCTTCCGGCCGCAGGAATCTCTTCTTCGGGGTCGCCGGCAGCATTGGCCTTGCCTTCATTTTCTTCGTGGTGCAGCGCGTGGGATTCGCCATGGGCCAAAATGGAATCGTCCCGGCTTGGCTCGGAGCCTGGCTGCCCAATTTGGTCTTCAGCCTGACCGGATTGATGCTGACAGCCCGCGTTCGGTGAGAACCCCATGAATCCTCAGCATCCAACCGATCCGGCTCAAGACCTCCAGGCTCGGCTCGATCGACTCGAGTCTCTACACCGCACCGCACAGCGGGTGTATTCAACGCTCGAACTGGGCGAGTCACTCAAGATCCTGCTCGATGAAGCCGTGCGCCTGATGAATGCCAACTCGGGATCCATTTGCCTCATCAACCCGACCAGCGGTTTCCTCGAAATTGAGGCCACTTGCGGTCTGCCAAGGCACGCTCAACGCCTACGCCTGCGGCTGGGCGAAGGCATCACCGGTGAAGTGGCCCGCTTGGGACGCTCACTGCGCATCGATGACGTCTCCAAGGAGCGCCGGTACGTGCCCTTGCGAGATGGAGTGAGTTCAGAACTGGCGGTTCCCTTGCGCGTGGGCGGCGAGGTCCGCGGGGTGATCAATGTCGATTCCGACCGGCTCAACGCCTTTTCCATCCAACAAGAGACCCTCCTCGAAGACCTCGCCTCGCTGGCCTCCCCGGCCATCCGCAATACATGGCTGTATGAATCGGCACGCCAACGGGCCGGTTTGCTGGAATCGCTCCTCAAGGTGGGGCAACTCATCAACTCAACCCTCTCGGTGGACGACGCACTCACGGTCATCACCCGCGAGGCCCGAGTCCTGATGCGGGCCAAGATGTGTTCGCTGATGATGGTGGATTCCACAGGAGAATGGCTGGATTTGCGGGCCCATGACGGTGCGGGCAAAGCCTATGCGTCAAAACCACGGGTCAGCCTCTCGGAAAGCGTGGTCGGCATCGTGGCTCGCCGCCGAAAGCCGCTCCAAATCGAGAACGTCCAGATTTCCGGCCGCTATCAAAACGTGGGTGTGGCTCGCCGTGAGGGACTGGTCTCTCTCCTGAGCGTGCCTTTGCTCTTTTCGGGAAAAGCCATCGGCACGCTCAACATCTATTCGGGAGAACCCCACCTCTTCTCCGACGAAGAAGTCCGAACCCTTTCAGCCTATGCCGAGCTGTCGGCCTTGGCGCTCGAAAAAGCCCGTCTCTACGACCGCATCGTTTCGGTGGAAGAAGCCCTGCGCCAGAGCGAACGCCTCAGTGCCCTGGGCTTGTTGGCGGCCGAAATCGCCCACGAAATCCGCAATCCGCTGACGGTGATGAAAATGCTGCATCACTCGCTCGATTTGCACTTCGGCCCTGATGATCCGCGCCAAACGGATGTCCGCATCATGGGCGAGAAAATGGATCACCTGAACCGCATCGTGGATCGGGTGTTGGACTTTGCCCGAGGCGCCGAGCCTCGCCTCGAAGAGGTCAACGTGAACCAAGTCTTGGACGACTTGCTCATGCTGACCCGGGTCAAACTCCGTTCCGCAGGCATCGAACTGGATCGGGAACTGGATTCGAATCTCCCGCTCTTGATGGCCGATGCCACCCAGTTGGAACAAGCCTTCCTAAACCTCACCCTCAATGCCGTCGAAGCCATGCCTGAGGGCGGGCGGTTGAGCATTCGATCCCGGGCCTTGCCACTGGTCCGAAAAGGGCCGGCGACCCATGTGCTGGTGCGCTTTCGAGACAGCGGTGTTGGGATGACGCGAGAACAAGCCCAGAACCTCTTTTCGTCCTTGCTGCAAAGTTCCAAGCCCCGCGGCAACGGCCTCGGCATGGCCATTGTCGCGCGCGTGGTCGAAACCCACCGGGGACAGGCCCGTGTCCGATCCAGTCCCGGCCGGGGCACGACCATTAGCCTGATCTTCCCGGTCTCGCGCTAAAGGGGGTCAGCGGGGGGCCGTCCAATGGGTGGGCTATCTTTAAGGCTCACCCCACGGGCACCCCCGTTCAGATCGGCTTGCTGAACAGGCTGCCGATGGGTTTGCCCACGCCGTCACGGGTCACATAGAACGGGCGCTTTTCAATCTCATAGGAAAGCTTCGGGGAAACCCCCATCGCGCGGTACAGCGTGGCGTGCAAATCCTCGATAACCACGCGGTCCCGGATCGTTTTGCAGGGACGCTCGTCGGCGGTCACACCGTGGAGGTGACCGCGCTTCATGCCGCCACCAAAGAGCAGCACGCTACCCGCATCGGTGAAGTGTCGGTGCATGCCGTAGTTGACCGGTGAA
>JARXAF010000108.1 GCA_029865985.1 Verrucomicrobiota bacterium
TGGAGCCAGCCGTTGTTGGCGAAACGACCATCATCGACCGAGCCATCGCGATGAAGCACCACTTCGATGTCACCGGAGAGCGGCTTGTGAGCGGCCAGAACCGACGCGGCGGCCGAGGCATTCACTGAGGCGGACACGGCCGCAGAGGCGCTGTCCGTCAGGAAACCGTCGTGCAGGAATCGCTTCCACGCGGCTTCATCGGCCACGCCCAGACCCTTGAGGGTCTCGCGAACAATGTCGTAAGGAGCCACCTTGGACTCACCGAGAATCCGGGCCAATACTTCGAGTTCGGTCAGGCCGCCGAAGAGCGGTTCAACCAGCGGCTGGACGGGCACCACCGTGCCGTCGGCCGTGCGGGCATCACCCCACGATTCGAGGAAGTGAGTCCCAGCCAGATGCCAAGTCGACAGGGCCGCGGTCTCGTCTTCGTAATAACCGAGTCGGATGACCGAGCCGGCCTTCTTGGCGATCGCCTCGAACTGAAGATCGGCCGGTGCATTGTAGGCCGGATTGCCACCCAGAATGACCAGCGTGGACACCTTGCCCGAGCTCAGCAGCGGGGCGAGTTCCTGAATGCCGGAAGCAGCCGGTTCGATCGGTTGCACCAAGGTCACCGTGGACCCGATGGCGCCCAAGACCGAGTTGATGGCCGCAGCGAGCGCGTGCACAGCGGGAGGCTGGGCATAACCCGCCACCACCACCGCACCCTTGCCGGCTTCCTTCAAATCCTTGGCCACCGCGGCGGCCCAAGCCGAGAAGGCGCCCGAAGGCGATGCCACCCCGGAGACCCCGAGTTCGGCAGCGACAGCCGCCGCCACCTGGACCACCTCGCTCGGCTTGACCCGAAGGCGATGGTCGGCATTGCCACCGGTCAGCGACATCATCGACTCCACCACGTAGAGTCGGTTCATACCCTCGTCGGCCGATTTACGACCCAGAGCAAAACCACGGATGCTGCGATGGGCGTCTTGTTCGGAACCAATGAAATCGCAGTCGAGCGACAAGATCCGGCGCGCCTTTTCGAGGTGAACCACGGCGTGCACCGGAGTGCCGCTGGCCTGAGAATAGGCGGCGTCAGTCCCACTGAAATCAACCGGCTCGTAAGCGTGCCAAGTGGATTTGGGGTATTTCTCGGAAATGAGCTTTTGAAGGCGGGCGCGGGACGGCGAGGAGGACCGCTCCACGAGGAACGCCAGACCTTCACCCTGGTTGCCAGCCGCGGCCTTGGCTACTTCGGCCAATGCATCGCGCACGGCCTCGATCTTGACATCATGACCGCCCCGGGTGTGCCGGTGAGCGCGGTCAGGATCGTACAAATTCAGGATCGAGGCCTGAGCGAAAGCGTCGGTGCCGCCGTTGGCTCCGGGAACCAGCGCATTGCCTTCGATCTTGGTCGGACGACCGTCGCTGGACTTCACCGTCAGCGCAACCGCACTGCCACGCAGCGGCATGGAAGTCGCGAAATGCTGGGCCTTGCCGTAAACGTAGCCCTCAGGCTGCTTGGCGAAGGGGGTCAACTCCTCTTCCGGGCGACGGCAACCGGTGGCCATGCCACCTAAGCCCGCCAAGAGGAAGCTCGCAGACATGAGCTTCATCCAGTCGCGGCGGCTCTCGCCATCGGGAGCGATGCTCGCGCCGGCGGGGAACTCGCGTTCCATCCACTGGCGGAAGTCAGGTTGGTCGGCCAACTGCTCCAGGGAACGCCAGTACTTCGGACCGGTTTCCGGTTCGTTGCAAATCGGGGGAATCGTCTTCATCAGCGGTGGCAGGTGGAACAGCTCTGGCCGGGTTGGACCTTCCAGTCGTGAACGGCTTTCTTGCCGTCGAATTCACCGTTCCAGTCGAGCTTGGTCACAAGATCATTCGGGCGGATGTGCTTCTCGGGCTCCCGATGGCACTCCAGACAGAAGCCCATCGAGAGGGGCTTGGCGTGGTACACTTCGTCCATTTTCTGAATCTCACCGTGGCATTTCACACAGGAAATACCGCGATTCACGTGGACGGAGTGGTTGAAATAGACGTAGTCGGGAGTCTTGTGGATCTGAACCCAGGGAATGGGCTTGCCACTGGAGTAGGACTCGCGGACCAGGCTCAACTTGGGCGAATCCTTGGCCACGATGGAGTGGCAGCGCATGCACGTCTCCGATGCCGGGATGTTGGAGAACCACGATTTGTCGACGTCGCTATGGCAATAGCGGCAATCGATCCCCAGCTGGTCGGAGTGGATGGCGTGGGAAAACGCCACCGGCTGCTTGGGCTGGTAACCCACGCGGGTGTACTTCGGGGTGAAGTAATAGGTGATCCCCGCGATGACGGTCGGCAGCACAACCGCTGCTGCCACACCGACCATCAACGGAATCTTGTTGGTCCACCTCGGGAAAATGTCCGACATCGGGCCGCTTTCTTTGGGCTTCGGTGAAACAGACCGATTCATTCGGCCCGCTCCGTCCGCCCACTGGATTGATTTCAGCACCGACCGTCGTTGTTTCGGCGATCCATCGAAAATTCATCGACGGGATCCATGGCTCCCACACTCGAAACCCCATCTTAGGCAACCGGTTCAATACAAGTGCCCAAGACGGCCTCGGGGTATGGAAAAACCCACAACGGCGGTCAACACCGGCGCGGAGTCAACCACTCCCCTCTTCCTCAACGCAAGCCCGGGTATGGATTCAGACCATGGCATCATGGCGTCGAATACTCAGATTAAGACAGCTGACCCGCTCAGGTACGATCCAACTGGAAGCACGCCGCAAAGGCTCCAATCGATCGCAGATACCCAGCCGCCACCAGATTGCCGGATTCCCCTTTGCCCGGGATTTGCCGACTCGATAGCCTCAACGCCTTTGAACGGAACGGCGATGGACTACAAGAATTCCCTCAATCTGCCCCGCACGGAGTTTCCGATGCAGGCCAACCTGGTTCAGCGGGAACCGCAACGCCTGGCCCAGTGGCAGAGCTCCGACCTGTACGGGCAGCTGATGGCAGCCCGTGCCGAATCGCCGCGGTTCGTGCTGCACGACGGCCCACCCTTCGCCAACGGTGACGTGCACATCGGCACCGCGCTGAACAAGATCCTGAAGGACTTGATCCTGAAGTCGAAGTCGCTGCGCGGATTCCAGACGCCGTATGTCCCCGGTTGGGATTGCCACGGTCTGCCCATCGAATCGAAGGTAACCCAAGAACTGCGCGCCCAAGGCAAGACCGAGGCCGATGCGGCCACCATCCGGACCGCTTGCGACGCCTACGCCCGCAAGTACATCGACCTGCAACGCGAGCAATTCCAACGTCTCGGTGTCTTGGGCGATTGGGCCCACCCCTACCTGACGCTGGCCCCGCAGTACGAAGCCGATGAACTGCGCCAGTTCGCCGACCTCGTCGAAAAGGGCTTCGTGTACCGGGGCAAGAAGCCCGTCTACTGGAGCGTCCCCTTCCGCACGGCCTTGGCCGAGGCCGAGGTCGAGTACGCCGACCACATCAGTCAGAGCGTGTTCGTCCGACTCCGTCTGGCCGGCGAGCCCAACACGTATGTGGTGGTCTGGACCACCACGCCCTGGACCCTGCCCGCCAATCTGGCCGTGGCCTTCAATCCGAAGTTCTTCTACTCGTACGTGTTCGCCGAGGGGAACACCTACCTCGTGGCCAATTCGCTCTTGGCCAGCTTGAGCGAGAAGTGTGGGTGGGAAGGCTATCAAATCATCCGCACCGCCCAGGCCGAAGAGCTGGCGTCGCTCCAGTACGAGCACCCCTTCTGCGAGCGCACCGGACGGTTGTTCCCGGCCGACTTCGTCGATGACTCCACCGGCACTGGCTTCGTGCACATCGCTCCGGGCCACGGCATGGACGACTATCAATTGGGCCTGAGTGTCGGGCTGCCCATTTACTGCCCGGTGGACGACGAAGGCCGATTGACCCCCACCGCCGACCTGCCGCGCGAACAGCAACTGGCGGAGTCGCTGGTGGGCAAATCCACCCTGGCCAAGGCTGGCAAGTCGGAGGCCAACGAGGCCGTGTTGGCGCTTCTGACCGAGAAGGAAGCGCTGATGCGCCGCGAAGACTACTCCCACAGCTATCCCCATTGCTGGCGCTCCAAGTCACCGATCATCTTCCGAGCCGTCGACCAATGGTTCATCCGCGTGGACCACATCGACACAACTTCCGGTGCCCTGCCCTTCCGGCAACAAGCATTGGCGGCCATTGATTCGGTGAACTGGATCCCCGACTGGGGCAAGAACCGCATCCAGGGCGCCGTGCAGTCCCGGCCCGACTGGTGCATCTCGCGCCAACGCACCTGGGGTGTGCCCATCCCGGCCTTCTACGATGCGGCGGGCGAGCCCATCCTCGATGCGCGCATTGTCCGCAAGGCCGCCGACTGGATCGAGCGCGAGGGCTCCAACGTGTGGTTCGCCACGCCGGTCGAGGCGCTGTGGGCCGGATGCCGGCCGGCCGACTGGTCGGGCCCGGAGGCCGTCCGCAAGAGCCAAGACACCCTCGATGTGTGGATCGACTCCGGTTCTTCCAGCCGAGCCGTCCTCATGCGCCGTCCCGAGCTCCGGGGTTCCGATGGCGGTTGGCAGGCCGATGTGTATTTGGAAGGCAGCGATCAGCATCGGGGCTGGTTCCAGTCGTCCTTGCTGTTGTCGCTGGCGGGCAATGGAGCCGCACCCTTTAAGACGGTGTTGACCCACGGCTTCATGGTCGATGAAGACCGCGAGAAAATCTCCAAGTCCAAGCAAGGTCAGGGCGGTTACCAGAAGCCGCAGACGGCGGAGCGCTACATCAAGGACTACGGTTGCGACGTGGTGCGCCTGTGGGTCGCCTCACAAGACTACCGCAGCGACATCGTGGTCAGCGAGGAGCGGCTCAAGAAGGTCGGTGAAACCTACCGCCTCATCCGCAACACCCTGCGCTACCAACTCTCCAACTTGTACGACTTCAATCCAGCGACCCAGGCGGTCGCCGATGATCAACTCAGCGGACTCGACCGTTGGATCTTGGGTGAGTTCGCCACGCTGGAAGCGGCGGTGGCTCAGGCCTACGACGCCTACGAGTTCCACGTCGTGTACCAACTGGTCTCGCAGTTCTGCGCCGTGCAGCTCAGCGCCATGTACCACGACGTGGTCAAAGACCGGCTCTACACCGATCCGGCCGGCTCGGCCCGCCGCCGCAGCACACAAACCGCCCTGCACCGCATCCTCACCCGGCTCACACAGGCGCTGGCTCCGATTCTGGCTTTCACGGCCGACGAGGCCTGGGAGCAAATCCCGGGAGTGTCCACGAAGTCGGTGCACCTGAGCCTTTGGAATCCCGCCACCGCCGCGGTGCCGACCGAACCCGCTTGGGCCACCCTGTTCTCTCTGCGCGAGGCGGCCTTGCCCGAGCTCGAAAAAGCCCGCCAAGCCAAGCTCGTCGGCAAGGGACTGGACGCCGTCTTGCACTTCGCCTTGCCGGCCTCGGAGCGCTCCCGGATCGCCTCCCACGAAGACGAACTCCGGGAACTGTGCAACTGCTCGGCGGTGACCGTGACGGAGGCGGCCGAACGGCAAATCACGGTGCAAGTCGCCGGCGAGGCGGGTCGCAAGAAGTGCGAGCGCTGCTGGCACTGGGAACTCAATGTCGGCGAAAATCCGACCCACCCGACCCTTTGCGGTCGTTGCGTCGAAGCGGTGATCTCGCTGGCCTGATCTGGAACGATCACCCAACCGCACAAAGGCAAAAACGACCCGGACCTCGCGCTGCCGCAGGATCCGGGTCGTTTGTTTTCAGCCTTCGCTGCCGTGCTTCCGCGTCAGGCGGACGGCTTGGGCGGGTTCGCGACCGGAGCCTGGGGAACCGTGGGTGTCACCACCGCAGGAGCAGAGCCTGTCGAGGCCGACACCGGATGAGCCTCGGGCCCGCTGGTCCCAAGGAACGCTGGTAAGTTCAGGCCCACGCTCTTGGCCAATTCATTGATGGGCAGCACCCCCTTGTAGAGGTCCTGAACGAATTGCCCCGGGCCGCTACCACCGGAACCGCCGCCCATCACCACAACCTTCTCGAACTGCAACCCCTTGATGGCGCCGGCCTGGATTTCCGCGATGCGGACGATGTTCTCGGCGACCAACAACTGGGTCGCACCGTTGGTGCCATCGGCCACCCGGAGCAACTTCTCAAAGCCTTGGGCCTTGGCGTCGAGCAGCGCCCGCGTGCCCTCAGCCTCCGCGGTCAGCTTGGCCTGGATACCGGTCGCTTCAGCGGTCAATCGAGCCCGGATACCATCGGCCTCACCCTCGGCCACGCGCTTGATGCCGTCGGCCTCGGCTTGCTTCTGCGCGATGTAGGCGGCCGCTTGACCGCGTTGCAAGATCTCGGTCTGGGCGGCCTTGGCCTCGGCATCGATGCGAACTCGCTCGCGCTCGATCTCGGCCTTCACGATTTGATCGGCCTGGGCGGCAGCCTTCTCGCGTGCCGCACGGGCCAACTCGGCCTGCTGCTGGGCGTGGTAGGATTCTTCCAATGCGCGGGCCTCGGCGACCCGCTGGGCGGCCTCGGTACGGCGGGTAGCCTCGGCCTGCTCGGCGGCGAGATCGGCGTCGGACTTGGCAATCATCGCCTGGGCGGTGTTCTGGCCACGCTTGGCCTCGGCCTGCGCATTGGCCACACGGATGGCCTGCTCGCGCTCGGCTTCTGCACGACCGATGGAACCGCGCTGATTCTCTTGGGCCACCTTGATTTGAGCATCATTGATGGCCTTGGCAGCGGCTTCCTTACCCAGCGCGTCGATGTAGCCGGAGTGGTCGCGGATGTCGCGGATGTTGCCGTTGATCATGCGCAAACCGACCTTGTGCAACTCCACCTCGACACCCTTGGTGATGAGGGCGATGAGCTTCTCGCGGTCGTTATTGATCTCCTCAATGCTCATCGAAGCGAAGACCACACGCATTTGGCCCATGATGATTTCGGATGCCAGTTGCTGGACTTCGTCCAACGATCGGCCCAACAGGCGTGTGGCCGCGTTTTGCATGACCTCCGAGTCGGTCGAGACGCCGATGGTGAACGAGGCCGGCGCATCGATGCGAATGTTCTGGCTGGAGAGAGCCCCCTTGAGCTCGATGTCGATGTTGATGGGCGTGAGTTCGAGGTAGGAATAGCTCTGGAAGAAAGGGATCACGAAGGTCGACCCGCCGTGGTAGCAGCGTGAGGAGAGACCGTTGGCCAGCTTGCCGTACACGACCAGAATTCGGTCGGGCGGGCACATGCGGTAACGTGAGATGAGGGTGATCACCACGACCAGCAGAAAGACGACCAGCAGGAGGATGGCGGCGACGGACAGGATTTCCATGGGGTTGTTGGGGTTGGGGGTTTTCTAAGAAAATCTCAAAGGGGTTCCACGAGGACGGTCTGACTGTCGAGCACCTCGACAACTCGGACACGCTCCCCGCTGGAGATCGGCCGGTTGCTGCGGTTCAGGGCCATGTACGTTTCCTGACGACCGCGGAAATGAACGGTGACCTGCCCACCGGCCTGGCGATCCGGTGGCACGGTCACATAAACGGTCCCGGATTCGTGCAAAGTGTCAGAAATGCGCGCGGTGCCATCACTGCGCATGCCCAAGATCAGTCGCAGGAGGCCCACCACCAGACCCATGACCGACAAACCGGCGCCGACGGCAATCGCGGTGGCGGCCAAGATTCCCAGCCCACTGCCCAAGGCAATGCCTCCTGCCCATCCGAATCCCAACAGGAAACCCGTCAAGGGCTTGACGGAAAAAATGCCACCACCACCCGCGTCCCAGCCAATCGCATCGGGAAGATCCACCACATCGTGGTGCTCGAGGCCGACGGCCGACATCACCCCGAGGATCAACGACACCACACCCGCAAGCAGGCCAATGCCGAAGAAAACCTGCTGGGCGGCTGGGAGCCCGCTCCACTGCTCAAAGATTGAATTCACCATGATTCCGAGAGTTGGACGATGTTTAGGGCGTGACAACAATGACTGCGATCGTTGCCAAAACGACTGGAATAACCGATCGGCTTTCCAACCTCGCTCACAGCCCCTGAGTACCTCAGCCCATTCCCTCCAGCGCCTTTCCTTCGGGTCAACAGCTCGACCCTCAAAGGCGGTTCACTGAGGCCGCGGCAAGGAGAACGGTACCTTCATCCGATAAAGGCGAAGCGGACCATTGCCCTCGGGATCTCGCACCGGAGTCGCAGAAGCGCGTCCCACAAAGTTGCTCAAGGTCAACCAAGGGCCCTGAAGAGCCGAAGACACCTCCACTGAGTGGGCCATGGGAAAAGCCCCGGAGATTTGAACGCCGGGCAACCGGGGATCCGGAGTGGGAGCCGCCAACGGAGGCAGCTCGGTGATGTCGACGTACAACAGGCCTGCATACAACTGGGCCAGACTCAGGGGTTCAAAGTAATTGAGCAGCGGGAGATCGCTGAAGGCGCCGCCGGCCGGATACACCACGTTGGTCGCGCGCCGGATGGGTTGGAACGTATTCAGGCGGTTGAACACATTCGTATCGCTGACGACGCGTCCGAACACGGTGAAACCGCCATTCTGGTTGTCGAGATTGGCGGAATTGTCGCCGAAGCTCAGAAACCACTGGCTGGACGCCGAGTGCGGCCCGCCTGAGTAAACCACACCATTCTTGGAAACGATCCAAACCTGGGTGGCTCCGGTGCCATTGGTGGCCAAGATCCGTTCGGTATAAACCTCAAAGGTTGCCACTTCCGGGAAGGCGTTGGTGTAGGTGACGACGTTGGTCTTGAGACCGGCGAACTGGGTGAAAGACACCGCCGCATTGGTCAACCGCACAGTCGCCAGCCCATTGGAGCTCGCGCCCTTCTTCGCCATCGACAAGGTGCCGTAGAGGTTCCGGTAGCGGGGTCCAAAATCGAATTCATTGGAGACGTAGGCGAACTCCGTGACCGATTCCATCGAATTGCTGACCGTGCCCCGGTTGGCCACCCGAAACCCGCCCCCTTGGATCACGAAATTGGGCACGATCCGGTGAGCGATCATGTTGGTGTAGCGGCCAGTCCGGATGTACTTCAGGAAGTTGGCGGTGGTGAGGGGTTTCTCCTGGTCGTACAACTCCACCACCACCTCACCCAGGACCGTGCGGAACTGCACGAGCGTGCCGCCCTGAACCCCAGTCACCGCCGCGATCAGCAATGCGCAACCGCCAAGCATCCGCCCCGCCCAGTGCATCCATCGTCTCATCGATTGGTCCTCCGAAGGTCTGATTGAATCCCGGCTCGACTGCCTAAAATCGGGCCCTGAATCAGGCCTGGCTCAACTCCGGCCGCTCCATGAAAGCGTAACAAAGAATATGGAGGATGTGCATCTGGACGTCCTCCACGCGGCCGTAGTGGGTGTCCTCGATGACCACCACCTGATCGGCCAACTCGGCCAGGCGACCCCGCTTGGCACCCACCAGTGCGATGGTCTGGACCCCCTGTGCCTTGGCCCACTCGAACGCCTTCACCAGGTTGGGCGAATTGCCACTGACACTGGCCGTGATGACCACGTCGCCTTTGCGGGCGTAGTTGGCCAACTGGCGCGAAAAGATCTCGTCGTAGGAGTAGTCGTTTCCGAGGGCCGTCATCCAGGCGACGTTGTCGGTCAGCGACAACACCCGGAATCGGCGCGGCAACTTGTCGCTGGCCCCCTTGCCCAAATCGACCGCGAAGTGACTGGCGTTGGCCGCGCTACCACCATTGCCAATGGCGAAGATCTGCTGGTCGCGCGACCAAGCCGCACGAAGCGTCTCCACCAGAGCGGCGATCTCGGCAGGCTTCACGGAATCCACGGCTCGCTTCTGGGCGTCCAGGTAGTCGGCAATCCACTGTGTCATCATCGCCGCTCACCTTGGATGGAAACCGTCACAACGTCGAGATTGTCGTCGGGGAAGATCCGCCCAAGACTCATCCCACTCATGTCGCGGATCCTGATCACCGGTTCGACCGGCTTCATCGGCTCGGCTGTTCTGCGCCAAGCCTTGGCCGCCGGTCATGAGGTGGGCGTGCTCCTCCGGCCCGGACATGCGGCACCCAGAACCGATTCTCCCGCTTCTACTTTTCCGGCATCGCCGGCAGTAACCGCGTTGACCGGTTCGATGGCCCAGCCTCCTTGGGAAGACCTTCGCCGGTTTTCGCCCGACACCCTCATTCATTGCGCTTGGATCGCCACCCCCGGGGTCTATCTGGAGTCTCCAGAAAACGAGCTCCACGCCCAATGGTCCGAAGCCTTGGCCCTGGGACTCGTGGAACAAGGCCTGCGACAACTGGTCGTCCTGGGCACTTGCATCGAGTACCGCATGGGTTCGGCCCGGTTGCATGAAACCGAGACGCCGTTGGAACCGACGACTCCCTACGCACGCGCCAAAGACCAGCTGCGGCGACGATTAGTCGAGCAGTTGGCCGACCATCCCGGGGTTCGCATGGCGTGGGGCCGGGTTTTTTATCCGTACGGAGAAGGCGAACACCCGGCCCGATTGTGTTCGTCGCTCATCTCGAGCCTCCGTCGGGGCAACGAAGTCGTTCTCAAGACACCCGAAAGCACCAAGGACTACATCCACATCAGCGATCTTGCCGGAGCCATCCTTCGGGTCGCCGAGGCCCAGATGGACGGTCCGGTGAATCTGGGCACCGGAAGCGGGGTGACCGTGCGGGAAATCGCAGAACGTTTGGCCACACTGCTCGAGCGAACCGACCGGGTGCGAGTCGCAAGCCCGGCGGCCCCTGACCCTCTCGGATTCATCGTCGCCGATGCAGGCCGACTGCGGAAACTGGGTTGGGAGCCGAAGGTGACGCTTGAGTCGGGTCTCCGCCGACTGATAGACACAACCCACTCATGAAACTCCGGCACGATTGCCCTGGATGTGCCGGGACGCGGTTGGGTTCCCCCTTTGTGTTGCCGCGGCAACCGGTGGTGTTGAACTACCGCTTCCCCGATGCCCGAGCCGCCAGCCGTGTTCCCCGGCGCGATGTCTCCCTGGTCCAGTGCGCCCGCTGCCATTTGGTGTTCAATGCCAGCTTCGATCCAGCGGTCATCCCGTACGACGACGCCTACGAAAACCGCCAGTGCTTCTCCGACGCCTTCACCCATCATTTGACGGGGCTGGCCCAGCGATTGACCCGAGACCTTCCGACCTCGGGCGGCAGAATCCTCGAGGTGGGCTGCGGCAAGGGAGATTTCCTGCGGCTGCTCTGCCAGGTCTCCGGCGCCACGGCCGAGGGGTATGACACGAGCTACGAGGGTGCCGAGCAGGAACCGGGCATCCGCTTCCACCGTCGGTATGTCGGTGCGGCCGATATCCAGGAACGGTTCGATCTCATTGTTTGCCGGCATGTCGTGGAACACGTTCCCGAAATTGGGGTCTTTCTTGAGTCCTTGGCCGCCATGGCCCGCGCGTCGGGTGATCCGCGGGTCGTCATCGAAACTCCCCGGCTGGAATGGATCATCCAGAATCGATGCCTGTGGGATGTGTTCTACGAGCACTGCAATTATTTCACGATGGGAGCCCTGGCCCATTTGTGCCGAAGGGTCGGATTCCGGGTGGTGCGCCACACCGGTGTCTTTCAAGGACAGTACCAGTTCCTGGAGCTCCGACTGGCCAAGACGGCCCGACTTCCGGCCGCTCCCCCACGGCGCCCGCACGACCGTCTGGCTCCCTTTGCCCGCGCGGCTCGCCGGCACTTGGATCGGGTGGAACACCAAATCGCTGCATCGAGCCCTGCTGGTCGCTGGGCCATTTGGGGCGCTGGTGCCAAGGGTGTGGCATTGGTCAACCAACTCCAATCGGTGCAACCCGTCTGCGTCATCGACTCCAACGCCGCCAAGCAAGGCTGCGTCATTCCCGGAAGCCGGGTCCCGGTGGTTGCCCCGCACGATCGACGCGTGGTCGGGCTGGAGCTCATCCTCATTGCCAACCCGAACTACGCCGGGGAGATTTCCTCGGTCCTGAAATCCCTCGGCTACCGCGGCCAACTCCAGATTCTCCGATGAAACTGACCCTCGACACTGAACAGAAGACGCTGTCCCTCGACAACAACGGGCAGACGGAAACCGTGCCGCTGTATTCCGACCGCGCCTTCGACCTGATTTCCGAGCAATGGCTCAAGGTGGGCTGGAACCAGCGCTACTCCTACACGTTCTCGTGGATGGGACGCCCGGTCATCCAGTTGCCCGAAGACATCGTGCGCATCCAGGAGGTGCTGTATCAGGTGAAGCCGGACGTGGTCATCGAAACCGGCGTGGCCCATGGCGGCTCCCTCATCCTCTACGCTTCGCTGTTCAAGGCGATGGGCAAGGGACGGGTCATCGGTGTCGACATCGAGATCCGGCCGCACAACCGCAAAGGCATCGAGACCCACGAACTGGGGAGCCTGATCACTCTCATCGAGGGCAGCTCCACCGCCCCCTCCACGTTGGACCAAGTGCGTTCCCAACTGAAGCCCGGCGAGACCGTGCTGGTCATCCTCGACTCCGATCACAGCAAGGGGCATGTGGCTGCCGAGCTCGAGGCTTACCAGGCCTTGGTGACGCCGGGTTCATACATCGTGGCCACCGACGGGATCATGAAGGACTTGCACGACGTCCCGCGCGGGCGTCCGGAATGGACCTGGGACCACCCGACCGCCGCCGCCGCCGAGTTCGCCCAAGCCCACCCCGAGTTCGTCCTCGAGCAACCGGCCTGGCTCTTCAACGAGAGCGGTCTCAGCCGCAATCTCACCCACTGGCCCGGCGCCTACCTGCGACGGCTCTGATCCGAAGCACGCTGCCGGTTCCCTGAAGCCTCCATGGAACTCACCACCGTCATCCCGGTCTTCAACGGTGAACGCTTCCTGCAAACCACGCTGGAATGCTTGGCCATGCAGTCGCGCCGCCCCGACCGAGTGGTCGTCATCGACAACGGTTCCACCGACCGCACCCCGGAATTGGTGAAGGGCTTCCGCGGCATCGCCTGCGAATTCCATCAGAACCCGACCAATCTCGGGGTCATCGGCAACTTGAACCGATGCCTCGATTTCGCCTCCGAGACCCGATTCCTGCACCTGCTGATGGCCGACGACCTCGTGACGCCGGACTTCTTCGCCAAGGTGTTGCCGCCCTTGTCCGAAGCCCCGGGTCGCGCCTTGGGATACAGTTTCAATGACGAAGTCGATCAGCACGGAAAGCCCATTGGTCCGCTCTATCGGCGGCCCGCGGGTCCGACCCGTCGGCTCACTCGGAATGAATTCCTGACTCCTCAATCCGAGCTGCGCCACGTGTT
Source organism: Verrucomicrobiota bacterium (assembly GCA_029865985.1). Lineage (GTDB taxonomy): Bacteria > Verrucomicrobiota > Verrucomicrobiia > Limisphaerales > UBA9464 > SXXZ01. The sequence goes on from JARXAF010000108.1 coordinate 13,265, forward strand.
GCTACCCGGAGTGGTGTTGAAGACCGATTTCCAGCCTCCCGCCTGCCGCTTCGAGAACATGCCCCAGGCGGCCGACGTGCTGTTCCTGGCCGAATGGGCCATCCATTCCACCGCGATCGTCGAAGTCCAAGAATACCTCTGCCACTTCCGGATCCACACCTTCAACGCCTCCAGTCGGCACATGTACGATGCCGACTATTTCATCCGCGACGAATGGCGACTCATGCAGCGCATCCTTCCCTGGTTCGAAGAAGGGCCATTGCGCCGGGCTCTGCGCCGGGTGCGGTTGGCTTGCCTGCTGGCGGCCCGGGTCCAGGTGAAGATGGACCTGATGGCGCGACTGCGTCCGGACAAGGTCGAAGAATTCGGGCGGATCCGTCGCGAACTCGTCGGCTGGGCGGCCTGCACCGCCGGCACGGCTGTGGTCCGGTCCCGGGATGTGTTGCGCCGCCTGAAAGGTCAACCCACCCGAGCCGACGAGCTCATGCAACCCCGCGGCCATGATTGAGCAACACCTCCGGAAAACCGGACCCTGATTTCCATGAACGTCTCCAAACCCGACCCCGGCCCAGGAACAGGACTGGGAATCCTGGCCATCGCCGCTCCGATCGCACTGCTCTTCGCCGCGGTGTTTCGTCCGGAGATGGTGCTTTTTTCCAATGATGGCACCCTCGGTGCCCTGTTCTCGCAAGGGGCACAAGCCCATGAAGCCTTCAGCGGCCTGTGGAAACCCTTGAACTGGGTGGGTGAGGTCGCACCGAGCGCCCAAACCAATCTGACCCTCGCCCTGTTCCTGGCGCTGCAGAGCGCTGTCGCCTTTTCGAAGTTCTACGTCCCGCTCTCGCTGTTGTTCTTGGGCGTGTCGGCGGCCTGGTTCTGCCGGCGGGCGGGATTGGGCGGCAAGACGGCCATCCTGGTCGGGATCGCCGCCGCCCTGAACAGCAATCCAGTTTCCTACGCCTGCTGGGGACTCGCACCCAAGGCCTTGACCCAAGGCTTTGCCCTGCTGGCACTCGGACTCCTCCTCCAATCGGCCCGGGAAGGCGGATGGCGCACGTGGGTTCGAGTCGCATTGGCCGGCCTCACCGTCGGTTGTTGCGTGACCGAAGGTGCGGATGTCGGCGCGATCTTCAGTCTTTTGGTGGCCGCATTCACGGTGGTGATCTCAACCGCCGGCTCCGCAGGCACTTCCCGTTCCTGGGTCAGCGGAATCCTCCGTCTGGGACTGGTGGCGGGTTGTGCGGGCTGGTTGGCATCCCACTCCCTATCCACTCTGGTCGGAACCCAAATCGTGGGCGTCTCAGGCATGTCCCAGACGCGGGAGAGTGAAGCGCAGCGGTGGCAGTTCGCTTCAGCGATCAGCCTGCCGCCGGTGGAATCACTGCGAATCATCGTCCCAGGACTCTTCGGCTACCGCATGGACAGCCCGGATGGCGGCGCGTACTGGGGAGCGGTGGGTTTCGACGGAACGGCCAAGGGGCGATGGAGCGGAGCGGGTGAGTATGCCGGCATCCTGGTGGTGCTCGTGGCGAGCTACGCCGCGGCCACTTCGCTGCGCAAAAAGCAGTCTCCGTACTCGGAACAGGAGCGCCGGATGGTGTGGTTCTGGACCGCGGTGGCGGCCGGATCGCTGGCGCTTTCCTGGGGGCATTTCGCCCCATTCTACAGGATATTCTTCACCATCCCCTACCTCTCGACCATCCGCATCCCTTCCAAGTTCTTGCACGTGATGCACCTCGCCCTGTGGGTTGTCTTTGCCTACGGACTGGAGGCCATCGCCCGGGGATCATTGGCCTCGGGCAAGGAACGATTGGGCGGCTGGAAGGAACAGTTCGCCACCTGGAGAAAGACGGCCGCATCGGGCGAGGTCAACTGGGTCTTCGGCGCACTGGGTTGCTTCGCGATCGCGGCGGTAGGAACCCTGAACTATGCAGGGAGCGCCTCCGAACTGAAAACCTACCTGCGCGGCATCGAGTTCCACATGGGGCCGCCGGCCACTGCGGAGTTCTCCATCGGCGAGGTGTGGAAGGCTCTGGGTTTCTTCGCTCTCTCCCTGGGATTGGTCGCGGGAATGATCACCGGATTCTTCAACGGCACCCGGGCCCGAATCGGCTGGATGCTGCTCGGTGCAGTGCTGGTGGTGGACCTCTACCGGGCCAACACGCCCTGGGTGAAGCACTACGATTGGGTCACCCGCTATCAATCAAACCCTGTCTTAGACTTGCTGAAGGACAAGCCTTGGGAGCAGCGCGTGACCGCCTTCCTCGATCCGCACCGACAAGGCCCGCTGGTCGGGGGCGATGCCGCGCTCTCGTGGACCTACCTGCAGAAGGAATGGCTGGAGAACCAGTTCCAGTATTTCAACATCCAGTCGCTGGACATCTCCCAGATGCCCCGAGTGCCCGAGCTGGAGACGGCCTATTTCGGTGCACTGGGCTTGATGGAAAACCAGAGCAACCTGCCGCTGGTGGGCCGCCTGTGGCAGCTGACCAACACCCGGTACATCCTCGGATCGAAGGACGTGGTCGATCAGCTCAACGGCATGGTGGACCCAGTGCAGAAGCGCATCCGCCTGAAGATGCCCTTCGGCCTCGGCCTGAAACCGGGAGTCCCACCCCCGGATGCCTCGACCGCCACCGCCGACGTGGTGCAATTGCTCACCGCCACCGCCTCGGAGGCCGGACCGTTTGCCGTACTCGAGTTCACCGGTACCCTGCCCCGCACGAAGTTCTACACCGATTGGCAGGCCGGCCTCGATGACGCGCAAACCCTCCAGCGGCTGCGCGCGCCCGACTGGGACCCAACCCGGCAAGTCCTCGTCTCGGAGAAGCTCGCCGCAGCCACACCGTCGCCCACGGCCGCATCGTCCGAAGCCACCATCACACGGTACGCACCCAAGCACATCACGGTGAAGACCCGCTCGAGCGCAGCCGGCCTCTTGCTGCTCAACGACCGTTGGCATCCCGACTGGAAGGTGACCGTGGACGGCCAAGCCACACCGCTACTGCGGGCCAACTTTCTGATGCGAGGAGTCTCCGTTCCCGCTGGCGAACACACCGTCGAATACCGCTTCGATCCGCCTCACCAAGCTTTGTGGGCCAGCCTTTCGGCCGTCATGGCAGCCCTGCTGCTGGTGGGCATCCTCGTTCTGGCACCGAAGGCTCCGCACGCTGACTGACCATGGCCTCCACACCCAGCCACCTCGACCACGTCCGCAACGATTCGGCCTATGCCGACATTCTGGCCAACTGGGATGCGGCCTTCTACGCCAAGTTCACCCGTACCCTTCGGCCTTCGACGCCGGGCGCACGATTGCTCGATATCGGATGCGGCGTGGGACAAGTCGTGGCGCAACTCACGCGCGAGGGCTTCGAGGCACACGGAGTGGACGTGTCGGCACCCAACATCGAACGCACCCGTGCCTTCACCGACCGCTGCCTGCTGTACGACGGCAACCGGCTCCCCTACCCCGACGGACATTTCCAACGAGTCGGAGCGTTGAACGTGGTGGAACATGTGCAAGATCCGGAAGCCTTCATCGCTGAAGCGGTCCGCGTCTGCGCCCCGGGTGGCCGGATTGTCCTCAGCAGCCCCAACTTCCTGAGGTTCCTCGGCTGGCGCGATTACCATCCGCGGATGCGGGGCATCGGCAACAAGTGGCACAACCTCCACGGCCTGCTGGAGCGGCGACAAGCCATGCGGCAGACGCCCGATCAGGTCCGCTTCGAGCGGATGACTCCCATCATCAAGGAGCCGTTCACCCCGGACGACGACGCCATCGTGTGCACCAATGCCCTCGATCTGGGATTCTTCCTCGAGCGCAACGGTTGCCGCTTGGTGGAGGTCGCCTGCACCGACCGCACCGTGCCCGGCTGGATCGACTTCATCCTCAACGCCTCCCCGCTGAAATACGGCCTGTTCAACGCCTGGGTGATCGCCGAGAAACGCGGTTGAACAAGACCCTTTGCCGGGAGATCACCGAAATCGCGGAGATCCGGGCCCAGTCGGTCTCGGTATAGTTTCTGGACGGTATGGCATCAAGCCTATTCCGGTTTTTGAACCAACCCGGACTTGAGCCCACGCTCCGCAAGCCCGGTCAATAGTCCTACCGCCACTCACCCCCGTCACCACACCTCCACTGGCCCCTTGGGCACTGGGATCGCCTCGCGCCGGATGCTGGCGGGTCCATCTGAATCGTCCGCCTCGCGCATGAAGCTGGCGACCATCGGTGCCAACTGGTAGCGCGGCAGCAGCTGGCCCGACTCGTCGCAGAACTGCCGACGCCAGCGCAGGTATGCGTCCACGATTTCCAGGTATTGGGCCCGGGATTCCATCCGGACGATCTTCTTGCTGAACTCGTTGGCCGGACCGAAGCGCTTCGCATACCACGGGCCGATCTTGCGGAACATCACGCAGCCATGCCGCTCCCCGAAGACCTCCACCATCAGGTCGAGGTGCCGGGACATGACCCGGACCCGGTCGTCGATGCCTGGTTCCGGCGGTAGGACGCCGGTTTGCATCAGCGCCCGCGTGCGCACGAAGATCCAAGGATCATAAAAGGCCCCACGCCCCACGCTCACCCCTGCGCACCCCGTCTCGGACTTCATGTGCACCGCCGCCTCGGGCGTCGTCACGTCGCCATTGCCAATCACCGGGATCGTCCGCGCCGCCTCCACCACTTTGCGAATGCCCGCAAGATTCACAGTACCTGAGAACCCCTGCTCCCGGGTCCGCCCATGAATGAATACCCCGGCGATGCCGGCATCCTCCAGCGCCCGAACCAGGTCGGGGGCCGTCAAATTGTGGTCATCCCAACCCAGGCGCATCTTGGCCGTCACCGGGATCCGCAGCGCATCCACCATGGTCCGCACCAGATGCTGCGTCCGTTCGTGCTCCACCATCATCGCCGAACCGCCACCCACCCGACACACCTTGCGCACCGGACAGCCCATGTTGATGTCGATGGCACTCACCCCGCGCTCCTGCAGCATCACAGCCGCATCGCGCATCTCCTCAGGTACCGAGCCGAACAACTGCACCGCTAGAGGCCGATCGTTCTCATTGGTTTCAATGAGCTTGAAGGCCTTGGGATTTTCCTCAATGAGCGACCTCGCGTTGACCAAGTCGGTCGTCGCCAGATCGAGCCCACCGATCTCCCGCGCCACCAGACGGAACGGCAAGTTCGTGTAGCCCGCCAGCGGCGACAGAAACAGGTTGGACTTCAGCTCCAACGAGCCGAAACGAATCATCCAAAAATGTTACTCCACCACCGACCAAAAGCCCAGCAGACCGTTGGAAAGCAGACCGTTGGAAAGGACTTAGCGCCCGGACACTGACTACGAGCCACGACAACGATCCACGACCCACAACCTCGGCACGCCCGTGACCGAGACGTCGGCAACCCAGGAATTCGACCGACGATGATCCAGCCAGCAGACCCCGTCGTTCACTCCCTGTAGTGAAGCACTTCGGCACGGTGAAGTGCAGACCACTGGCCCTCATTCCTCACCGGCCAAAACGGTTACGTGCGTCACCCCCACCCCGAAACGGTCGAAGAAGCGTTGGCAACGATCGTTGAGACGATTTTCCAGGTCCGGATCCGGTTGATTGCTGAACTCGAAGTGGATCCACAGGCAGGCATCCTTCCCGCTGATCAGACGGAACCGGATCAACTTGTCGAAGCGCTCGGGATCCGGTTGAGCTTCAGGCATGATTTCTCGCAATTCTTTGTCGAGCGACACGGGAGTAACCTTCCAATCGATCACCGCCGCGATCACCGGGAAGGCCACCTCGAGAAAGGATTTCAGGAAATGGTCGAGTGCGTATTGCCAGGCACCCACGAAGTCTATCGGTTTCATATTCAGAAATGGATTCGCAGGCCTCGAACCGATTCTTTCAGGGCATAGAAGAAATCGACCACAACCTTCCACTCCACATCGGAGCCTGTCCCTCATCCAACTCAGGATTCACCCTTTTCTAGCCTGTTCCTAAATTCTCCGAACCGACCAACAACCTCGAAGCGGCAGCGGGACCGGGCCGGAGCAAGCACTGGAAGCGATCAACATCTCCCCTCGCGCACAGCGCGAAAGCCCAATCCTCCCCCGAGCTTCCCTGCGCGCGCAGGACC
>JARXAF010000201.1 GCA_029865985.1 Verrucomicrobiota bacterium
TTGTCGGCTCCGTTGGCGTTCAACGTGGGCGTGTACACCAGGTTGGGAGCCGTACCGCTCAAGGTTCCGAGCGTCGGCGGACGCACCACCGTGTAGGTCAGAGCAGAGCCTTCCGCATCAAACCCGATCAGCGTGATGGCCTGGGCCGTGTCTTCCGCCACCGTCACAAACTGCGTTCCGGCTACCGGAGCGTCATTCACTCCTGTCACTGCGATCTTGAAGCGCTTCACGGCGCTGCGATTCAAGCCCCCGAAGTTGGTCCCGCCGTTGTCTTGGGCATACATCTCAACCAACGCCGTACCGAACGCTTCCGTCGCCGGGGTGAAGGTCAAATCACCGGCCGCACTGATGGCTGGCGCCTCTGAGAACAGGCTGGGGTTGTCGTTGCTGAGCACGAAACTGACGACCTGCGACGATTCACTGGAAGGCCCGGCGGAAATCTCCGTCGCAAACCCAGCCAAAGCCGTCGCCGCATCTTCCGACGCGGTCACGGTGTACTCACTCAGGTAGCCTGCGGCTCGATACAAGGCTCCGTCCAAGACCGCGGCCACGGCATTGCCTCCGTCCCCGGCCATCGCCACCGAGCCCCACACTCGAACGTCATCCTTGGGGGTCCAAGTCACTCCGGAGTCATCCGAGTAGTACAACCGCCCACCCAGCACACCTGCCAAGAGGATCTTGCCATCGGTCGACATGGTAATGGACGACCAGGCCCGGGCACTGTCACGCGCCGTCCAAGTCGCACCGCTGTCGTCCGAGGTGTAGATCTGGCCATTGACCTCTGTCGCCGCCAGCTTCGATCCATCAGCACTCGAGGCGATCGCCGTCCAGTAGCGGTTCACGCTCCCACGCGACGTCCAATTGGTTCCGCCATCGGTGGTCGTGTAAATCAGCCCATTGTACACGGCTGCGGCCAGCTTCAAGCCATCGGCCGAAGAGGTCACCGCCTCCCAGTCACGCGCAACACCCACGGCAGACCAAGTCGTGCCCGAGTTGGTGGATACATGCACCCGGTCTCCAGAGGCAACCGCTACCAAGTTGGTACCATCGTTGGAAGAAGCAACGGATGACCAATTGAACGACGGGCTACTGGATGCGTTCCAAGCACCACCGCTGTAAGTGTACAACTGGTTGCCGCGAACCAATAACAGCCTGGATCCATTGGCGGATACCGCCACGGCGCCATAGCTGCCACTGCCCGGGATGGTCGTGGCATTCGTCCCGGTTGTTCCACCATCCGTCGAAACAACCAAGGTGGAACCGGACGCCGCCACGAACACGTTGCCATTGGTCGAAATCGCCAAGCTATTCCAAGACGAGTTCGGCACAGATAGCTGGGTCCAAGTCGTGTTTTCACCACCCGGTCTGAGCGTTGTCGGGATCACGAAGCTGGGCGCGTCGTTCACGTTGGTGATGTTCAAACTCACTGTCGCGACTCCGGAGTTGTCCACTCCGTCATTCACCTTGAAGGTGAAAGTGTCCGTTCCGGCCTGATTGGCGGCCGGCGTGTACGTCAGGTTCGGAGCCGCTCCGCCCAAGGTGCCCTTGGTGGGCTGGGTCAAGAGCTGGAATGTGATCGGACGGCTCTCAGGACTGCTGCCTGTCAACGTCACCGCCACAGGGCCTGAATCTTCCAAGGTACCCACCATCAGGTTGGTCGCCACGGGGATATCGTTCACCGGATTGATCGTGATCAGCACCGTCGCGGTCACGGAGTCCGCTGTGCTATCGTTCACCTTGAAAGTGAAACTGTCGGACCCGTCCAAGTTGGCCGCCGGCGTGTAAGTCAGCGCCGGAGCCGTGCCGCTCAACACACCCTTGGTCGGCTGTGTCACAACCGTGTAGATCAACGCGGAGCCTTCCACATCGGTTCCAGTCAGCGTGATCGCCTTGGCGGTGTCTTCGTCGATGCTCACCGACTGGGCCACAGCTACCGGCAAGTCGTTCACATTGGTGATCACGATGGAGACTGTCGCCACAGACGAGGTCAGGCTCGCGTCCTTCACTCGGAAGGTGAAGCTGTCGGCTCCGGTCAGGTTCAAGGTCGGTGTGTAGGTCAGTGTCGGGGCTGTTCCGCTGAGCACACCCTTCGCGGGCTGCGTCAGCACCTCGAACGTCAGCGAGGCTCCTTCGGGATCATTTCCACCGAGGGTGATCAGCTGGGCTGCCTCCTCCACCACTCCGACCGTCTGGGCGTTCGCGCTCGGGACATCATCGACCGGAGTCACCATCACCGTGAAGGATCCCACCACCGCCGTGTCGACTCCCGTCACCGTGCCCAGGATGTTCGTCACACCGCCATTGTCCTTCACTGACACGGTCAATGTCGCACTGCCACTGGCGTTCGGTGCAGGCACAAAGCTCAAGTCGCCCTGAGCACTCACCGTCGGCAGGCCCACGAACAGATTCGTTCCATCCGTGAAGGTGACGTTGCTCAAAGCCACGGTGTAACTGATCGCCTGCGTGGACTCGTTCGCCGGACCCGCGGAGGCTCCGGTGGCAAAACCACCTTGGGTAAACACGCCACTGTCCTCTGTCACCGTGAGGGTGAGCGGGATGTTGTAGTCTCCGGTGATCGACAGATCACCGCCGTCCACGGCCACAACGGCCTTCTTGAGATCTGATGATCCCGCCAGGGCGCCCCAACTCCGGTCGCCGCCCAATTCCACCCAGCTCACACCGCTGTCCAGGGTGCGGTACAATTTGCCACCAAACACTCCGGCCAGCATGCGGTTGCCATCAGCCGACAAGGCCACGGACATCCAGGTGCGAATGCCAGCCGCTGTATTGGCGGACCAGGTGGTTCCGCCGTTGGAGGACATCCAAATCGATCCATGAATCTCTGTGGCCACCCACTTCAGTCCATCCGTGCTTGCGGCCACCGAGTTCCACAGGCGCGGGCTCGCCACCGAGGTCCAATTCGTCCCCATGTCCTCGGATGTGTAGAGTGAACCCCCGTACACCGAGGCCACCATCTTGCGCCCATCGCCAGACATGGCCACAGACGTCCACAATTCACTGGTCGCCCGGGCGGTCCAGTTGGTGCCGCTGTCGACGGACACATACACTTGGCCTCCATTGGCCACCGCAGCCATCACAGCTCCGTTGGTGGAAATGGCAATCGAACGCCAGTTTCGATCGCTGTCGCGGGCGTTCCAGGTGACGCCCGCATTGGTCGATACGTAAACCTTGCCGCGATAGACGGATGCGGCCAGCACCTGGCCATTGGTCGACATGGCCACGCTGCTCCAATTCCGAACACTTTCCCGGGCTGTCCAAGTCGATCCGGAATCCGTCGAAACGTACACCGGTCCGTTGTCGACCACAGCCGCCAGCGTCGCGGCATCCGCCGAGGCGGCCACTGACTTCCAATTCGCCGGCGACGTAGGGCCGGTCACCGCGTTCAACGTCGAACCCACTGGGATCAGCGTCACCGTGGGAATGGTTGCACTGGGGGCGTCATTCACCGGGGCCACGGCCAGGGTCACAACAGACGCCTCGGACGACAAATCGCCATCGGACACACTCACCGTGAAGGTGGCGTTCCCGTTCTCATGGGTCGCCGGATGGTAGGTCAACTGGTCGATCTGGCTGGTGATGACGACCAGGCCGGCGACGACATTCGTGCCCGTGAATTTCAACACGCCGGCCGAGGGCAAGCTCATGATCTTGATGCTCGAAAGGCCAGAGCCTTCCGGATCGGCGTACTTCGAAGCGAAGTCCGATGCGGCCCACGTCAGAATCGAATCTTCGTTCAAATCCTTGGAGAACGCCGTGAGTGCCGGCGCATCATTCACCCCACCGATCACCACCGTCACCGTGGTCGGCAACGACAGTGAAAAACTATCCGACGCACGCACCGTGAAGGTCTTCGCTCCGTTTTCATTCAGCGCCGGGGTGTAGGCGAGAGCACCGAGGTCCGCCACGGAAATGACCTGGCCCACCGCCACGGGCACACCGCCCCAAGTCAGCAAACCGGTGGGCGGCAAGGTCGCCACCGTCAGGCTGGTGAAGGGATCGTTTTCCAAATCACTGTACTGCGTGGTGAACAAGGCCGGAGTAAACGACACGGTGGTGTCTTCCGCCACGGCCACCGCCACCGCCCCGAGAACCGGTGCATCATTCACCGAAAGGACAGAGATGTTCACCGTTTCCACGGAAGAGTCCAAAGTGCCATCGCTCACCTTGAACGTGATCCGATCGGGTCCGTTGTAGTTGAGATTCGGCGTATAAATCGAGCCTGCGTACACACCATTGGTGGGTGCAGAGACCACCGTCGCCGTCAACGGATCGCCGTCAGGATCCGTGCCGGTCAACGCAATCGTCACGGCGGTGTCTTCCAAGGTGCTCACCAATTGAGCCACCGCGATCGGGGCGTCATTCTCAGGAGCCAGGGTGAGGGTCACCACGGCCGCATTGGTTCCCGTGGGGGAGGAAAGCACACCATCGGAAACCGACACCCGGAAGGTCTTCGAGCCCGATTCATTCAAGCCCGGCTCATAGGTCAAGCTTCCCAGGCTAGCCACTGGAATGGCCTGATGGGCGGACACCGGAGCCCCGGACAATTTCAGCATGCCCGAGACTGGCAACGTCTCGATGGTGTAAGTCACCGCCGAGCGAACCGGGCTGTCCGGATTGCCGATGTTGTAGTTGGCTGAGAAGGCTCCCGCAGTGAAGCCCACCGTCGTGTCTTCGGTCCCTGATACGGCAATGGGCCCCTGGGTGGGAGCATCATTGACGGGGAGGACAACGATCTGAACTTCGTTGATGGGAGACGGAGTCGTGGTGTTTTGTCCACCGTCGGCTGTGCCTCCGTCATCGGTCACCGAAACGAGGGTGATCTTCGCGCTGCCGCTTGCGTTGGTGGCCGGGGTGAAGGTCAAGACACCGCTGGCGTTGAAGGCCGGTTGCACCGAGAAGAGTGCCGCATTGTCGTTGGTCACCACAATGCTCAGAGCTTGACTGGACTCGTTGGCCGGCCCGGCGGTGAGGGTCGTGAAGACGATCGAATTAGTCTGGGCACCGCTGTCTTCCAGCACGGTGATTGCGGCGGGCGCGCGAAGGTCTTGCGAAGTATAAATCAGGCCGCCATCGGTCAACGCCGCCAAACTCCCGCCATCTGCAGAGGCACCTACGCCCAACCAGAGCCGGTCGCTGTCGCGGGCTGTCCAGTTCAGGCCAGAATCCGACGAGGTGTAGAGTTTGCCGCCGTAAGTACTGGCAACCAGTTCCGAGCCATCCGATGAGGACGCGATCGAAGACCAAAAGCGGGCACCGGAGGCCGCCTGCGCGGTCCAGTTAGTGCCACCATCGGCCGAGGTGTGAATGAAACCGTTGACCTCAGCCGCCGCCAAATTGCGGCCATTGGCTGAAGATGCCACCGAGACCCAAAGCTGGTTGCCAGAGGTGCGCCGCACCCAGTTGGTACCCACATCGCTCGAGGTGTAGAGACCGCCGCCATAGACCGCGGCCACGAGATTGCTGCCACTGCCCGAAGAACCCACCGAATACCAAGGGCGATCACTGTCGCGCGCTGCCCAATTCACGCCAGCATCCACGCTGGTGTAGATTTTTCCACCGTACTCGGCCGCCACCAAATTCTGGCCGTCGGACGACGAAGCGACCGATGTCCAATTTCGGGGCGAAGCACTCGGCGTCCAGTTGACACCCGAATCCGTGGAAAGATAGATCGGACCGCCATCCACCGCCGCGACCCATTTTGAACCATCCGCCGAAGTGGCGATGGATTGCCAATTGCGATCCGTACCCACCGCGGACCAATTCAGGCCCCCGTCGGCGGACAAGTAGATTGAGCCACCATCCACGACAGCGCCCATCTTGGATCCATCGGCTGACAGGGCGATCGCCTGCCAATACTGGGATCCGGATCCACTGCGCGAAACCCAGTGGACACCAGCCGGGGTGTCCACGACCGGAATGATGGCAACCGGGGCATCGTTGACCGGCGCGATGGAAATGGAAACCGTCGCCGGTGCAGAATCACCCTCCGTGTCAGACACTTTGAAGGTGAAGCTGTCGACGCCGTTGGCGTTGGTGTTCGGCCGGTAAAAGAGGTTGGGGGCGGTACCCGTCAAAACGCCTTGGGTCGGTTGCGTCAGGATGCTGTAGGACACCGATCCCGCTCCGCTACCGGTGAGGACGAGAGGAACCGCCGCTGCGTCTTCCAACATGGAAACCGACTGAGGGGTAGCCGTGGCCGCATTCAGAACCGGCCCAGTGCCCAGCGCCAAGAGTGTTGAGGCCAGGAACGCCCACCGACTTCGCGAGATGAGGGTGGAGAGCGACCGACTCCCACCTCGGGGAGCAACGGGCAGATTTTGAGGCATCATACGATTTTCTTCCTTGTTTTGGTTCAAACGGACGGGAAAACGATCAGCATCCGTGGACACTGTGTTATCTGATTTGTTTGCTAGGAGATCATTCGTGATTTCAAAATATGTGTAATTAGTGAGATCCTTTACAGAGTTGTAAGCATTTTATCGTTCTTCTATATAAGGATTGAGAGCGTTTAAATTTTAATTGGTTTTAATATATGTATACATCATCGCGCAGGGTGGTGATTGTAAATCTAGACCGTGAATATCGCCCGATTGGGGCTCACCGATGCTTGGGATGGAGCCATTATGCTGAAGGAGGCGGGTTTTCACTGGACCTGATCGCTGTCACCGAGAGCGGGCGTGGGCTGAATGCAGGAGCCCATGATCACCCCCAAGCAACCAAGCCTGTCCCCGAGAACACTCGCTGAGACCCCAGTCAACGAGGAGACGATCGAAGGCGAAGAGACTTCCAGTGGGAATGGGCTCTAGCCAAGAGGGGTGCAATCGGGTCATCGTGGCGGTGAATGATCCCCAGTGCTCTATGGACAGGCTCAGCGTGGCGAGGCGTCGCGAGTTCCATCGCTCGGGTGATGCTCGGAGTCCTTCTCCTTTGGACCACAGCTCAGGCAGACCCGATCACCTTGCACACTCGCTGGCGGACTGGGTCCACGAACCTCTCTGCGGCCACGGCCCATGATGGCACGGTGACTTGGGAAGCCTCGCGGACCGCCGTGGTGGTGTGCGACATGTGGGACCAGCACCATTGCCCAGACGCCACCGAACGCGTCGGTGAAATGGCCCCGGCCATGAACGAGGTGCTGTTGGCGGCCCGAGCGAAAGGCATGCTCATTCTTCACTGCCCCAGCGACACCCTGAAGTTCTACCAAGATCACCCCGGCCGAAAGCTCGCCCAGGCGGCTCCCCCGGTGAAGACCGCCATCCCGTTGCAAGGCTGGTGTTCCCGAATGGACGACCGGGAGGCACCGCTGCCCATCGATGATTCCGACGGCGGTTGCGACGGCTGCCCGGAATGCCCCGGCTATGGCGCGTGGACCCGGCAACACCCGGCGCTGGAGATCCGCGACGGAGATGCCATCACCGATTCGGCCGAGGCCTTCTACCTCATGCGCCAGCGGGGCATCACCAACGTCATCGTCATGGGTGTCCACATCAACATGTGCGTTCTCGGGCGGCCCTTCGCCATCCGTCAAATGGTTCAGCAAGGGCAGAATGTGGTGCTGATGCGCGACATGACCGACTCGATGTACAACCACCGAAAAGCCCCCTACGTGTCCCATTTCCGCGGTACCGAACTGGTGGTCGAGCACATCGAGCGCTTCTGGTGCCCAAGCATCACGCGGGCCGATTTCACGGGCAAACCACCCTTCCGTTTTGCCGGGGATGTGCCCAAGAAGATCGTCCTGCTCATCGGCGAAAACGAATACCAGACCTGGGAAACGCTGCCGGCCTTCGCGGCCGCTGAACTGTCGGGCCGCGGCTATCAAGTCAGCACCGTGATGGCCTCGCCCCGGGAAGGTGATCCCGATTTCACCGACATCGACCGGCTCCGAGACGCCGATTTGGTGGTGGTCAGCACCCGGCGTCGGACACCGCCCCAACGTCTGATCGATCTCCTGAAGGCGCACGTGGCCGCGGGCAAACCGGTTGTCGCCCTCCGGACGGCCAGCCATGGCTTTGATGCCATTCCCAAAGGGCCAGGATATGTCGCCTGGCCCACGTTCGATGTCGACGTGTTGGGCATGAAATACGGTGGCCACTACAACAACAAGCCACCGCAAAGCCCACGCACACTCATCGAGGGAATCGGCAGCCAGACCGGCCACATCGTGATGACCGGCGTCACCACTGCCCGGCAAGTCACCACCTCGCACCTCTACAAGCAGTCACAGCCAGCCGACTCCGTGGTGCCCCTCATGCAAGGCCGCGTGGAAGGACAAACCACCCTGGAGCCCGTGGCCTGGCTGAACACCGCTCAAGGGCGCCGGGTCTTTGCCACGTCACTCGGAAATCCGGACGATTTCGAGACGGCCTCCTTCCGACGCCTGCTGCTCAACGGGATCCTCTGGTGCCTGCGGGATCCCGTGCCGCCAGCTGCAGCGGCCATCTCCGGAAAACCCGTGGTCCCAGCACCGAAGGAGACCGCGGCCACGACGACGAAACCCACTCATCCGGCCGGTTCAGCCGCTTCCGCCTCGACGAACACCGCGGCCAACGTGGTGACGAATACAACGCCGCCCGCTCCGGATCTCCCTCAAGAGGCCGCGGCCGACCCACTCACTCCGGAGGCCTCGCTGGCCCGGTTCCGGGTGGCCGATGATCTGGTGTGGGAGCAGTTGCTCACCGAGCCTCAGATTGCCCAACCCGTCTTCTTGAATTTCGACGAGCGCGGGCGGATGTGGGTGGTGGAGTACCGCCAATATCCATCACCCGCCGGCCTGACGCGCATCAGTCGCGACAGCGTATGGCGCTCGGTCTACGACAAGGTGCCGCCCCCGCCGCCCCGGCATTTCCCGGGCAAGGACCGCATCAGCATCCATGAAGACACCGATGGCGACGGGCGCCTGGACCGGCATTCGGTGTTCATCGATGGGCTCAACATCGTGACCGCCGTCGAGCGCGGCCGCGGCGGAGTGTGGGTATTGAATCCTCCCTACCTGCTCTTCTACCGCGA
>JARXAF010000016.1 GCA_029865985.1 Verrucomicrobiota bacterium
GTAACCCTTGTTTCTTCTCAGCTTGTTTTACCAAGCCAGTCTACTCCAAGAGCATTTTTGTGGCAGCCGATTGCTCAGCTGCCGGGCTCTTCACTCATCGTGCATTTCAATTTTCAATGAACCGCTCTCAGTGAGAGCTTAGTACCAGCCAAGGTTCCATTTTCGCTTCAAATGTGAACTTCAGGTTTAATCAACATTTAGTTGATCAATCTGACGTTTACACCAGTAATTTTCTCACCTTTCGATGAAAAACCGCCCTTTCA
This sequence comes from Verrucomicrobiota bacterium, assembly GCA_029865985.1. Lineage (GTDB taxonomy): Bacteria > Verrucomicrobiota > Verrucomicrobiia > Limisphaerales > UBA9464 > SXXZ01. The sequence continues at coordinate 264 of JARXAF010000016.1, forward strand.
GGCGACGAAAAATGTGGTTGAAGATTTTTTCAGCTTCAACCCGCTTTGCTGATGAACTCAGCGACCTTTTGAATCGCGTTGTTCGTAAGAACGAGAACAGTTAAGCCCATGCCCTTCAGACTGACAATACCTTTTTGAAACTTTTTTCAAACCGAGCCGAAACAGGCCTAATTTGCTGAGGTTTTCGCTGATTTTGTTCCGATCAATTTTCGCTTCGATGCTAATCCTTCCACCGGTGTGTTGGTCAGGATGTTGGTCAGGAGTATCGGTTTCTGGGGGTTTTGGGGCGATTTCATCAGGAACATCTGAACTGCGTGCGATCTGAATCAGAGCAACAACCCCTTTTTGCAGGGTCATCGGGAGAACACGTTGAATTTTGAGTCAGTGCTGACTTTTCCCACTCCTGTGTCTCGTCTCCGCAAACTGGCAAACAACCCGCTTTGACCCAGATTCGGGAACGCAACCGATGGAGCGAAACCTTCAACTGCGCTGGGTCTTCGGGTTAAGGTGTTGCCATGCTGATGCTGCGCCGTTCGGTGGATCCAGAGTGGGCTCCACGCGTCACCCGCTCCTTGGGGGATTTGCTGGTGGACCATGCCCATCTGGAGCGCAAGGCAGCCACCACAGCCATCCAGCTGGAGAAGTACCGCGAGCTCTTTCCGAAGGTGCACGCTCTCAACCAAATTGCGATTGAGGAGCTTCAGCATTTCGAACTGGTGCTGCAGATTTTGGAACGGCGCGGATGGCCCTTTGGACAGCCTCAGCGCAGCGAATGGATCACCGGAATGATGCGCGGAGTCCGGCAAGGCCGGCGTGAATCAGCCATCGATCACCTGGTGGTTTGCGCCCTGATTGAAGGCCGGAGTTGCGAGAAATTTCAGATTCTTTCGGCATTCCTTTCGGAATCGGAACCGGAGCTTTCCGGGTTTTATCGGTCGTTGGTGGAGTCCGAGGGCAACCATTACGCCACCTATCTCATCATGGCCCGAGAGATTGATCTCCAGGAAACGGAGACGCGGCTCGATTGGTTTTTGGATCGAGACGCCGATCTGATGGCTCATCGCCACGACCTGTGCATCCTTCACTGATCTTCACCAGCGTTGCATCGATCCGCGCCTAACATCGGACCCTAGGGTCAATTAGGAATCGGCAACAATTTCGACAGCCGGCAGTCGTGACAGGTCACAGCCTGGCGAGTGAATTGACTGCGGCACCTCGGGCAATATTGGGAGTTCGCCGGGTCATCCCGCGCGGGAGGTTTGTCCCAGTTTGCCGTGCTGATGCCTCGGCGATGGGCCAAAGATTCGATTTCTCCTAAGATTCCAGAGGCTTCCAGAGATGTCTTGGGATGGCGGGTGCTTTCGACCGAACGTTCCGTAGATTCGGAATACTTGAGACGACGCCACTCTTCCGATGCCAGCGCCTCCCAGCCGTGAAAACGGGGCAATGCCGCAGCCACGGCCAGTGGATGAAATCCAGCCACAGCCTCCTTTTGGGCCAAGTCAGCGGAGCGAATCGCCGCCAAGGGCGATAGGCAGGCCGAGAGCACTAATCGCAGTCGCTCGTCATCAGAGGCAGGAAACAGGCGACGGTGGACGCGATACACGATCCACGCATTGGAGACCATGAGGATGACAAGCCCAGGCGCGACCACGTAAAGCATGGGGCCGATGCCCAGAAACTGGAGTAAGACCGGCGCTCCAGCCCAGATCAACGACATGAGCCCCCAAGAGACCCATCGGAGAGGTCGAAAGGCCTGCTCCACCCGTTGCCGTTGCCGCTCTATGGCCTCCAATGGATCGCCCGCTGCACCAGGCTCCTCCGGAGCCGAAGAAGGCGAACCGCTATTCCGAATGGGAACGGGAACACAATACGCACGACTAAGGCCAGGGATCGGGTAAACCCAGTGCAACGAGCCTCTCGGAGTGGTGAAAAGACCACCCCGAGCGACTGCCTCCCAACCCTGCCCGCGACGTCGAAAAAACCAGACATCGGGGCGAACCCAGACAACGAATTCCGACAGATACAACAGGAGAAGGACAACCAGAAGCATCTGCACCGAACTCATGAAGCAGCACCTCGTCGGAATTAAAGGTCGAGCGCTTCGCCCGGGGCTGGCTGCAGCACCTTGATCTTGGGATGCCGGGCTTGAATTTGCTCGCAAATCCAGCCCTTGGCATCGGTGTCACCGTGTCCGAGCACCACCACGCGCGGATTCACTTCGGCCACCATGGACATCAAATCGTCCCGGTTGGCATGCGCCGTGAGATCGAAATCAAAGACTTCGCAGTTCCGGTTCAACTTTCCGACCGATGGGCTGAAGTGGAAACGCTCTCCCGGCTTGGCGGCTTTGAGTCGACCCCCCGGTGTTTCTGAGTCGGCATATCCAACGAAGAAAATCCCATGCCGTTCCTCGCCCACGATTCGAGCTGCCAAGGCATGAGCCCCGGTGTTTTCGCTCATCATGCCGGCGGTCATCACGAAGATCCTGCCACCGCGCAGAGACATGGATTCAATGTCGTTGGTGGAGATCACCTGAAGATTCAGCGCATGGGTCAGCTTGAGATTCGGATGATGTCGGTTGGTTCTATTGGACTGGAGATCATAGATCTCGGTGAAGACACGACCCAATCCACCAATGTAGACCGGTTGTTCACGCAGTTTTCCAGATCGCATGAGCAACGCGAGGTACGCAAGAATTTCCTGGGTCCGGCCGAGTGCGAAGGCGGGAATGAGCACCGTCCCTTTGCGGGCCAGCACCCGGTTGATCCCGTCGGCCAAGCGATCCAGCTCCTGATCCCGGCTGAAATTGGGCGGCAACTGGCGGTTCCCACGGGTGGTTTCCATTACCAGCACATCCGCACGAACCCCCTCGAAGTCAGCCGCACGCAAAAGAGTCTGATCGTGGAAACAAACATCGCCCGAATAGAAGAGACTCTGCTTGCGGCCACGCACCAAGACTCCCGCTGATCCCAGGGCATGACCGGCATCGAACAACTCCAGTGTCGGGGTATGCCGGCGACCCGGAGCGGTACCGGTGCTCCGCGCGAACTGGGCCCACTCGATTTCCCGACGGTAGCCGAATCCTTGGAACACCGGAGCGTAGTCGTCCACTTCCTCGTGGGTGTAGAGGGGGTATTCGCGAATACCCAACTCATCACGCTGACGAACCATCACGTTGACCGAATTATGCAGGACCCGCTCGACAATGAAATAGCTCAGGTCGGTCATGATGACCCGGGCATGGGGGAAATATTGGAGCGCCACCGGCAGAGACCCGACATGGTCATGGTGGCAGTGGGTCAAAGCGATAGCGTCGACCTCCAGATCCTTCACTGATTCGTACAGTGGGAGAGAGGAGAGGCCTTCGCGCTTGGGGTGAGTCCCGGCATCCATCAGGAGCTGGTGCCCGTCAACGGAGAGCATCCAGGCGCTGGCTCCGATGTCGTGGTCCGGGTTGAGGTTCGTGATCCGCATCGCGGACATGGATAGACTCTGGCCACCCCTCACCGCAAACGCGGAAAGCGTTTATTCAGCAATTGAGCTTCCGCCCCGTCACGCCGTAGGAACCGGTTGAAGCACCAAAGTGGCCACCAATCCGCACTCCCGACCGTTGGCCAATTCCAACCGGCCGTGACAGGCCGCCATGCAGCTTTTGACAATGGCGAGCCCAAGCCCCGTGCCCCCGGTGTCGCTCGAACGGGATTGGTCCGGCCGGTAGAACGGTTCACCCAATCGGAGCAATTCCGATTCGGACACACCGGACCCGGAATCCACCACCCGCCAGAGAACAAAATTCGCGGTGTCGAAAGTGGCCTCGATTCGGATCGGACCTCGATTTCCTGCATGATTTCGGGCGTTTCGCAAAAGGTTTCCCATGGCGCGCTCCACCAATTCCGGATGTCCCAGAGCTTCCAATGCCTCGGGGACTTCAACCGTAAGGTCCGTGGTATTCGGCATTTCCCGAGCCACCACCCGGCGGGTGAGATCAGCCAATGAAACGACGGCCATCTCTGCGTCAGCCGGCTTCAAGGCCGCCTTGGAAAACTGCAGCAGCTCATTGACCAAACCAGACATGTGGCGCACCTCCTCGCGCACGTCATCCACATAGGGCCGCCCTTCGTCATCGGTGCGATGTTCCAAGACCCCCAAAGCCATTTCCATGCGAGCCAACGGGGAGCACAACTCGTGGGCGACATCGCCCAGAAACCGCTTTTGGCCATTCACCAACCCATCCAATCGTCCGGACATGCGATTGATCGCCCCGCCCAGTCGCCCCAACTCATCGCCCCGATCCTCCGGCACCCGCGTGTTGAAGCGCCCCTCGGCGATGCGCTCCGTTGCGAAGGTCATTTGCGAAACCGAGCGGGTGATTCCACGCACGAATGGCAGCCACCAAAGCACCGAAACCGCCAGCACCGCCGAGGCCGCCCAAAACCACGACTGCAGGTCGAAAAACAAACCGCCCGCTGACAAACTCTCCGAGACCATGGCCATTCGGAGACCTCGCGGGAGGCCCGGTCCGCGTAAGGGATTTCCGTGGATCAACCAATACCGTGGAGGACGACCCGCCCGGATGTACACGCGCGGGCCACCCGAAGGGGAACGCATCCCGGGGCGAGAAGGCGGAGGGCCAGGGTTTCCATTGGGATCGGGATCGAAACGGTCTTCGGGGAACATCCCCGGTGGAGGACCTAGCCTGCGAACGTCTGGGCCTGGACCGGGGCCAGGGCCCGCGATTTGTCGGAGGCGAAACAACAACTCGGGAGGCACTTCCAGTTTGGCACCCAAGAATCGGGTTCCATCTTCCCGGAGCAACAACACACGCACCGGATAGGCTTCCTCGAATCGCGCCATGGCCTTCTCCCATTCGGTGACCGGCCGGTCCCTCAATTCAGCCATGAGTGCATTGGCGGCCGCCATCGAGCGGTCCCCGGCCACCCGGCCCAACAGGGAATCCCCACCGAGTTCAGTCCACAAGAACACCCCGAACGCGATGCCCAGAATGAGCAGGTTCAGGAGCAGCCAAATCAGGATGCGGCCGAAAAGTGGGAGTCGAAGAGTCATTCCGGATCCTCCGGATCGACCATCATGTAGCCTGCTGAGCGGAGTGTGCGGATGAACCGCGGATGCTTCGGGTCGTCGTTGAGTTTCTTGCGGAGTGCCGAGATGTGCACATCGATGGACCGATCAAAAACGTCGTAATCCCGCTCGCGGATTTCATCGAGCAAGGCTTCGCGGGTCTTGACCCGCCCACGGGCCTTGGCCAGCGAGACGAGCAAATCGTACTCGACCGGCGTCAAGGTCAGCGGCACATCGCCCAAGATCGCGGTGCGGGAAGCCGGTCGAACCCGCAACGGCCCCACCACAAACTCTTCATCGGAGCCGGACTCCGGATTCTGGGAACGCACCGTTCGACGAGTGACCGCACGCAAACGCGCCAGCAATTCTCGAGTGGAGAAGGTCTTGGGCAAGTAATCATCGGCCCCCATTTCCAGGCCAACGATGCGGTCGGCTTCATCGCCTCGGGCCGTGAGCATAAGCACCGGCACATCCACTTTGGCCCGGATACGCTTGAGGACCTCGAAGCCATCCAAACCCGGCAACATGAGATCGAGGAGAATCGCATGCCACGGCTCGGCAACCGCCCGTTCCACTCCTTCTGGTCCGGTATGGACCGCCTCGACGGCATAGCCCATGGGAGCCAGATAATCGCGAATGAGACGGCAGAGTTTCCGATCATCATCGATGACCAAGACCCTTGGCAGCGCGTCGCGCACTGGTGAATCAGTGGTGGCAGATTTCATGGGAGAAAGGCTGGAGATCCGTCCATTTCAACGGGGCTGATGCTAACCGGACGATGAGTCACACGGACGCACATTTACGCCTGCTTAACAATTTTCGCTCCGGGACACATCATTTCATTACACGTTCGATGTCTCTTGTTGGCAGAACAAAACAGCGATCCTTCGCTGGGCATCAACAAGAACGACAACACACACATCCATGAACACACTCAATCGCACACTCATGGCACTGGCCTTGGCCGGCGCAACCCTCACCGCCATCGCTCAGGATGACCGGCGTCCGCAGCCTCCCGGTGGCCCCAACGGCGGACCCGGCGGTGGTCCCAATGGCGGTCCCGGCGGCCCCGGTCGCGGGCGTCCGCGCATGGCCTCCCCATTGATGGAAGCTCTCGACACCAATCGTGACGGCACTCTCGATGCGGACGAAATCAAGAACGCCGCGGTCGCCCTGCTGAAGCTCGACAAGAATGGCGACGGCAAACTCACCCAAGAAGAACTGCGCCCGGCTCGTCCGCAAGGTGGCCGCGGTCCTGGTGGTCCTGGTGGTCCTG
>JARXAF010000068.1 GCA_029865985.1 Verrucomicrobiota bacterium
CCCCGGAATATGACTCCGACGGCAAACTCCGCCCCATGGCCCACCTCGAGGAACTCTTCCAGCACCCGCACGATCTGGCCGTCGACGCCGAATGCAGCCTGTATGTGGCCCAATTCGCCTCCGGCCGCACCTACCCGATCAAGCTGGAGCGCGTGTAGGCAGCCCTAGAAACCCAACGCCCAATTCAGCGAAAATCACCGAGTCACTTCGCCCGCTGAAAGCGCGAGGCGAATTCTTGCGGCATCACGGCGGCCCGGAAGTCGGACCCTCACGGCATCGTCTTTGGATTCGACCAGCGAACGAAGGTCGATCCGAGAAGCAGCCAGTCCACGGCCGTCCTTGTCTTCCAAGCGAAGCCAGATGGCATCACCGCCGGCGACAGCGTCGACAGCCACCCGCCGCGCCGGTTGGCCGGCGGTTTGTCGCAGGCGCTCGATGTCATCTAAGGTCAGCGGATAGGATCGACCACGGCGAAGACTCACAACGTAGTCGCCCCAAGAGCCATTTATATCGATGGACAACAGATCGCCAAATACCGACGTGTCGGTGCGGACATTCGCTGCATCCGCCGAGCACATCCGGTCGATCCATCCGCCGGTCCACGCCAGCAATCCGGTCGCAACGAGGACAAGCGCGACCAGCATCACCATCAATCTCTTGGGCAGAGCCCGGCGAATTACCCGATCGCCAGGGTTCAAGGCATGATCCTGCTCACTCACCGGACGCTCTCGTGTCCAGGCACGGAGGCTTCGTTCGACCGGATCTGTCAGGAATAGCGTCTCACGGACGACATGATCGAACACCTCGGTGCATCGCAGCGTGGATTCAGCGGGGCCGTCGCAGGCGGCCACAAAATCGCGAAGCCCATCAAAGAAGGCCGCTCGCCGAGCGTCGGTCATCTGCCCCGCTGGAATCCGGGCGGCATCGGGCAGGATCGAGAACCGTCCGCCATCCACCTCCAGGCTCAACCGGGCGTACCCTGATTCATTGGTTTTCCGCACCGCAGCCTGCGCGGCAGCCACATCACCGACACGTCCGTCGACGATGCCGTCCATTCGACCGAATCGCGGCGCGAGCGCGAGCGTGCCGGATGAATCGTCGGGGCTCGAACCCTTCGGCCCCATCGAAAACAGTTCCGAATCAGTCACCCAAAGCCTCCAGCAAATGCGGGAGAACTTCGATCGTGGCCCAATCGGGCATTCCCATTGTCCAGACTCGTGTCGAGCGATGGATCACGCCCTGCTGCCACAGCGTCCGCAACTGGGTAAAACTGCGAGGTCCGTGACGCATTTCTTCCTCGAAATACCACCACTGACAGGCCCCCGGATCCAGGGGCTCCGGTCGACGTTGCTCCTCGGCCAACTCCCTTGGCTGCACGTGGGACACCGCGTTGCTGGTGTCCATCGAGAGGGCGTTGTCATGAGCATCCAACCGCTGTCGCACCTGCAGGTCCCGTTGATCGGCAATCATCCGATCCTTCCGCACCTGCTCCTTGAGGCGGCGATTTTCATCCAGAAGCCGCTGCTCTCGTTCGTTTTGCTCCTTCAAATCAGGCAAAACCAGGACCAGAATGAAGGCGAGGCAAAAGAAAAAAACACCCAGGAAGAACCAGCCATAAACATTCCGGCCGCGGTGTTGGGCAATGATTGCCACAATCACACCCCCAAACAATATCAGCAGCAGCTCCAACCAAATCATGGTTTTATCGGGTTTATTACCACCAAAACTCTGTTAAAATCTCCCGTTTTGCATACGAGTTACCTGAAGTTCTTCAAACCTGCGATGAATGGGTAGTCTTTTTTGAACAACCTGTACTGAGGGTACGGGTTCACTTCTGCAAATCAGCACCGCTTGGTTCGGTGCGTGCACCCTCCCAAAGGAGCTTTGCAAAGATCTGGAGGTATCTGGAATCCAGAGATAGCCAGCCTCTCAAGGCGGACGGCGGGTTGAAGATCTAGGGAGAAGTTCCCTCCGCGGTCTCCGCGGTCTCCGCGTGCGGCCTCTATGGGATAGCTGTGCTTGGGAATCACGAATTCCCCGGCGTCTTCACGCATCGGGCGTGGGCGGAGTCTTCGAGGCAGCCGATGACCAGCGCAGTCCAGCCGGTCTGGTGGTCGGCGCCGCAGCCGCGTCCGGTTTCGGCATGGAAGAATTCGTGGAACCGCAACAACTCGTTGCCACGGGTGTCCACCGACGGTCCCGGGTCCGCGCCCTCGCAGGGGCGTCGTCCCGCCGGGTCCGGAAGGAAGATGCGCGAAAGGCGCGATTCGAGGTCCCAGGCGATCTCCTGGAGCGAGCACATGCAGCCGCTGCCAGTCGGAAATTCGACGCGGAATTCGTCGCCGTAGAACAGGTGGTAGCGTTCGAGGGCCTCGATGAGCAGGTGGTTCGTGGGGAACCAGATGGGGCCGCGCCAGTTGGAGTTGCCACCGAAGAGGTGGGTGTTGGATTCCCCGGGCACGTAGTCCACGCGGTGTGTCCGCCCTTCGGCCTCGAAGAGGAAGGGATGACGTTCGTGGTGCCGCGAGAGCGACCGGATGCCGAAGGGGGAGAGGAACTCCTCTTCGGAGCCGAGCACGGCGAGCAGGCGGCGGAGGCGTTCGCGGGTGGGGATGGCCAGGAGCAGCTTCCGCCGGCTGTTGGATCGGCCGAGCGCGATGCCGCGGGTCAGCGAATGCTTGTTGCGGACGAACCAGTCCAGCCGCCGAGCGAAGCCGGGAAGGCGGCGGAGCAGGTCCTCGTCGAAGACCTCGACGGCGATCAACGGCAGCAGGCCGACGAGCGATCGGGTGCGCAGCGGTTCGGACGATTCCCCGCGGACCAGGTGGTCGTAGTAGAAGCCATCCGCCTCGTCCCACAGGCCGGTTCCTCCGTGGGTGTTCATCGCCTCGGCGATCTGGACGAAGTGCTCGAGGAACTTGCTCGCCATGTCCTCGTACGCCGGGACAACGCGGTCGCCGTCCTGGGCCAACTCGAGCGACATCGCCAGCATGGTGGAGGCGTAGAAGGCCATCCACGAGGTGCCGTCCGCCTGAAACAGGGCGCCTCCGCCGGGCAGGGGCTGGGAGCGGTCGAACACGCCGATGTTGTCCAGTCCGAGGAAGCCGCCGGAGAAAAGGTTGTTGCCGGCCGCGTCCTTGCGGTTCACCCACCAAGTGAAATTCAGAAGGAGCTTCTGGAACGCGCGCTCGAGGAAGGAGCGGTCGCGGTGTCCGCGTCCGCCGGTGATCTTGTAGACACGCCACACGGCCCATGGAAGGACGGGCGGGTTGACGTCCCCGAAGGCGAACTCGTAGGCGGGCACCTGTCCGTTGGGGTGCATGTACCATTCGCGTAGGAACAGCTGGAGCTGGGACTTGGCGAACTCGCCGTCGATCCGGGCGAACGGGATCATGTGGAACGCGGAATCCCACGACGCGAACCAGGGGTACTCCCACTTGTCGGGCATCGAGAGGATGTCGCGCGCGTGCAGGTGCCGCCACTCGCGGTTGCGACCCTTCCGACGGGCGGCGGGCGGCGCCGGCGTAGCAGGATCGCCGAGCAGCCAGTCCTCGACGACATAGTGGTAGAACTGCTTCGACCAGAGCAGGCCGGCGTAGGCGCGCCGGGAGACAAGGCGTTCACGATCGGAAAGCTCTGGCGACAGGACGGCCCCGTAGAACGCGTCGCACTCCGCTCGACGCTGGGCGAAGACCTGCTCGAAGCTGGCGACGTCGACGGAGCCGACCTGGTCCGAACGCCTCAGCCGCAGGCGGAACACGCGCGAACCCCCAGAGGGAAGTACAACCTGGAACCATGCCGCCGACTTTGTCCCGACGAGTTCGGGGTTCACCGCCTCGGTCCTTCCGCCGACCACCCGCTCGTGGAAGGCATCCTTCACGTAAGGGCTGGCGTTGGGCGTCCCATGCAGGCGGACATGGTTGGTCTCGTTCTCGGTGAAGAGCAGCGGAGGAGCGGTCGGCTCGCCGAGAATTTCCCACCGGTAACGTCCGAGGGTCTGATGCTCGCAGTCGACCTCGACTTCCGAGACCGCCCGCATCCGCGGCCGTGGTGTGCAGCCTTCGTGGGTGCAGTCCCAGGTCCAGGTGTTGCGGAACCAGAACGTCGGCAGGAAATGGATCGTCGAGTCCTCGGGCCCAGCGTTGACGATCTCGACGCGGATGAGCAGATCCTCCACGTCAGCCTTGGCGTACTCCACGGTCACGTCGAAGCGGCGGTCGCCATCGAAGACCCCGGTGTCGGCGAGCTCGAACTCCGGGGCGTCCTTGCCGCGCCGCCGGTTCTCCTCGACGAGGCGGGCGTAGGGGAACTCCGCCTGCGGATACCTGTAGAGGGCGCTGGCGTAGGAATGGGTCGGGGTGGAGTCGAGGTGGAACCAGGATTCCTTGACGTCCTCGCCGTGATTGCCTTCGGCGTTGGTGAGGCCGAAGAGCCGTTCCTTAAGGATCGGGTCGCGGCCGTTCCAAAAGGTGGGAGCGAAGCACAGCCGGCACTGACGGTCGGTAAACCCGAGCAAGCCGTCCTCGCCCCAGCGGTAGGCGCGACTGCGGGCATGGTCGTGCGGGAAGTACTCCCAGCAGGTACCGTGTTCCGAATAGTCCTCGCGGACGGTGGACCACTGGCGGTCGGCCAGGTAGGGGCCCCAGCGCTGCCAGTTGGCGGTGCGAAGGGCGTTCTCGGCGAGACGTTGGCCCTCGGCGGTCTGGCGCAGGCGTTCCTGGCGGTCGGTTGAAGCACCTTCGGGGCAGGGACTCATCTGGGGCGACTGTCGCCGAAGATGCCCGGAGCGCCAGTGGGGGGCCGGATTTTTGATTCCCGATTCTTGATCTCCAGGTCTTGCCCGCTCCCAGTCGTCTCGGCTGTCGAGCTGCGGATTCGTCCGTCCTGACGCCATCCACCATCCCGAATCGGGAATCACAGCCATTCTATCGGAGGAGGGAGGGATTTCCGGGGTGGGTGGGAGAGTGTGGGCGAGGAGTTGGCGCGGGTGACCCTGTGGACGCCACGTCCCGAGAGGTCGTGCAGGGAGGCGAAGTCCAAGTAGGCCCGGTCGAAGAGCACAATCTCGCCCAACGGAGGGCGTTTCAATACTTCGACAACGCTCCCGGACCTTTCCACAATGGCTCTCAACACCAGCGTCATCGGTCCTTCGACATGAGATCCTCCTTCATCCATTGGCTTTGCCTCGCCCTGGCCGCGATGCTGATCCCCCGCTCGATCCGGTCCGACGAACCTGCTGCCAAGTCGGTTACCGCGGAGGGATTGAAGCTTTCCCTGTGGGCCCGAGAGCCTCAGGTCATGGATCCGGTCGCTCTGAGTTTCGACGACCAGGGCGTGCTGTATGTCGCCGAAACAGCGCGACGCGGCTCGGTGGACATCGACATCCGGGGCCACCTGGAATGGTTGGTGGAAGACTTGGCCAACCAATCCGTGGGAGACCTTCGCAACGCCTTCCGCCGCTGGATGGCTCCGGAACGGAGTCAGGAGAATGCGCCCTGGCTCCGGGACCTCAATGGAGACGGGGTGCACGATTGGCACGATTTGGAACCGGTGAAGGAACGCATTCGGCGATTGGAGGACACCCGAAACACCGGGCGCGCCGACCGCTCGCAAGTCTTCGCCGAGGGTTTCAACGAGGAGATTTCCGGAGTCGTCGCCGGAGTATTGCCCTGGGATGGATCGGTCTTCGTCACGGGCTATCCGGAGCTGAAGCGATTGCGTGACACCAATCACGATGGAATCGCGGACACCCAACAAACCGAATTCCGCGGGTTTGGAGTCCACGCCGCGTTCGATGGTCACGACCTCCATGGCCTCCTCCTCGGGCCGGACGGAAAACTCTATTTCTCCTGCGGTGACAACGGGTTTTGTGTGACCAACCGCGATGGCCGAGTCCTTCGACACCCGAACACCGGCGGCGTCCTGCGGATGAACACCGACGGATCGGATCTGGAGGTCTATGCCACCGGCCTGCGTAATCCTCAGGAAATCGCCTTCGACGACGACGGCAACTTCTTCGCCGTGGACAACGATGGCGACTTGCGGGATGAGCGGGAACGCTTCGTCCACATCGCCGAGGGCAGTGATTCCGGATGGCGGCTGAATTGGCAATTCCGCGATCCCGGTTGGAAAGCCATCACTCGGCAACCCGACTACAACCCCTGGATGGACGAGCACCTGTGGGTACCGACTCATCCGGACCAACCGGCCTACATCACCCCGCCCCTGACGAATTATTCGGTGGGTCCCGGAAGCCTGGTCCACAATCCCGGCACCGCTTTGAGCGAGGCCTACCGGGATCATTTCTTCCTCATCCAATTCCCCGTGAAGAAAGTGACCACCTTTCGAGCACGCCCGCGCGGGGCGGGTTTTGAGATGATCGATGAACGGACTGTCTTGAGCGGCATGATGGCCAGTTGTCTGTCATTCAGCCCGGATGGATCGCTGTTCGTCGGCGATTGGGATGGCCTGTGGAACCCGGATGGCAAAGGAGCCATCTGGGTGTTGGATGATCCCAAAACCAGCGGATCCCCGCTGCGACGTGAGGTTCAAGGACTGCTTCGAGACGGATTGAAAACACACACAGCGGAGTCGTTGACCCGGTTGTTGGGCCATGCCGACCAGCGCATCCGCCTGCGGGCCCAATTCGAATGGGTCCGCCGCGGAAACCCGACTCCCCTGCTGACGACCGCCAACGACTCACAGGCACCCACCTTGTCCCGAATCCATGCCCTCTGGGGATTGGGCCAATTGCGCGCCCCGTTGAAGGCCCGATCGTTGCCGCTGGCCGATACCGATCCGCGGGTTCGAGCCCAAGCAGCCAAGGTGGCGGGAGATTGGCGCATCCCGGGTGCAGAAGCCGAACTCATCCCACGCCTGCGCGACGAGAACGCCCGCGTCCGATTCCAGGCAGCGCTGGCACTGGGCAAGATCGGGAATGCCTCCGCGTTGGGCCCCCTGGTTTCGCTGTTGGAAGACAACGCGGACCAAGACCCCTTCCTGAGGCACGCCGCGACCTTGGGTTTGTCAGGACTTCAACGCCCGGACCTATTGGCCCCACTGCGTCAGCACCGATCCGTGGCGGTCCGCATCGGAGCGGTCGTGGCCCTGAGGCGCCTGGCGTCACCACTCTTGGCCGACTTCTTGAACGACCCGCATCCCCGGGTACGCCGCGAGGCGGCCATTGCCATCCACGATGACGAATCCGTTCCGGCTGCGTTGCCGGCACTCGCTGAATGCTTGGACTCCCTGGGAGACAACCCCGATGAAGCCCTCGTGCGCCGATCCCTCAGCGCCAACCTCCGCATCGGCACCCTCGCCGCCGGACGCCGCCTCAGCGCTTACGCCCAACGGTCCACGGCACCGGAGTCATTGCGCATCGAAGCCTTGGAATCGCTGGCCGTCTGGAACGCTTCTCCCTTTTTAGATCGAGTGGAGGGCCGTGTCCGATCGCTGCCTTCGCGCGCACCGGATGCAGGACGCCAACTTCTGGCTGAAGTCGTCGAACCCCTTTGGCCCAAAGCCAGTCCCGCTGTGGGTTTGGTTCTGGCGCGTCTGGTCTTCGAACAACGACTGACCGTGCCCCCCGCCCTTCTGGCCGACTGCGTTCGTTCACCTAATCAGCCGATCGCTCTGCGAGTTCAAGCACTCCAGGCATTGGCGCGCTCCCAGACGCCCGAACTGCCGGAGTTGCTGCAAAGCCTGACAGAATCCAAATCCGGGGAATTGCGGCAAGCAGCCCTGGAAATCCAAGCCGAGGCATCGCCTGCGAAGTTTTTCGAGTACGCCCGCAAACAGTGGGGCACCGCCACCGTGGGCGAACAGCAATCGCTCCTGCGCCTACTGGCCCAGCGACCGGAACCCGACGCCACCGCCTTGCTGACGCAACAATTCGACCGGCTCATTTCAGGCACCTTGCCTCAAGCCTTGATCCTCGATGTGCAGGAAGCCCTCCGCCAGCACGGCCACACCAACCTGTCTGCCCGAGCCAAGGATTGGGAACAGGCGCACCCCGAACAGAAAACACAGTCTCTGCTGGCCGGTGGAAACCCGGAGGCGGGACGCCGGTTGTTCCAAGGTTCCATCCAAGGGCAATGCGGGCGTTGCCACCTGGCCGGCGGCGAAGGGCAACAGGCAGGCCCGGTTCTTCAGGGTATCGGCCAGCGCGCCACACCCGATTACCTCCTGGAATCCTTGCTCAATCCCAGCGCCCGCATCGCTGATGGATACGCCACTGTAAGCCTGACTTTGAAAGGCGGCGAAACCCTCGAGGGTCTCCTGCTCCAAGAGAAAGAAGGCCGCCTGCGCCTGCGCTTGGCTTCCGGAGAAGTGCGCAGTATTCCGACCTCGGAAATTGCATCCCGCTCAGCCAATACCCAGTCGGTGATGCCGCCAATGGGTGAGGTGTTGAGCCCCCGCGAACTGCGGGATCTGGTGGCCTTTCTGTCGTCGTGGAAGTAGGCCACTTCGGATGAGTGAACAGGAAGACTCGGTCTGCCACTTCCCCGCGTTGACGCCGGACACAATCCGGCCAATCTCGGGGCGTTCACACCGACATCGCCAACGCACAGCCATCTCTCCTGCATTCCCATGCCTGAATCCCTTCCCGCTTCCTTCTCGCTCGCCGGCCGCGTCGCGCTCGTGACGGGCAGCACCACCGGACTCGGTCGCTGCATGGCCAAGGCCTTGGGCCAAGCCGGAGCCAAGGTGGCCCTCAATTACGCCAACAACGCTCAACGTGCTCAGGAAGCCTTCGCGGAGTTTCAGGCGGCCGGCCATCAGGGAGCCCTCTTCCAGGCGGATGTGACCAACGAAACACAAGTCGAGCGGATGATCGCCGAGATCAGCGCCACGCTGGGTCCGGTCGACATCATGGTACTGAACGCAACTTGCGACCAACCGCAGAAGCCCATCGAAGAGTACGACTGGGACTTCTACCAGCGGATGCTCGACTTCTTCATCAAGAGCCCGGTGCTCCTCACCAAGGCCACCGTTGGCCACATGAAGGCGCAGCGCTGGGGCCGGATCATCAACATCGGCTCCGAAGTGGTGGCACGGGGTGTTCCCAATTTCACGGCCTACGTCGCGGCCAAGGGTGGACAGAATGGTTTTCACCGCAGCTTGGCTGGAGAACTGGCGCCGCATGGCATCACCGTCAACATGATCGCCCCGGGATGGATCCCGGTGGAACGCCACGAAAAGGATCCGCAAGAACTCAAGGACGGCTACCGGTCGCTCATCCCGGTCAACCGCTGGGGCGTTCCTTCGGACCTCGACGGCACGGTCGTGTATTTGGCAAGCAACGCCTCATCGTTCGTCACGGGCCAGACGCTGCACGTCAACGGGGGCATGACCGTCTGCTGACCTTGTTTTTACATCCCACTCCCCCTATCTCCTGAACCCTCTCCTATGAATCGAATCCTCTCCCTCTCGGTGTGGGCCGCGCTGCTGCTCGGGCTCACTGCCTGCAACAAGCCGGCTGATTCGGCCGCCTCCAGCACTGCCGACAGCGCGACCGGGGCCGCAGCCGGCGGCGGCAAGAAGCGCAAGATCGCCTTCGTCTCCAACGGCGTCGCCGCGTTTTGGACCATCGCCTCGGCCGGCGTGAAGACCGCCGGTGAGAAGCTGGGCGTCGATGCCCAGACCCTCATGCCCGTGGAAGGCATCAGCGACCAGAAGCGCATGATCGAGGACCTGCTCACCAAGGGCGTGGACGGCATCGCAGTCAGCCCCATCGATCCGGCCAACCAGACTGATTTGCTCAACACCGCCGCCCGCCGGGCCAAGCTGCTGACCCACGATTCCGATGCGCCGAACAGCGAACGCTTGGTGTACATCGGCATGGACAACTACAAGGCCGGCCGCATGTGCGGAGACCTGGTCCGCGAGGCCATGCCCAAGGGTGGCACCGTGATGATCTTCATCGGCCGCCTGGAGCAGGACAACTCCAAGCGCCGCCGCCAGGGCACCATCGACGCCATCCTGGGACGCCCCGAAAATCCCGCCAATTACGACGCTCCCGGCACCGTGCTCGAGGGCAATGGCTTCAAGATCCTCGGCACCCTCACTGACCAGTTCGACCGCGCCAAGGGCAAGGCCAACGCCGAGGACGCCCTCGCGAAATACCCTGACCTGGGCTGCATGGTGGGCCTCTTCGCCTACAACCCTCCCCTGCTCCTCGAGGCTTTGTCCCAGGCCGGGAAGCTCAACCAGGTGAAGGTCGTCGCCTTCGATGAAGACGACGCCACGCTCGACGGTATCCAAAAGGGCACCGTCCACGGCACTGTCGTCCAGAACCCCTACATGTACGGCTACAAGTCGGTGGAAGTGCTCAATGACGTTCTCTTGGGCAAACCTGAAGCCATCCCCGCCAGCAAGTTCATCGACATCCCGGCCCGGCAAATCCGCAAGGACACGGTCGACGCCTTCTGGACCGACTTGAAGTCGAAGGTCGGCGGTAAGTAATCCGCGCAATCGACCGCCTGCACCGACCATGTCCCCCGCCTTGCTGGAAGCCTGCACGCTGACCAAGTCGTTCCCCGGCGTGCGGGCGCTCAAGGGCGTGAGCCTGACCGTGGACCGGGGTGAAGTCGTGGCCGTCATCGGTGAAAACGGGGCCGGCAAGAGCACCCTGATGAAGATCCTCGCCGGGGTGCAAACCGCCGACACCGGCGAGATCCGGATCGACGGGGTTCCAGCGCCCCTGCGGTCCGTCGAGGAAGCCCTCGGGCTGGGCATCGCCCTCATCCACCAAGAGCTCAACTTGGCTCAAAACCTCGATGTCGCCGCCAACCTGTTCCTCGGTCGGGAACCCCGACGTTGGGGCCTCATCGACTCGGCCCGACTGCAACGGGAAGCTGGACAGTTTCTTCAGGCGGTCGGGCTCGACGTCGCCCCGGACACCCGCGTGGGATCGCTGGCCATCGGGCAGCAGCAGCTCGTGGAAATCGCCAAGGCCCTCTCGACCCAGGCCCGCGTGCTCATCATGGACGAGCCGACCTCGAGCTTGTCGGCCGGCGAGGCCGAAAACCTGTTCCGGGTCATCGATGACCTTCGGGCCCGCGGCGTCAGCATCGTGTATATCTCCCATCGGCTGGGTGAGGTGACCCGCCTGGCCGACCGGGTGGTCGTGCTCCGGGATGGCGAGAACAGTGGCGAATTGGCCCGGCACGAAATCAGCCATGCCGCCATGGTGCGGCTGATGGTCGGACGTGATTTATCGCAGTTCTACCCGCATCAACCGCATGGGCGGTCCGAAACGGTGTTGGAAGTCGATGGCTTCCGGACCCCGGCCCACCCCACCCATCCGCTGACGTTCCAAATCCGGGCCGGCGAAATGGTCGGTTTGGCCGGATTGGTCGGAGCAGGCCGCACTGAGGTGTTGCTCGCGCTGTTCGGTGTCCAACCGGCCGTGGGAGGAACGCTGCATGTCGGCGGAAAGCCATTGAAGGCCCAGAAACCAGCAGAAGCCATCGCCGCTGGCTTGGCGTTGGTTCCCGAAGATCGGAAACGCGAGGGCGTGGTCTTGGGCATGCCCGTGCGCGAGAACGTGAGCCTGGCCAGCCTGCGGCAAGACCAACGACACGGATTCCGCGATGCCGCTCGCGAGGAGGCCCTCAGCGCGGAGATGATGCAGTCGCTGCGCATCAAGACCCCCAACGATCGGCAGGTGGTCCAGTTTCTCTCGGGTGGCAACCAGCAGAAGGTGGTCATCGGAAAATGGCTCGCCCTCAAACCCAAGGTACTGCTCCTCGACGAGCCCACCCGAGGCATCGATATCGGGGCCAAGCAGGAAATCTACCGCCTGATGGAAGAACTCGCCGCCCAAGGCGTGGCGATCTTGTTCGCCTCCAGCGAAATGGAAGAAATCCTCGGCATGAGCGACCGCGTGCTTGTGATGCACGAGGGCCGCATCACCGGTGAACTGGCCCGTCACCAACTCAGCGAAGAAGCCATCATGCATCTGGCCACCGGAACCGCTTCGACCGCTTCAACCGCCTCGTCTGCCCATTCAGCCCACCCTGCCTCTCCTGATTTGCATCCATGAAAAAGCTGCTCGGCATCTTTGGTCTCCTGCTTGCGGTTTGCCTCTTCGCCACCTGGGCCAGCGAGAGTTTCCGCTCGGGCTACAACATCGAGAACCTGATCCGCCGCACCGCCCTCTTCGGGGTCATCGGCATCGGTGTCACCTTCGTCATCGTCACCGGCGGCATCGACCTCTCCATTGGTTCGGTCATTTGCCTCGTGGGCTGCGGTCTGCCGTGGCTCCTCACGGTGCAGCATTGGTCCCTGCCAGCCGCACTCGCGGCGGTCATCGCCGTCTCGGTGGGCATCGGTCTGGCCCACGGCCTCCTGATCACCCGACTGCGCCTGCAGCCCTTCATCGTCACACTGTGCGGTCTGATGCTCTACCGCGGCGTCACCCGTGGGTTCACGGCCGACCAGACCGTGGGCTTCGCCGATGGCTACAAGGGCCTGCGCGTGCTGGCCACCGGCAAGATTCCGGTGCCGGGCATTCAGGGCTTCGAAATCCCGGCGCCTTGGGCAGTGTTGGTCGTCGTGGCCCTTGCTGCGGCGGTGTTTCTCAATCGAACCATTTACGGCCGCTACTTGCTGGCCCTGGGCAACAACGAGAACGCGGCGCGCTACAGTGGCATCAACACCTCGCGCATGATCGTGCTGGCCTATGTGCTCTGCTCCACGCTGGCGGGGCTCGGGGGCGTGCTCTTTGTGCTGGATGTGAATTCAGCCCAGCCCGTGGATTTCGGCAATTTCTACGAACTCTACGCCATCGCCGCGGCCGTGCTCGGCGGCTGCAGCCTGCGCGGCGGCGAAGGTTCTATTCTGGGAGTGATCATCGGCACGGCCCTCATCCTTGTACTGCGCAACGTGGTCACGCTGGTGACCAACCACAGCAATATCGAGTTCGCCATCATCGGCGCAGTGATCCTAGCGGGCGTGATTGCCGATGAACTGGTCAAACGCTACGCCATCCGCCGCCGCGCCGCCCGCGAGCTGGCGCAGTAAGGGCCCCACAAAAGAGGACCCGCTGCTCAAACAAATCGGGACCAGAAATCAGCCACGCACTCCCCCATTTCGGATGGAGGGAGAGAGATCAGATCAAACGGGGATCGAAGGAGAACGGCGTAGGCTTGCCGATGCGGATCCTCTTGAAATCGGAATGCGCCGGGTTGAGCAGGTAGTTAGGCTCTGCGGGGATGATAACGCTGGGCAGTTCCAGCACTGCAGAGCGCGACTCCTTCACCCAACGATCGCCAATTTCGGCTGTGGAAGGCGGGGGAGGCTCCTCGTTCCAGTCGGCAGGCAGGTCACTGGTGGCGAACGTCTCAACCAACGCCTCGTCGAACTCGATCGGGATGGCCACATACTTGAAAGCCACGGGTGGATTGAGGTGAACCAGTGTTTCGAGGGCCGCGAGAGAAAGGGTGGCGCTCGTGTAAACCGTGCGCGTCCCACGCGAGTTCCACCGGCCACCAAAACGCCAAGCTCCTTCGCCATCAAAGGCAGTGGAGCCATGGTCTTCCCGCACGATGCGCCAAGCCCGCGTCATCAGGAATAAACCCCGTATTCAATGCGCCCGAGGAGATTTTCAACCTCGCGAGCTCCGATCTCTGTCTTTGCATACTCCAGCGGCACAGCCCCACCGAGGCCGAACTGGGGAGCATTGAGCCATTGTTTGGCATCCCCGAGATTGCCGAAGACCTTCAGAGCAAATCCCAAGAGTCTGGCGTAACGAACCACACGATCGGAAACAGCGGGCGATAGTTTTCTGGAATCGCCCTTTCGACGGTGGAAGGTGGCTTTGGAAATGCCCAACATCGGAGCCAGTCTCTCGGACACCACGGCGAGACGGGTTTGCAAATCCTGAAGTTCCCCGAACGGCAGACCCACCTGAAGGACCTCAACCAGCTTCGAAGGTGTGAATTTCATCGCCGTGGATGAAGCGGTGTGTCCTTGAACACAGAATTGGACCACGCCCTCACCGGACAGCCTGGAGGCAGCCGCAGGTCGAGGTTTACGGCGGACGATCTCACTTGGAGCGGCAGCCTTTGATTTGAGTTGGGTGTCAGAAGTTCCCATCTGAGTCTATGGGTAGTCTCAACTGAGACGAGCGTCAATCGCCAGCTCATGGGATCCATCACACTCCCAACACCGCGCGAGCCCTACAAGATGGCCCGGATGGGCTGGACCTCTTCAACGCCGACGAGCTTCTGGTCGAGTCCGCCGTGGAAGAAGCTCAGGTGGTTGGGGTCAAGGCCCATGAGGTGCAGGACCGTCGCGTGGAGATCCTTCACGTGTAGCGGATGCTCGACCGCGTTGGCCCCGATGTCGTCGGTCTGACCGTGGCTCACCCCGCCCTTCACACCCCCGCCGGCCATCCACATGGTGAAGCCGTAGGCATTGTGGTCACGCCCGGTGCCCTTCTCGTATTCCGCCGTGGGCTGCCGACCAAATTCACCGCCCCACACGATCAGAGTCTCCTCGAGCATGCCCCGTTGCTTGAGGTCTTGAATGAGCCCAGCAATAGGCTTGTCGGTTCGACCGGCGTGGAAGTCGTGGTTCTTCTCGATGTCGGTGTGGGCATCCCAGTTGTCGTCGTTGTGAGCCCCGCCGGCATAGAGCTGAATGAAGCGCACCCCCCGCTCGACCAACCGGCGCGCCAAGAGGCAGCGACGGCCGAACTCCTCGGTGCGCGGGTCGTCGAGGCCGTAGAGGCGACGGGTGGCCGCAGTCTCACGGGTCAGATCCACCGCCTCGGGCGCATGGCGCTGCATGTTGAAGGCCAGCTCATAGCTCGCGATGCGTGCGGCGAGGTTGGAGTTCTCCGGATGCAGAGCAGCATGGTCGGCATTGAAATCACGCAACGCATCCAGCACCCGGCGCTGAGTGCCCGCCCCCATCCCGGTCGGGCGTTGGAGGTCCAGGATGGGATCTCCCGCCGAACGCAGCACCGTCCCTTGATAAGTCGCCGGCATGTAGCCGCTGGCCCAGTTCTTGGCCCCGGAGATCGGTCCACCGATGGGATCGAGCATCACGGCGAAGCCCGGCAAGTTCTCGCTCGCGCTGCCCAGTCCATAGTTCACCCAAGAACCCAAGCACGGGCTGCCCGAAAGGATCTTGCCCGTGTTCATCTGCAGCATCGCCGAACCATGGATGGGCGAGTCGGCTGTCAGCGAGTGCAGGAAGGCGATGTCGTCGACGCAGCCACCGATGTGCGGGAACAGATCGCTCACCCATTTTCCACTTTGCCCGTACCGCTTGAAGTCCCACTTCGTACCGACCACGCGCCCCTCGTTGCGCTTGCCGCCGCGGCCGAAGGTCTTCACCGCGATGGTCTTGCCGTCCAGGGCGTTGAGCTTCGGCTTGTGGTCGAAGGTGTCGATATGGCTCGGGCCGCCATACATGAAGAGAAAGATGACGCTCTTGGCCTTGGCCGGATAATGCGGGCGCCGGGGCTTCAGGGGATTGGTATCCTTCCCCGTTGAAGCACCGGAACTGGCCTGAAGCTTGGACCCCTCCAACGCCATCAAGCCAGCCAAGGCCGTGCCCGTGAAACCCGCGCCCGCTTGCCAGAGGAATTCACGCCGGGTGCGCCGACAAAATGACCCCGATTTTCCTGAGGGATTCGATGAAAGCGGCGTCATTCGAGGTAAAGGAATTCGTTGAGGTTGAAGGCCAGCAGACAAAACGCATCCAGCGCTGCCGTCGCGCCCAGTCCTTCTTCCGAAGTCAGGGATTGGAGCAAGGCCACGCCCTGCGAAATCTCCCGGTCGGAAGGTGGCCGCGATGTAACCCGGTGCAAAACCCGTCGCACTTGCTCCCGGGGCTGGCTCCCCATCTCGGCGCGAATGCGATCGGCTAAAGTACGAGCCTGGTCGTTGAAGAAGGCTCCATTGAGCATTCCCAGCGCTTGGGTCGGCTGGGTCGTGGCGAATCGCACCGGAGTCGATCGGTCGGTCTCCGCCAAATCGAACGACAGCAACACCGGTGAGAGCAGCGAGCGCTTCACATGGATGTAAATGCTCCGACGCGCCTGTTCCACTTTGGGAGAATCGCCCCACCCCTTTCCGGGCACGGATTGGCTCGCGAGCACTTCCTTGGGCAAGGCCACATACATCCCGGGCCCGTACATCCTCAGATTGCCCGAGCCGCCCACCCACAGCACCGAGTCCCGGATTTCTTCGGCGGTCAATCGGCGCATTTCGAATCGGGAGAACAAGTCGTTGGAGGGATCCGCTTTCAGGGCTTCGGCCGTGGGCGTGGCGGAGGCTTGGTAGGACTGCGAGGTCAGGATCAACCGGTGCAACCGCTTGAGACTCCAGCCGTCCTGAACGAAATGCCCGGCCAACCAATCGAGCAGTTCAGGATGCGTGGGAAGGCTTCCTTGGAGTCCGAAGTCGCTCGGCGTGCGCACCAACCCGCGGCCGAAGTGATGCTGGAAAACCCGGTTGACGATGACTCGGGCAGTCAGCGGGTTGTCGGGCGCAGCAATCCAATCAGCCAAGGCCCGACGACGGCCGGAGGAACGCCCAGAAGCCGGCGGTGTGATGACCGGAGACGGCGATCCCATCACCGAAAGGAAGCCCGGCTCCACCGCCTCACCTGGGCTGGCGGGATTGCCGCGTCGCAGGAGGTGAGTGACCGGAGCGACGGTCCCGGGCTCGGTCACGGCCAGGGCTTTGGGTTGTTTCTCACCGGGCAACGGCACCTCGTCGGTCGCCCCGCCGTTGCGGTACGGGTGGATGTTCCTGAAAAACGACAGCAGCGCGTAGTAATCCCGCTGAGAGATGGGATCGATCTTGTGGTCGTGGCAGCGGGCGCAATCGACGGTCAGCCCGAGGAAGACTTGGCCCGTGGTGGCGACCAGATCATCCAGTTGGTCGTAGAGCGCGAGTTCCCGGTCGGCCGGATCGTTGTCCCAAATCCCCAGACGGTAATAACCGGTGGCGATCAAACCGTCGGCACCACCGTCGGGCAGTTCGTCGCCAGCCAATTGTTCCCGAATGAACCGGTCGTAGGGTTTGTCGGCGTTGAAGGCGCGGATGACGTAGTCGCGGTACCGCCAGGCGTGGGGCTTGGCCTCATCGGTCTCGTAGCTATTGGTCTCGGCGAAGCGCACCAGATCGAGCCAATGCCGTCCCCACTTCTCTCCGTAATGGGGCGACTCGAGCAGGCGATCGATCAGATGCTCCCAGGCTTGCGGCGATACATCGTGCACGAAGGCCTCGACTTGCTCAGGCGTCGGCGGCAACCCCGTGAGGTCGTAGGTCACTCGCCGGATCAACGCTCGTCGGTTGGCTACTTGAGGAAGCGGCAGCCCCTTGTCACGCAACCGCTGAGCAATGAATGCGTCGATGGGATTCGACGGGGCATCACTCGGATCGGCAGCGAGCTGAACCGGAGGGACCTGCTTTCGTATGGCCTGAAAGGCCCAATGCGAGCGCCTGGGATCCCG
>JARXAF010000096.1 GCA_029865985.1 Verrucomicrobiota bacterium
TTGAAGTCTTTCTCCTCGAGTTCGAACTCCGAGAGCGAGTTCTTCTTCATCAGGTCGATGATCGATTTGATTTCTTTCAGGTCCACGGTGCTTTTTGGGTTGGAGCCGTTCCAAGGGATTGGGCGGAACTCCTCAAGATGATCTTACTTGCCGAACCGAAACTGCTCCGGAGGAACCTCCGTGAGTGACAGTTGCGTGTCGCATTGGAGGCAACCTAGGGAGATTTGGCTTCCTAGGTCAAGACTCACTTCTGGTTCGTTTTTGCGTCAACTTGAGTAAAAATCAAGGTTTACGCCAGGTTGTTAACATTAACGGCCGCTTCCAGAGCCAGAATATAGGACAAAGCACCAAATCCGCTAATTTGCCCGCGGCAAACCGGGGCGATCATCGAATGGTGCCGGAAGGACTCTCGGGCGTGGATGTTGGACAGGTGCAACTCGATGACCGGCAACTCAACGGCAGCAATGGCGTCGCGCAGGGCGATGCTGGTGTGCGTGTAGGCAGCGGCATTCAGTGCGATGGCGTGTACAGCCCCCTTGGCTTGCTGGATCCAGGTGACCAATTGCCCCTCATCATTGGACTGGCGGAACTCCACCGAGACTCCGAGGGCCTGGGCCCGCACCTGAACGGAGGCTTCGATGCTGGCCAAGGTGTCCCGGCCGTAGATCTCCGGTTGGCGGGTTCCGAGCAAATTCAGGTTAGGACCATTGAGGAAGAGGATCTTCATCACGCTTGAGTAATAGGCTAAGGATCTTTGGTTGAATCGCCAGACGGGAATTTACCCCACCCACTCAGGACTCCAATTGCTGGTCACCGGCGTTGACCGACGTTGAGAGTCATTGTGCCTCCCAGGAAGCACTGGATGCGGGTCTCGATATATCCAAGTTCTCGCAAGGCGGCGTCTACCCCGTGCTGAGCGGGGTAGGCTTTCAAGGAATCGAGAATGTAGCCGTGAGTGTCGCCGTCGCCGCAGAAAATACGCCCAAACAGAGGGCAAATTCGCTCGAGATACTGGAAATAAACCCATCGCCATGGCAGGAAGTCGGGTTTTCCGAAATCTAGGACGAGCAAGCGCCCGCCCGGTTTGAGCACCCGGGTCAATTCTCGCAGTCCCCGCTGGAAGTCGGCGAGGTTGCGCAGGCCATAGCTGATGGTCACCACGTCGAAAGACCGGTCGGCAAAGGGAAGTTGGAGGGCGTCTCCCTGTTGGAAACAAACCGTGCCTGAACCGGCAGGCAGTGGATCCTGGGCCGCCCGTTCTGCCGCGACCGCGAGCATGGGGTGGCTGAAATCGAAGCCGATGGCGTCGGCTCCGGTTCGGGCCAATCGGAAGGTGACATCGCCGGTCCCGCAGCAGACGTCTAACGCGTGTTTTCCGGGTTGGAGGCCCGCCTCAGTGACCATTTGTTGCTTCCAAAGCCGGTGCATTCCGAAGCTTTGGAGGTCGTTGATCACATCATATCGAGGAGCGATGGTGGCAAACAGATCCCCCACTTTGGGGGCTCGATCTGTGCCGGGGACGAAGAACTTGCTGGCCATAAGAGCTTGGGAGGGAGTCGGTTCAACGGCGCCGGCGATGAAACTCTTCGACTTGTTCTCGGGCCGTAACGGCCCGCCATGTGGCTCCGGTGGACAGCCGGCGCTGGGTGGTTTGAGTGAGTTTTTGAAGGCGCTGCTGAAGCGCGTCGCGCTCTTCTTCGAGTTTTCGAACCCGCGTCTCCATCTTGGCTAAAGCCTTGGAGGTGTCTTTGGCTACAACGGGTGTCTCCGGTGCTGGACCGGCCTTGAGGGCGAGGGTGAGGCGTTTTTCGAGGGCCGCCTTTTCACGGTCCAGTCGTTCGCGAAACTCGCGTTCCGTGGATAAGGCCGTTCGGAGTTCCGCCTCTCGGGAGGCTCCCTCCTTGAGTGATGCTCGGATCTTCCAAACCTCGGATCGCAGGGTTGTCAGTTCGGTGCTGCGCACACTGGCGTTCACGGCCGCGGTATTGGTTGCAGCGTTGGTTGCGCTGGCCAGTTTACGTTCCGTGGCGGCGAGTTCTGCTCGGACGGCCTCGCGTTCGGCTTTTTCGGCGGCCAAGGCTGTTTCGAGGGTTTTCACCGCATCCGCACGCTGTTCGGCGCCTCGGGTGAGGTCGTTGATCTTGGTCTTGAGCGCCTGGTTGGACAGTTCTAGGTCGGTGCGGGTCTGTTTCTCCTTGGCCAGCGTGCCTGCGATTAATTCAGCTTTGGCCAGAGAGTGTTCCGCATTGGCCTTGGCTAGTGCCAGGGAGTTCTCCAGCTGTCGGATCTTTGACAGGCTTTCCTCGGAGGTGCGGGCTTGGAGTTCTGCCAGTTGTCGCTCCAGTCCTGTTTTCTCGGAGGTTAGGGTTGAGTTTCGTTTCTTGGACTCATCGAGGCTGATCTGGATTTGCGCGAGTTTGGCAGCAAGATCAGCGACCTGTTTTCCGCGTTCAGTATCCGATTTCAGTTCGGTAACCTGTTGTTTGAGCGTCGAGTTCTCTTTTTGAAGGGTTTGCAGCGGTCCGGCCTGAAGGCTCTTTAGTTTGGTTTCGATCTCCTGCTTTTGTTTTTCAATGCGCCCAGCAGCAACCTTCTGTTCTAGCAGGCTCTTGTTGGCCTCATCGAGGGCGGCTCGGGCCTCGTCGGCGACCACCTTGTCTACGAGGTTGCGGCGCTCGGTTTGTTGCTGTTCTAAGGAGGCTAAAAGAACCTTGTTGGTGGTCTGCAGGGCGGTGATCCGTTCGATGGCCGATTGGAATTCACGCGGATCTACCGGGGCAGGTTGGGCGGAGAGGGCTTCGCGCAGTTTGGCTTCGAGCAATTGCTTGTCGCCTGAGAGACGCTGGATTTCGAGGTTTAGCTGCTCGAATTGCGCCACAACTTCACCATTCGGAGCCAGGGCCACGGTGGGTGGCGTATTGGAGGCCACGGCCGCAGAAGTTGCCGGGTTGGCGGAGGGCTTATTGAATGCCTCAGGAGTTTTTTTAAGAGCCTCCAGGCGCTCGCCGACGTAGCGAATTCGATAGGCCACCACCCGTTCATTCCAAGTCGGATAATTTCGGCGGAGCACTTCCAAGCCCGACTGGGCCTCGGTGAATGCTTCGCGGGCCGAGGACCATTGCCCAGTTTCTCGATGGGCCTCGGCCTGTTGGATCAGGTTGTAAATGCGGATGAACGCGTCATCTGCGCCGTCGGCGCAGAGTGGTGCCGCGCCGATGCAGAGCCCCAAGAACAGGTGCGTAAGAAATCTCCGGAGACGGGTCATCTGGGGACAGGCTATCCCAGGATCCCGCGACAAGCCAGAGGGACAGGCTGGAAGCGGTTTGGGCGGGATGGTGGCAGGGCGTTGAGACCGGCCGAAGAGAGTTACTTCAGCTCACGGATGCGGATGTTGCGAAATTCAGAGGCATCGCCGTGGTCTTGAAGCAGAATGGGAGTCGCAAAGCGGGTGCCCCACTTCGGTTCGTTTTTAAACTTGCTGGCGGCCTTGGCTGCTACGAGTTCGGGGGAACCGATCCGGTACTTGAGGACGCAATCGCCATTGAGCCAATGCTCAACGGAATCTCCGTGGACGAGGATGGCCGATTCATTGATTTGTCCGGCCGGCTTGACCCGGGGCGACTGGGCTGGCAGGGCATCGTAAAGCGCGGCGGTCTGGCGTTTCGGGCCGAGCTTGGCGTCGGGATGGGCTGCGTCATCGATGAGTTGGTACTCATGGCCGATGGCGGCCTTGCGGGCCTCGTCGATGAAGTACTTCACGCCGCTGTTGCCGCCCGTCGAGATTTTCCACTCGAAGCGCAGTTCAAAGTCGGTAAAGAGCCGGTCGGTAATGAGGTCGCCACCGCCTCCTTTTGCGACATGGGTCAGCCAGCCGTCCTTCACGATCCACCCATGCTCCGGGAAGGTGGCTTTGCCAAACCCGCGCCAGCCTGCGGTAGACTTGCCGTCGAAGAGGGCGATCCACGGAATAGGTTTGCCGGCCCCCGCTTTCTTCGATGTGTCCGCACTCCAGGCCGGACAGCTGAGGGACAGACACAGCAGGAGAGCGACGATGGGACGTGGGTTCATTGAGCAGACGCTGAACCGGCTCCGACTCCCGATGCAATACCGGAAAGAATCCAGTGGGCCTGCTTCGATAAAACGGACAGAGAAAAGGAGGTTATTGGTGAGTTGTTTTTGAGTTCGAACTGAGCGGGTGAAAGGTCACCTTCCGGGTTCAGAACAGGGCTTTTTGGGCTGCGACGATGTCCTTGGCAATCTGAGCCTTCAGTGCGTCGAGGTGAGCGAACCGACGTTCTGGACGCAGGAAGCTCACCAGTTCCACAGTCAAATCCTGGTCATACAAATCACCGTGATACCCGATGAGGTGGCTCTCGAAGCGAAGCTGTGGCTGCGAGGACTGGAGTGTGGGGCGCAGTCCTAGGTTGACCGCGGCCGGGAATTCGCCACCGGCGTGGCGGGCTCGAGCGGCGTAGACCCCAAAGGGAGGGAGTTCGAGTCCTGTCACGTCGATGTTGGCCGTGGGGAATCCGAGGGACTGACCGAGTTGGTCGCCGCGGACGACGGGGCCTGCGAGGCTGTAAGGACGCCCCAGAAGCTCGGCCACCAGACTGAGCTTTCCATCTCGCAGGGCGCTGCGGACGCGGGTGCTGCTCACGATTTCGGCTCCGATATGGATGGGAGCCATGGCATTCACCGAGAATCCCAGTTCTCGGCCTAGCAGGCGCAAGAGCGAAACATTCCCGCTGCGGCCCTGACCAAAGTGGAAGCCCTGACCCACGGTAAAGCTCCTGAGCCCGCCGAAACCGCTCACCAATTCGCGCACGAATTCTTCACCGCTCTTCTGGCTCATGGCTGCGTCAAAGCGGAGTGCCAGTACTGCGTCAGCCCCCTGCGCTTCGAGGGAAGCGAGACGCTGGGCCAACGACTGCAGGAGTCGGGGGGCTTTTTCGGGCCGGACAACAGCCAGGGGATGGGGATCGAAGGTGGCCACCACGGTCGCCGCGCCGCGGGCCCGAGCGTCGATCTTTGCTTGTCGGACCACGTGTTGATGTCCGAGGTGGACACCATCGAAGAGACCCAGGGCCAAGCAGACTCCGTGCGGGCCGAAGGGCTGAGGGGCGATCAGGATGGGCACGGACATCAGCGGGCCACGTAGGGGGCCTTGGTTCCAAACTGCAAACTGGGGGCGGCCGCCGTGGTGCTGACATCGAAGGCTATCCAATGGCCATTAGCGGAATGGGAGGGAAATCCGCAGGCGATGGCAAATTCACCCGCCTCGTCCGCCACAAACTGGAAGGCCACGCCTC
The DNA here is from genome assembly GCA_029865985.1 of Verrucomicrobiota bacterium. Taxonomy (GTDB): domain Bacteria; phylum Verrucomicrobiota; class Verrucomicrobiia; order Limisphaerales; family UBA9464; genus SXXZ01. The sequence goes on from JARXAF010000096.1 coordinate 5,310, forward strand.
CTTTGCCGGTGGTGCCGCGCACGGGGTAGGGCGTTGAGGCGCCCTTGAAGGCCGGTTCGCCCATCTGGAGTTTCTTCACCATGGGCTTCTCTACCACGATGGCGCTGTGGGGTACTGGGCTGTTGTTGGTGAAATTCACCGACACGGTCCACCCCTGAGGGATGGTGTAGCGGGCGCCCCCCTTGGCGAATCCATTAAAATTCATGCCGTAGTTCACCGGATTGTAGGCCGAGACGACCACTAAGCGGGCGGTCTTGGGAGTGTTAGGGTCCACCGAAAGGAACATCGATTCCTGAGGTTCGGCTGCTTTGGAGTCGCCGCTGGGCGTGCCGTGGTCATGGCCGGTGGGAGCAGTGGGCGCATCGGCGGCCTGAAGCATCAGATTCAGGGCGAGGGCACAGGCGAGGGCGATTATCCGGAACATGGCGTTCAGTTGGTTGACGGCGATAAGATCTCAAAAAAGGCCCGGGGGCAAAGCCTGAGCTTTGCCCCCGGGTGACGGTTTTAAATAGAACAACGAGCGAGTGACGATTCCTTACTCCAACGGAGCCACTTCTGCGCCCGCCGGAACCTTGTCTGAGGGGACGAGCATCCAGACCGCTCCGCGTTCATTCTGCGCCGGATCGGCCGGACCACCGTAGTTGGCCTTCGCGTCGGTCACGTAAAGAGTGCCGTCGGAACCCTGTCCGCCACCGGTGAACATCAGCTTGGTGTTGAGCAGTTCCTGCATTTGCCATTTGCCCTGGGCGTCGCGAGCCGTGCCCCAGAGCTTGCCAGAGCCCCAATCTCCGAAGAAGTAGGTGCCATCCATCTGAGGGTACTTGGAGCCCCGGTAGATACCGAAGCCGATGACGCAGTTGCCTTGGTCGACGTGGCTGTATTCGCAAATGGGGGCCTCACCCACGCGCGGGGCATCCTTGACCGCATCCAGGTCCGGCTTGCCGCTGGCATCCAGGGGCAGGGGGAACGGATGGGTGCCGCACATAAACTTCCAACCATAGTTTACGCCCGCCTTGCCATGGGGCTCGAAGTTGACCTCTTCGTAGTGATTCTGGCCGATGTCGGCGATGTACATGTCGCCGTTTTTCGGGTCGAACTGGAAGCTCCACGGATTGCGTAGGCCATAGCTCCAGATCTCCGGCTTGGCGTTCGGGTGAATCTTGTTGAAGGCCTCCTCGGTCACACCGAAGAGCTTCATTTGCGAGGCGGGCGTGATGAACGGATTGTCTTTCGGAATGGAATAACCGCGGTCCGGTTGGGACGGGTTGACATCGATGCGAAGGATCTTCGCCAGCCAGGTGCTCAGGTCTTGGCCAGCACCCAGCACATCCCCTTCCCAACCGCCGTCGCCGCTACCGATGTACAGGTAGCCATCGGGGCCGAAGGCGATTTCGCCGCCGTTGTGATTGGCATAGGGGCGAGGCATTTGGAACACCACCCGAGCGGACTCGGGATCGGCCTTGTCGGGGTTGGTTTTGGAGACCTGATACTCAACGATAAATCCGGCGCCATTGAACCACATGTCGGAGTAATGGACGTAAAACTTGCCGTTTTCGGCGAATTTCGGATGAAACTCGAGGTCGTAGAGCCCTTGTTCAAGGAAGGAGCTGACCACCGTCTCATGGATGTCGAGGAAGGGCTTGTCCTGAACTTTGCCGTTCTTGATGAGTCGGACGATGCCGGTTCGCTCGCAGACAAACAGGCGGTTGTTGTCGCCGGGGGCCAGAGAGACACGGACCGGGTCCACGAAGCCGCCAGCGACCTTGACTAGGGACACCTTGACGGGCTTGGGGAGTTTGCCGCCGGAGAGGGCGGTGTTGTGCTTGGGTTCAGCAGCCATCGTGGTCAGCGATAGCGCGGAGGCAAGTAGGAGTGGGGTGAGGATTTTCATCGGTGAGTGTGTGATCCTGGGTTGATGAGTGAGGTTTGAGAAAGGGGCTACGAGCTTACGGTTTAGCGGGTGTGGGCGAGTTTGTATGGATTGTTGATCCGGCCTGAATGGGCTTGAGCGGTGCACCCGTCGTGAAGAGTGGCATCGACTTTTGTATCGATCGGGCGACACCCCAAGAGAGCGGTGTGAGCACCAGAATCCAGGTGACGATGAACAAGAGACGTTGCATGACGTTCGAAACTCAAGAGTGGGTCGCCAGATGATGCTTTGGATGCACCGGCCGCACCAGCAAGTTGGCGATAAGTCCAATGAGCAGCAGGCCGCACATCAGGTACAGCGTGCTGTTGTAGGCTTCGGCCGCTGGCACTCCGGCCTTCTTCTTCGCGGTGGAGATGTAGTTGATGAGTTGAGGGCCGACGATGGCGGCGAGTGACCAGGCCGTGATCAGGCGGCCATGGATGGCTCCCACCTGATGGGTTCCGAAGAGGTCTCGGAGATAGGCCGGGATGGTGGCAAAGCCTCCGCCGTACATGGAAATAATGAGTGCTGTAACGACCACGAAGAGGGAACGGTTTCCGATCTTCTGAGTCCACGGAACGAGCGAATACAGCAGTGCGCCGAGTAAAAAATAGATCGCGAACACAGTGCGTCGGCCGGTGAGGTCGGAGACTGAGGACCACAAGAAGCGGCCTCCCATGTTAAAGATCGACAGCAAACCGGCGAACCCGCCGCCCACCGCGGCGCTGACGCCGAACAAGTCCTGACACATCAGTGAGGCTTGGCCGAGGATGCCGATGCCCGCGCTGACGTTCATGCACAGGACAATCCACAGCAGCCAGAACTGGGGTGTCTTCCAGGCTGTGTCCACCGAGACGGCCTTACCGGGTCCGGCCTTGGATCCGGTGGCGGCCGGTTGCCAACCCTCGGGCTTCCAGTCGGCCGAGGGCACCCGGACGAGCCAGGCTCCAAAAAGCATCCATGCCGCGTAAAGTCCGGCCATAGTGAAGAACGTGGAAGCGACACCCGGGTCGGTGGCCGTCTTGAAGAACGACATCAACGTAACGCCCAGAGGCGCACCGATGAGCGCGCCGCCACCGAAACCCATGATAGCCATTCCGGTGGCCATTCCGGGTCGATCCGGAAACCACTTCATCAGCGTGGAGACTGGAGCAATGTAGCCCAAGCCAAGCCCGATGCCGCCGATCACGCCGTATCCGAGATAGACTAACCATAGCCAGTGCTGCTGCACACCGATGCCCGACAAGACGAGTCCGGAACAGAAACAGGTGGCGCTGGCCACCATCACTTTGCGGGGGCCGCTGCGCTCAACCCATTTACCGAAGACGGCCGCAGAAAGTCCGAGCAGCACCAAGGCGATGGAATAAATCCAACCGATTTGCGGGATGGTCCAATCGCGCGTGGGGTCGTGGGCCGCACCGCCCAGGAGTCGGCTCAGGGGTTCGTTGAAAACACTGAAACCGTAGACCTCGCCAATGCACATGTGTACGGCGATGGCGGCCGGTGGCACCAGCCATCGCGAAAATCCAGGGCCCGCCACAGTGGCTTCGCGGGAAAGAAAATGGGGCGAGTGATCACTCATTCAGAAGGACGGGAGATTTTTGATTGAGCGCCGATCTCGCCCGCGAGCCAAGTCAGAAAGCAACGGAGAGCGATTGCCCGCTGGGCGGCGGTTGAGTTTCCGGTGTTCGGTAACACTCGCACGGTGAGGGCCGACAGGGCCTTGGGTGTGTGGTGTCATTGATGGAGCGCCTTGCGAAAGTCCAATGGCTGAACTCGGGCGATGTTGGGTCGGCCGTTTCGGTGCGTCGGATTCTGGACCGTGTCGAGGCGCGACACAGTCGGGTAGGGTGCTGGACGGCGGTTGCCCTTTCGCTCCATCCTGCGCTCATGTCCGACCCCGCCCATCCCTACCGGGACATTCATTCCGAGGCCTTCCTCCACCGTTTGATGCGGCGGCAGTTGGTCTTGTCCATCCTCTGCGCGAGTGCGTTCCTGGTGGCCTTGGTTGGGCTGCCGCTTCTGAATTATCTGACCCCGGAACTGATGTCCCGCCGTGTCGCCGGATTTACGCTGTCATGGTTGGTGTTGGGGGTGTTGTTCTTCCCCTTCGTCTGGGCCATCGCCTGGGTGTTCATTGGTCGATCGATTCGCTTGGAGACTCAAGAGGTCGACGAGGTGCGGGGCGCTTCGAGCCGCACTGTAAAGCGCTGAAACTGGACACCCGATTCTAAGCTTATTCCCCCATGGATATTCTCAAGGCATTCCTCGATGTGGTGCTGCATTTGCAAGACCACTTGTTTGATCTGACCCGCAATCAAGGGGCTTGGGTTTATGGCATTCTCTTTTTAATTATTTTTGCCGAGACCGGACTGGTGCTCACTCCGGTGCTTCCTGGCGATTCGCTGCTGTTTGCCGTGGGCGCCGTGGCCGCCAACCCGGCTTCGGGTCTTAATGTCTGGGTGGCCGGAGCCCTGATGATCATCGCCGCCGTGATTGGAGACGCGGTCAACTATTCCGTGGGGCAGTTTGCGGGTGGTTATCTGACTCGAAGATTTCCGAAAATCATCCGGCCCGAGTACCTTCAGAAAACCCAACATTTTTTCGAGGTGTACGGCGGCAAGACGGTCATCCTGGCCCGGTTTGTTCCCATCGTGCGGACCTTTGCTCCGTTCGTGGCGGGCATGGGTGCGATGAATCGGTCGCGCTTCATGTTCTTCAACGCGGTTGGAGCCGTTGCCTGGGTGGGGCTGATCCTGCCGGCGGGTTGGTTTCTGGGGCAGTTGGAATTCGTGAAGAAACGCTTCGAAGTGATCGTGCTCGGAATCATCTTCGTGTCGGTCCTGCCCGTGGTGTGGGAAGCGTGGAAAGCTCGCAAAGCCAACTCCAAACAATCCTGAATCCATGGCCTGCTCCCCGGAAATCATCACTGAACTCGTTGGGCTTCTTGGGCCCGGATCGGTCCTCACCTCCGCCGAAGATTTGTTGGTCTACGCTTTTGACGGTACGGCCGCTTTGAGTCAGCAACCCGGTTGTGTGGTGTTCGTGCGGACAGCGGCCGACATCCAGGCCGTCTTGCGTCTGGCCCAACACACGAAGACCCCCGTGGTCACTCGCGGATCCGGTACGGGCTTGAGCGGGGGATCGCTACCGGTGCCGGGGTGCATCGTCTTGTGCACGGTGCACATGAACCGCATCCTGGAGGTCGACCGCGCCAACTTAACTCTGCTGGCCGAGCCCGGCGCGACCACATTGCAAATCGCTGAAGCCGCGGCGTCGGCCGGCTTGTTCTACCCGCCCGATCCGGGCTCGATGAAGATCAGCACCATCGGCGGCAATGTGGCTGAGAATTCCGGGGGCCTGCGCGGTCTCAAATACGGCATCACCCGCAACTACGTCATGGGTTTGGAAGTCGTGCTGCCCGACGGGGAAATCCTTTTCACGGGCAACAAGTGCGTGAAGGACGTTGCGGGGTATTCCCTGAAGGACTTGTTCATCGGCAGCGAGGGAACCTTGGGCGTGATCACACGGGTGCTCCTGCGGCTCATTCCGCCTCCCGCCGCCAAGCAGACCTTGATGGCCACGTTCGATGCCATGGACGCCGCGGCCCAGACGGTTTCCGACATCATCGCCGCCAAGATCATTCCCTGCACCCTGGAGTTCCTCGACCGGACCACCCTCCGCTGCGTCGAAGACTACGCCAAGATCGGGCTCCCCGATTGCGAGGCCCTGCTGCTCATGGAAACCGACGGTCATCCGGCTCAGGTGGCTGAAGAGGCCGCTCGGATGGAGGAAATAGCGCGGGCCAACGGCTGCCTAGAAGTTCGCAAGGCGGCTACGGAAGCCGAGGCCAATGCACTGGCCGGCGCGCGTCGATCGGCCTTCAGCGCGCTGGCCCGGGTGTCGCCGACCACCATTCTGGAAGACGCCACCGTGCCCCGCAGCGAGTTGGCTCGGATGATCCGCTTCGTCGATCAGGTGGCCAAGAAGCACCGGCTCCGCATTGGCACCTTTGGTCACATGGGGGACGGTAATCTCCATCCGACCTTCCTCACCGATGAGCGGAATACCGACGAAATGCACCGGGTTCACGTGGCTTTTCAGGAAATCTTCGATGAGGCCATCCGCCTCGGTGGCACGATCACGGGTGAGCACGGTGTTGGGGTGGCCAAGAAGGATTTTCTGCCGAAGTTTTTGGGCGATGCCTCCATGCGGGTGATGCGGGGGTTGCGTCGGGAGCTCGATCCGCAGGGGATTCTCAATCCCGGAAAGATGTTCGACGTTGCATGAGCCCCGATGGATCCACCACCGACAGCGAGCCTGTTCCGTCGGCCACCCGACAGCAGGCATTGTTGACCTTGCTGGCGGATGAAGATGGAGCGGTGGTCGAGTCGATCCTGAAACAGTTGGCTCCGAAGGGGCGGCCGCAAGCTTGGTTAAAGGCCCACCGACTCCATGGCGATCCGGTGATCCGGGCCCGGGTTCGGGAACTTTGGGATGCCCAGGCACGGATCGATGCCGACCGGGAGTTTCTCGAATTCTGCGCCGGCCACGGGGAGCACTTCGACCTCGAAGAGGCCGTCTGGCTTCTGGCCAAGACCCGCAACCCCGAGGCCCCGATCGAAGCCTATCAGGCCCAGTTGGATTGGTGGGCCCAGGCGGCGGCTCCCACGGTGGAATCCGCTACGGATGGGGCTGGAGTGGTTTCCGCCCTGAATGCGGTGCTCTTCGGAGAACAAGGATTCCGGGGCAATTCCGAGCAGTACTTCGATCCCGACAACAGCTATATGGACCGCGTCATTGATCGGCGTCGCGGCATCCCCATCACGCTGTGTTGTGTGTATCAGTTCGTGGCTCGACGCTTGGGTCTCCCGGTGGTGGGCATTGGGATGCCGGGCCATTTTCTGTGTCGTTATCAGGACGCCCAGGGCGAATGGCTCATCGACGCCTTTCACGGTGGGCGATTGGTGACACGCTCCGAGGCTCGTCAACGTCTGGCCCACTTCGCGTTACCGGATTCGGACAGCGCCATCTTGCTTCAGCCGATCACGCCCCGGCGATGTCTTCAGCGGATGATCGCCAACTTGCACGTGATCCATCAGGAACGACGTGATTCCGGCGAGTCACGACGGCTCCAGCAGTATCTCATCCTGCTCTCCCGCTGAGGGAGTGGGCCGAACCCTTCAATCGAGGCCGAGAATGGCCGGGTTGCCGTAGAGCGTGAAGCTGCCCACGCGCTCGATCTTCAGGTCGAGGATTTGCCCCTGATGACGCGGAGAACCTTCGAAGATGGCGATCTTGTTGGTCCGGGTGCGCCCCTCGTAGCGGGCGGGATTGCGGTGGCTGGGTCCTTCGACCAGCACCTCGACCAACCCGCCCAGATGGGCCTCGAACTTCGCCATGGCCATGCGGTTGATCTCAGCCAGCAGCCGCTGATGACGCTCCTCGATGACCTCCTCGGGCAACTGGTCGGGCATGTCTGCGGCCGGGGTGTCGCGCCGCCGGCTGTACTTGAAGAGGAACGCCTGGTCGAACTGGACTGTTTGACACAGGGACAGCGTCTCCTGGAAGTCCTCTTCGGTTTCGCCGGGGAAACCCACGATGATGTCGGTGCTCAGGCCGATGTCAGGACGGACGGCGCGGAGCTTGGCGATGATCTCGAGGAAGCGCTCCCGGGTGTATCCCCGGTGCATGAGCTTGAGCAGACGGTTGGATCCGCTTTGGACGGGCAAGTGCGCGCTTTCCACCAGTTTCGGCAGGCGACCGTAGGCTTCGACGAGGTCGTCGCCATAGCCCTTGGGATGCGGCGAGGTGAAGCGGATCCGGTCGATGCCCTCGATGGCGTGGACCGCTTCGATGAGTTGAACGAAGGCACTGCGACCGTCCTGCACCGGAATCGTCCGACGTCCGTAGCTGGTGACGATCTGGCCCAGCAAGGTGATCTCGCGGACTCCGCGCGAGGCCAGTTCACGACACTCGGTCACTATGTCGTCCATGGGCCGGCTGCGTTCTTCGCCTCGGGTGGACGGCACGATGCAGAAGGTGCAGTGCTGGTTGCAGCCTTGCATGATGCTGACGAAAGCCGTGACGGGTCGGGAATCATTGCCGATTCCGTGGCCCAGATGTTCACGAATGGCCGATTCGCTGCCGGCTTCTTCAGCCGTATCAACAACCTTGTCTCGGGAGCCGGACAACAGTGCGTCGAGGTATTCGCCGGCTCGGTGGGTCTTCTGGGTGCCGAGAACCAGATCCACGTCGGGCAACTGGTCGATGAGTTCGCCGCCGCGGCTTTGTGCCATGCATCCGAGGAATCCCAGGATCTTCTTGCTCCCGAATTTCCGATCCGCGCCGATCACATTCTCCATGCGGCTCAGGGCCTTTTGCTCGGCCATGTCGCGGACACTGCAAGTGTTCAGCAGCACGACGTCGGCCTCTTTCTCTGACGGAGCCAGGGAATATCCTCGGGCCAGGAGCTGGACCGAAACAGCCTCGCTGTCCCGCTCATTCATCTGACAACCGTAGGTCTTGATGTAAACGCTGGGCATGGTGTCGAAAGTCGCGTTCAACGGTAGCCCGGTCGGTCTCGCGAAGCCACGCCCAAGCGCGCGAAGTCTCGGATCGGTACCGAGCGAAGGAACTCTCGGTTCAACGCGGGGTTGGCTGGAATTTCAGAGGTGTCCTTGTCAATCGGTCCTCCGGCCTTAGGATCATCCCAGATGGAAACCATAGGGGAATTGATCGAATTACCCGGATTGAAGGTCACGGTCGACCGACTGCTTTACCAGCGGCTCGGTGCAGACCAGTCCGACAAGCCGCATTCCTTTATCTACTTCATTTCCATCCACAACCAATCGCCGGTTCCGGTGACCATCCGTGGACGCAAATGGGTGGTGACCCACGAGGACGATACGGTGCTGGTCGTTGAAGGGGATGGGGTGGTGGGTGAAACCCCCGTTGTGCCACCGGGTGGCAAGTTCAGCTACAACAGTCGGCACATCATCGGCACCCATTCAGCCGTGGCCGAGGGTTCCTATCTCGGAGTGGACGATGCCGGCCGCCGGATCGTGGTGCGGATTCCGCGTTTCAGGATGGAAGTTCCCGGAGCCCGGGAGTGCTGATTTTTCAGGTTCGCTGAAGCGCCCGACGAGTCCATCTCACCGATTGGGGATAGAGTTCAAAATCCAGTCGGCCACTTGCTGCCACCCGTCGACCACGATCCCCGGATTCAGGGAGGATCCTTCGGTTCGTTCCAGTTCCGCGCCGTAGCCGGTGCGAACGAGAAAACTCCCTTTCACACCCGCATTCCAACCGGCCTCGAGGTCGATGCGCTTGTCGCCGACCATGTAGCTGGCCGAGAGGTCGAGGTTGAATGTGTCGCGCGCGTCCCAGAGGAACTGCGGCGAGGGTTTTCGGCCACGACTGGGTTGATCCGGGGCTTCAAACGCCGAGTAGAATTTCAGGAACTCGACTCCGTCACGTGCCATTTCGTCACGGATGTGAGCATGGACCCGGTCGACATCGGCCTCGGTGAAATAGCCCCGTCCGACTCCCGATTGATTGGTCACCACGACCAGGGCGAAACCCGCGTCGCTCAGGCGCTTCAGCGCGGGGGCGGCTTCCGCGAAGAACTCGACCTCTTCGGGGCGGTGCAGGTAGTGCTTTTCGTGGATCAGCGTTCCGTCGCGATCGAGAAAAATAGCCGGTTTCCGGGGGTTAGTCAGCATCGTTGAAGGTGGCCAGGAGTTCGTCGGGGCTGACAGTGGCTGTGCCGCGTTTCCCCACCACCACACCGGCGGCATGGTTCGAGAACACAGTGGCTTCGATCGGAGTGGCTCCGGCCGCTATGGCGAGCGTGAAGGCGGCAATCACCGTGTCGCCGGCGCCCGACACGTCGAACACCTCGCGCGCCACGGTGGGGACATGGAAGGGCGGTTGGTCACGCCGGCAGAGCAGCATTCCCAATTCGCCGAGGGTGATGAGCAACAGCGCGGGGCGGAGTGTCTCCTGGAGTTTCCGGACGGCCTCCTGGAGTGGGGCGTCGCTCATCGGGTTGGACGCACGGACCGAGTCTTCGATCCCGGCCAGTTCGAAGGCCTCCTTGCGGTTGGGAGTGATCAGGGACAGGCCGCGCAAGTTCAGCGAGTGCACGGGCTTGGGATCCACACTGATCCAGCATCCGGCCTGCTTGCAGCGTTCCCGGATGCCGTCCAGCAGAGCCTGGGTGACGACTCCTTTGCCGTAGTCGCCCACCACCACGCCGTCGAGCCGGGGGAGGGCGCGCTCCAGTTTCGTGAGGAGTGCCTGGGTGGCGGCCGCGTCGATCTCACCCCGGGTTTCGCGGTCGAGGCGCACGATTTGCTGTTGCCCGGCGACGATACGCATCTTGGTGGTGGTGCGTCGCCGTGCCGAGGTGACGAGACTGCGGCAGCCGATGCGTTCGGAGGCGAGCAAATCCCTTAGGGTTTGGCCGGCCTCGTCCCGGCCGATCACTCCGGCCAAGTCGGCGCTGCCGCCCAGTGCGGTGACGTTGCGGGCGACATTGGCCGCACCGCCGGGCATGAGGTTCTCCCGGTCGAAATCAACGACGGGCACTGGCGCTTCAGGCGAAATTCGGCTCACCCGCCCCCAGACGAATTGGTCCAGCATCACGTCTCCCACCACCCACAGCCGGGCTCGAGAGGCCGCGGCCAGGAGTTCGCGAAGGCGCGATTTCGACAGATCGCTCATAACCGTGATTCTAGGAACGTCGGCTGCCGCGACCAACGATTCTTTTCGCGAGCGGGGCTCTTGGGATGGGTGCGGGAATCAGAGGTGGTAGGGAATGCGGATGTCGGGCCAATCGGATTTCAATTCCCGGGTGTTGCGGGATACCAGTAGGCAGCCTTGGGTCCTGGCCGTTGCGTAGACGATGGCGTCAGGGATCTTCAGTCTCAATTCCTTGCGGATGACGACGGCCTCCTGGGCGATTTCAGCAGAAAGCTCGAGGATTTCGAACGAAGACAGAAGTCCTCGGATCGCGGCCTCTTCACGGGCATTTCTGGCGCCAACCATCAGTTCGATCACAGTGATCATGCTGATGAGTCGGACGCGGCATCGAGCCAGTTCGCCTCTGGCGGCTTCCGATCCGCCCAGATAATCGACAAGGATGTTGGTGTCGAAGACCGCTTTCATTCCCGTTCCCATTCGTCACGGAGAGACCTTTGGTACCGGACGCCGTCGGTCTTCCGGTCTTTCCAAAGACCGAAGGCCTCTTCGGCCGCCGGGATGGATTTGACCTTGAGGTATTCGGTGATCGCATCGCGGATCAAGGCAGCCCTGGAACGCTGTTCGAGGGCGCCGACCTGATCCAGGGATTCGATGAGTTCATCGGGGACGTCGATGACGGTTCTCATGCGTGACATCATATACTGACATCAGACATCAACCAGTGTTTTAACATCTTCCGATCGGCCCTCCCTCCGAGAAAATCTCTCGGGCTTGTCTTGGAGATCGCCACCGGTCCATCGGAAGCGTTGGCGCTTCGGCGAGGATGGTTCATGCTGCACGCATGCGGTGGGATCAGTGGCTTTGGAACATCCGGTTGTACCGATCTCGGTCCTTGGCACAGACGGCCATCAAGGATGGGCGGGTCTTGGTCGACGGCGTGGTGATTAAGCCGGCCCGGGACGCCAAGGCTGGCGAGACGGTTTCGGCCAAGAC